>DATAQR010000076.1:0-7666 GCA_036264565.1 Solirubrobacteraceae bacterium | reverse complement strand
AACGTGGGGTGAGTTGATTGGCTCTTCATTAGTCTGCTCCATGGCTAGCAATGACGCCGCGAAGCTGATGGGAGCCGACTACATCGTGATGTCGGTCTATCGGCCGACTGATTTCAAGTGAAATGTCACATAACCAAGCGTTACGTTTGCAACACATCTCGGATGACGTGAAACGCGCCCGTAGCCGGCGGCGGTTACTACGGACCCTGGGCAGAATTGTTCTTCCTCGCTCTTTTGATTCGGAGACACACCCATGAGTCACAAAGGTTTCTCGCACATCGGTCTGACGACGCTGGACGTGGAAACGACGCGGCGCTTCTACGAGGACGTGCTGGGATTTAAGGTCGTCGTGCACGACCAGATTCAAGTCGAGGAGGGCGGCGTCATCGACCATGTCTTCTTCGACGTGGGCCGGGACCAGCTCATCGCATTCATGGCGCCGCGGCAGGTGGCGGACGTGCCCGCCGCCTACGACACGGGGATCAACAAGGGCCTCGGCATTCCCGGCAGCTTCTACCACTTCGCCTTCGAGGCGGGCTCCCTGGCCAACCTACAGGACAAGCGCGACAAGCTCCGGGCGGAGGGGGTGGAGGTCACCGAGGTGATGGATCACGGCTGGTCGAGCTCGATCTATTTCCGCGACCCGAACGGCGTGACGCTCGAATACTGCTGCGTGACCCGCGACCTTGGCGAGGCGGAGGCCAGAGGGAAGGCGTTCACCGTTCCCCGGGTGGCGCTGGAACTCGACCCGGGTCAAGCGCCCCAGCCAAGCTGAGTCGACCCGACACTCCAGACGCAGGGTATTCTGCTCGATAGCGCGACCGGCGACGGCGCGGCCGGCCCCTGACGCAGGTCTTCTCGAGACCGCGTCGGGGCCCTGTGCTTCGAATTCATCCAGCGCAAAGCCGAACGAGGGCTTCGGTGAGGGCAACTTCACCGCGTTGCGCAGGTCGATCGAGCGCGAGCAACTGCGGCGCGGCGTTCGCGTCGCCGCGGGTGGGGGATGAGCTGCAACGCCGGGGCCCAAGTCATGCCCGCGGAAGCGTGAGCCGGGGGCAATTTGAATTATTGGGTCGGTAGCAGCTTGGGTCGAGTTGCTCGCGTAGATCGCGCCGCCGGTCGGGCCACACCTTCGTGCGAGCCGCGCTTTTCAGATTGCCCCACGGGCTCTAGGCAGCGTGCGACAAGAGCGCAGGCGAAGTTGTCGCCGTCAAGATAATTCAAGTTGCCCCACTGCTCGGAGCCGCAGGGGTATAGGTATTTTCAATCGAATTGCCTAAGTCAATCGATTGGACGTGGGCCGCCCGTGGGTGTGAACTGCTCCTCAGGCGCCGGCACGGCGCGTGACAGCGACCAATCGGCAGGACCAGTACGCGTTCCGTCTGCGGCCCGAACGCCGCTCCGGAAGGCGACGTCTTGCCACTGCGATTCCTGGAGCTCCAAAATGGCCTTCGCCCAAACCACGCTGCGCCCAGACATCATCTCGCGCCCAGACGCCACATCGCGCGCAGAGACCTTCCCGTTGCGTCCGTCCCTCGCCGTCACGCCGAAGATTGCTGTCGTCGACGACGACGAGGCCATGCGCAACATGCTCGTCGAATATCTCGATCAGAACGGGATGCGCGCCACGTCCGGGGCCGACAGGGCGGGTCTGGCCGATCAGCTGAAGGGCGAACCGAGCCTGGTGATCCTCGACCTGCGCCTCGGTCAGGACGACGGCCTCGACCTGCTCCGTCACATTCGCGCGGTCTCCGACGTGCCGGTGATCGCCATCACCGGCCATCGCGCCGACGAGATCGACCGCGTCATCGCCCTCGAGCTTGGCGCCGACGACTATCTCACCAAGCCCTTCAGCCTGCGCGAGTTGCTGGCGCGCATCCGAGGCATGCTCCGCCGGCGGGCCGCTGGCGGGCAGGGGCCCCGCCCCCGAAATAGCCTGCGTGTGAGATTCGGCCCCTGGGAGCTGGATCGGCTGACGCGGCGCATCCAGCGCGCCGACGAGGAACCCATCACGCTCACCAAGACCGAGCACGCCCTGCTGCACGCGTTTCTCGACGCGCCGGGCCGTGGGCTTTCACGCGAACATCTGCTTCACGCGACGCGAGTGCACGAAGACGTCTTCGATCGCAGCATCGACGTGCAGATCCTGCGGCTTCGGCGCAAGCTGGAGGTCGATCCCGCCTCCCCGCAGATCATCGAGACCTTGCGCGGGGTCGGCTATGTTTTCAAAGCGCAGGTGGAAGTCGGCTGAGGCGGCGGCCTGCGTACGGCGCCATGGCCAGGTTGCCGTTGCGAAGCTCAGCGATCGCGACCTCTCCGTGGCTTGCCGGCGAAGCCGCACGAAGCGCAAAGAGCGGTGGCGGAGCGCGCAGTCAGCAGACGACCTCACACTGAGAGAGCTGGCGGCACGGGTCGGAAGGTTCAACCCGCAGCCACGTCCAACCGCGCATCAGCCACCTCGAGCTTGGCCGCCGGCAGCTCACGGTCGACTGGCTCCAGCGGCTGGTTGAAACGGCAGCGTTGACTCCGTGCGTATGTCGGCGCTGGAGTTCGTTCGAGGGACGACTTGCGCCCCCGCCACATTTTGCTTGTGGGCGCCGCATGCGAGACTTCGAATTCTACGTAACCGACGACCGCTACGTGGTTCGCTCGCTGCTGGTCGTCACCATGATGGATGCAACCGACGCGCTGGCGACGGCGGAGCGCCTGGTCGCCGAGCCGCACCATCTGGCGGTCGAGGTGTGGGAAAGGGGCGAGCGGCTATTCGCTCTGAGCGCGACTGACCCGTCGAAGGCTTAGGCGGCAAGACGACCCCAACGAGCGAGCGCCTGTTAGCGCGACGCTGCCGCACCTGAAGCCCACCAAGAAGCGCCGCTCCCCTGGCGGCCCGGCTTGCGTCTTCGACTCGATGGTCGAGCGCGCGAGACGGCCGCAGATCGTCGATGCCGCGCGGGACATCTTTCTTCGGCTTAGCTCGGACCATTCGGCTCGCGGCGCAAGTTGTAAGGTAGAGCCATGGGACGGCTAAGTAGAACTCTAAGGCGAATAACGATGGGCTTCCCGTCGATGCTGTGGGCTGAGCGTGAGTCGAGATACCGAGCTGAAGATCGCCAGGATCGATGTACGCGCCAGTTACAGCAAACCAAGTCGACAGCCGGTTCCGGGTGAAGGAGCGGCGATGTCGCCGATTGCAGCGATCAAAGGAACGGCTGCATTTCTCAATGGTGGCGGAGCGCTCGGCGCGTCGATGCGAAAGAAGGACTGGTCGGCCACGCCGCTTGGCGCTCCCGGGAGCTGGTCGCCAAGCGTCAAGATCGCCGTAAACCTTTGCCTGACCTCCCAATATCCAATCCTTCTGTGGATCGGCCCGCAGCTGCGCATCCTCTACAACGACGCCTATGCTCCGCTGCTGGGCGCCACCAAGCACCCAAGGGTGCTTGGCGAGCCGGGCCGCGTCGCGTGGGGTGAGATTTGGCCGACGATCGGGCCGCTGCTCAAGGAGGCGGTGGAGGGCGGCTCGGCCTGGCGGGAAGATCAGCAGTTCTTCATCGATCGCCAGCTGCCGCAGGAGGAGGCTTACATCACCTTCAGCTACAGCCCGATCTTCAGTCCCGACGGAAAACGCGTCGAGGGCATCTTCTGCCCCGCCACCGAGACGACCGAACGCGTGCTTGGGGAGCGACGGCTTTCGACGCTGCGCGCCCTCGGCGTCCGCTCCACAGAGGAGCGCACGGTGGAAGCGGCCTGCGTTGCGATGGCGGCCGTTCTGGACGACAACCCTTTGGATTTCCCGTTCGCCGCCATTTACGTGACCGACGAAGACGGCGCAGCCGCCCGCCGCGTCGCCGTGGCGCGGCTGTCGGACGATCTGCCGGCCTTCCCGCCGACGCTTGCAATCGCCCCGCGGCAGGAGCGGCGCCATTGGCCGCTGGCCGCCGCTGCACGCACGCGAACGCCTGTCAAAGTCACTGACCTGCCGGGCACGGTTGGCGAGCTGCGCTCTCCGCTCTGGCCGGATCTCGTGCAGACCGGGTTCGTGCTGCCGCTAGGCGCCCCCAGCCTGCCGACCCCCTTGGGCTTTCTCATCGTGGGCGCGAGCCCTCGGCGCGTCATCGACGACGACTATTGCATCTTCTTCGATCTGGTGGCCGAGCATATCGCCACGGCGATCGCCGACGCCCGCGCTTCCGAGGACGAGCATCTGGCGCTCGCCCGGCTGCGCGGCGAGGCGAGCGAGCGCATTCGCCGCAGCGAGGCGCGACTGCAGGCGGCGGTCGAGCTGCTGGGGCTGTCCACCTACACCTGGGATCCGGTCACCCAAGCCCTGAACTGGGACGACGGCCTTCGGCGCATGTGGGGCTTGTCGAAAGACGCGCCTGTGGACATGGAGGCGTTCTATGCCGGCGTGCACCCGGAGGATCGGGCGCGCGTGGAGGCGGCCATCGCCGCCAGCGTCGACCCAAGCGGCGAAGGCGTCTACCACATCTCCTACCGCGTGATCGGCATCGAGGACGGGATCGAGCGGTGGGTGTCGACGCACGGCCGCACGGTGTTCGACGAAGCGCGCCGCCCGGTGAACTTCGTCGGCGCGGCCTACGACATCACCGAGCACAAGCAGACCGAGGCGCGGATACTCACGCTGCAAACCGCGCTCACCAACGAGCTCGCCGCCTCCTCGCGGCTGCACGACCTGAGCGTCCGGCTCACCGCGCCCACGTCACTGTCTGCGCTGCTGGACGAGGCCCTTTCAGCGGTCATGGAGTTGCAGCGCGCGGACTTTGGCATCGTGCAGCTGTTCAACAACGAAAACGCCACCCTCTCGATCGTCGCGCATCGCGGCGTCGGCGAGGACTTCCTGGAGCACTTCCGGACCGTGGACGCCAGCGACGCTTCGGCCGGCGGGTCGGCGCTGAAATCGGGCGAGCGCATCCTGATCGAGAACGTCGACGAGGATCAGCGTTATGCGGAACACCGTCCGATCGCCCGCGCCACCGGCTACCGAGCCACCCAATCGACGCCGATGTTTGATCGCGCCAGAGGCAGGCCCGTCGGCATGCTCTCAACGCTGTTCCGGCAGCCGTACCGTCCGTCCGAACGCGAGCTGCGGCTGACCGACCTCTATGCGCAGCAGGCCGCCGACGTCATCTCGGCAAAGCTCGCCGAGCAGCGGCTGCGTGGGAGCGAGGCGCGATTCCAGGTCTTCGCCAAGTACTCGGCCGACGTGCTCTGGATGATGGACGCCGAAGCCATGCGGCTGGAGTTCCTGAGCTCGGCGTTCGAGCGCGTCTGGGGCGGACCGCCGAGCGAGACGCTGACGGACATGGCGCTTTGGACCGAGACGATCCACCGCGACGACCGGGCCGGCGCGCTGGACGCCCTGGACCGCATTCGCCGCGGCGAGGTGGTCGTGCAGGAATATCGGATCCTGCGTCCGGACGGCGCGGTGCGCTGGATCCGCAACACCGGCTTTCCCATCCCCGACGAGGAGGGACGGGTGCTGCGGATAGGCGGCATCTCGCAGGACATCACCAAGCACGAAAGCTCGACTGTCTACTTCATCGACGGCCGCGCCGAGCCGCGTCGCGCGTTGGCAGTTGCGTTGCGCGAGGCGGGCTACGCGGTGCGGGAATTTGCGTCGGCCCGCGCATTCCTGGAGGTCGCCGCCGCCCTTCAGCCAGGCTGCGTCCTTGTCGACCTGCGCTCCACCGAGGACGGGCTCACGATCCCCAAGGTGCTGCAGTCGCGACAGATCGCGCTCCCTATCGTGGTTCTCGGAAAGAACGAGGGCGAGATCGCCGCCGCGGTGCAGGCGATGAAGGCGGGGGCGGTCGATTACCTCGACTCGCCGGTCGCTTTCGCGGCGCTGCTGGAGGCCGTTGCCTCGGCGCTGGCGGAGGTCCGCGAGGCGATGGAGGCGGACCGCAGCCTCGACTTCGCCAGAGCACGCATCTCCGGCATGAGCATGCGCGAGCATGAGGTGCTCGAGGGCCTGGTGGCCGGCGAGACCAACAAGCTCATCGGTCGGCGCCTCGGCATAAGTCCCCGCACCGTCGAGGTGCACCGCGCACACCTGATGGAGCGGCTCGACGTACGCTCGCTGCCAGAGCTGGTGCTGCTTGCCGCGGCCGCCGCCCGTCGCTGATCGCTCAGCGGCCCCGCCCAGAACTGACCTAGGGACTTATCCGAGGCGTCCAACGGATATCGCGATGCCCGCCGCGGGAGGAAAGTACGGTTCGCGAGGGACAGCGATGCCATTCAAACCAGATTCGGTGGAAACACCGCGGGCGTTTGCCGCCCATCGAGAGAGGGCCGGCTCCGTGCTGGTGCTGCAGCGGCGCCTCGACCGCGCCCTCGCGGCGCTCGAGAAGGCGCAGGCAGCTGAACGGTTGGGCCGCGTGCTGCTGCGCGAATGCGATCATAGGGCCAAGAACACGCTGGGGCTGGCGGCGGCGCTGCTCGCGCGACAGCGGCGCTTGGCGGCGGACGAGGGCTTGCGCGCACCGCTCGAGGCCGCCCGCCAGCGGCTGATCGCGCTGGCGAAGCTGCATGACGCCGCCTACGCGGATTCCGACGCGGAGATCCGCGTGGAGCCTTACCTGCGCGACATTTGCGCCGCGCTGTCGACCGACCGTGTCGTAGTGACGGCCACGGCGCCTGACAAGCATTGGCCGGCGCAGATTGCCTCGCCGTTGGCCCTGCTCGCCGCTGAAGCTGTGACGAACGCGATCAAGCATGCCTTTCCGTTCCGGCGTCGCGGAGCCGTCCGGGTCGACTTGGCGACCCTGCGCTGCGGAGCGGCCCGTCTGGCGGTGGAGGACGACGGGGTCGGCCTGCCCGATGACCCCGAGGCCCATATGGGCTTCGAACTGATCCGCGGACTGGCCGCACAGCTTGGGGGCCGTGCGGAGATCGCTAGCTCGCCGCGCGGTGGCTGCCGCGTGGAGGCGGAGTTCGCCGTTCCACATTTCCAGCCCTGCCAATGCCCGGCGGGCAACGACAAGCGGGCTGGCGCCCGAGCCAAGTCAGGCGGAGCGGGGCGGGTCGGCGGCGCGTCGGCCGACATGCGCGCCTAGAGCACGATGCGATCAGGCGGAATCGCCTGATCGTTGAATCGTGCTCTAGATTCAAAAGCGTAGAGCATGATTCAGCGCTCCGGTCGTTCGACCTCCGCCCATCATGCTCTAGCGCGGGCGCCTCGAGGGGAGCGTCCCTTAGGGATCACCCGAATGCTCGCCGGGACGCATGGACCACACATCTCAGGAGACGGGAGAGAGCCGCCATGATGCCACGCACGCGGCGCGACTACCGCGATTACGATGAGGGCGGAACCAGCGCCTGGGCTCGCCACAGCCGGTTGGTCGAGATGGCCGGCGCCTCGCAAACCGCCTTCGCCGCCGGTTCCACGATCTGCGACTTCGGCGAGACGGGCTACGTTTGCGAGGTGATGGAAGGCATGGCGCTCCTGGCCTGGATGACCGGGGACGGCCGCCGCGTGGTCGGCGGTTTCTTCACTTGCGGCGAGGTTTTCGGGGTCGCGCCCAGCAGCGTGAGCGCCGCAGAAGCCGTCTGCGAAAGCGTCGTGGCACTCTGCGAGCGCCGCGCCCTTGAAGCGCGCGCCCTGACCGACGCGCGGGTAGCCCGGCAGCTGTGGGCCTGGTTGAACGAG
>DATAQR010000128.1:0-20880 GCA_036264565.1 Solirubrobacteraceae bacterium | reverse complement strand
CGAGGTCAGGCGATCGCGTCGGCGGGCAGCCCACCGTTGGCGTGCCCGTTGCCGGCGCTCGGCGCGTCGGGATCGGCGCTCTCGATCGAGCCGGCGACCGTGCAGTCCCACCAGCCGTAGAGCACCGGCACCTGGTACCAGCTGGAGTGCTGGACACGAAACTCGATCATCTCCGGCCCGTGCCAGAAGCGTTCCCAGTCCAGGTGATCCTCGAAATGAGCAATCTGCTGGAAGCGGTAGCGGTCCTCGCGCGAACGGTAGACCGCGTAAGAGGTCGCGCCGTAGCGAAGCGCGATCGGCGCGATCTCATTCAGCGCGTCTTGGAGGCCCTCCTTGCGAAAGCCCGTCGCATACCAGGGGACGATCACCGTGCCGGCCATCAGCCTTTCACCTCCGGATTGGCGCCGCCGTCATCGAAGTCGCTCATCAGTCGCCCACCTCCGCGTGGATTGCGCCTGGGCCATCCGCGGTCTTGCCTTCCTGCTCGGACTCGGCGCCGACCAGGATCGAGATCTTGCCCAGGTGCTTGTTTTCGAGCATTAGCTGGTGTGCTTCGGCGACCCCCTCGAAGCCGAGCGTCCGCCACAGCACCGGGCGGATCTGGCCGGACTCGATCAGCTCGTTGGCCTTCATGCACTCGTACGCGTTGGCGAAGTGCGAGCCAAGGATCTCCTTCTGCTTCATCCACAGGTAGCGCACGTCGAAGTCGAGATTGAAGCCGGTCGTGCCGGCGCAAATGACGACCTTGCCGAACGGCTTGACGGTGAATACCGACGTGGGGAAGGTCGCCTGACCGACGTGCTCGAAGACGATGTCGGGGGCGTCGCCGAGGATCTGCTTGACGCGCTTGGCGAATTCGCGCGAGACGCCGAAGCGGGCCTTCTCCTGCTCGGGCGTCTCGCCGCCCTTGCGCATCATCCCGGCGAACTCGCCGCGGTCGATGTAGTCCACGGCGCCCAGGCGCTTGACCAGCTCCCCCTTCTCGGCGGAGGAGACGACGCCGACGCAGTGCGCGCCCGCGGCTGCGCAGAGCTGTGTGGCGAACACGCCGAGCCCGCCGGCGGCGCCCCAGATCAGGACCCTCTGGCCCGCCTGCAGTTTGCAGCGGGTGATCAGCATGCGGTAGGCGGTGAAGTAGACGAGCCCGTAGGAGGCGGACTCAGACCAGCTCAGCGCCTGCGGCTTGGGCAGCAATTGCTGGGCCTGCACCTTGGTGAACTGGGCGAAGGACCCCCAGGTGGTCTCGTACCCCCAGATCTTCTGGGAGGGAGCCGCCATCGGGTCGAGACCGTGCACCTCGGGGTCCTCGTAGGAGGCCTGGTTGCAGTGCACGACGACCTCGTCGCCGGGCTTCCAGCGCGTGACACCGGGCCCTACCTTCCAGACGACGCCGGAGGCGTCCGAGCCGCCGATGTGATGGCCGAACTCGGGATGGTCGCCGTACTTCATCACCGACACGGGCTTGCCGAGCGCCGCCCACACGTTGTTGTAGTTGACCCCAGCCGCCATCACGCGAACGATCACCTCGAAGGCGGCGGGCTCAGGAACCTCGATCTCCTCCAGCTGGAAGGCGTCCCTGGGTTCTCCCTGGCGCTCTTCGCGGATGACCCAGGCGGCCATCGTGTCGGGCAACTCGCCCGGCTGCGCGTCCACCTTTGATACCTGCTGGAGATCGATTGCCACGTGCTCTGAACCTCGTTTGTCGGTCTGTCGGGGGCTCGGGAAGCCTACTGGAACGGCAGCTCGACGACTGTGGCCGTCGCGCCACCGTCGCCGACGGCGAGGGTCGCGCCGGGCTCGGCCTCGCGGCGTAGCAAGGCAAGCCCGATCGGGCCGAATGTGGGGGAGAGGACTGTGCTCCTGAGCGCTCCGACGGGCCGCTCGCCGAGGTGTAGCTCCGCCCCGGAGGCGGTCGGGTCGGACAAGCGCAATCCGCGCAGGCGGCGGTTGGGTTTGCCCCTGTAGTGCAGGCGGGCGACGGTCTCCTGTCCCACGTAGCACCCCTTGGTGAAGCTGACGGCTCGTTCGTTGAGCCCGGCCTCCTGGGGGATCGTGTTCTCGTCGATGTCGATGCCGTAGCGGGGTCGGCCGCCCTCGACGCGCACGATCTCGGCAGCCGCCTCGCTCACCGGCTCGGCCCCGGCTCCCTTCAACGACTCGAGCACGGACGCGGTGGCGTCCGACGCGCACAGCAGATCGAATCCGAAGTTGGTTGCTACGAGTCGGACCTGTCCGGCCAGAACGTGATCGTTCTCGTGCTCTGGCAACTCGACCGGCCACGAGAACGCCCGCTCGGCGGTCATCGCGGCGGCTGGGCCGATCAGCGAGAGCAACGAGGCCTCCAATGTGCGCTTGTGCAGATCCACGCGGTAGCCGACCTTGAAGCGCCGGATCATGTCGAACAGCCCTTGCAGCGCGACGCGCTCGGTGTCGAGCAGAAGTTCTGTGGGCGCGGCTTTCTGCGCGTCGGTGGCGCTATCGCCGTGGTCGTCGTAAACCGTGTCGTCCCCGACCGCCAGGATGCGCAGGTCGCCGAGCATCTTGCCCTTGTGTGTCAAAAAGGCGGCGTAGCAGCCGTGGCCTGGGGTGAGGTCGAGCAGTTCATTGGTCACCTGCCCGTTCAGGAACTCGACGGCATCGGCGCCGGTGAGTGCAAGCTTGCCGCGTTCGGAGCGGTCGAGGAGCCCGCAGTGCTCGGTCAGGGCCGCGTATTCGCGTATGAGCTCGGTGGTGTCGACACTGGCCACGCTTCGAGCATAGTTGCGTGAGGCGCAGTTTCGGATGGGCTCCAAGGTTTGACGGAGTTGCGCCGCATCGGTCCTCGGCCGAGTTCCGGGAGTCACGCTAGGCTTCGCCTCGATGGCACTGGCGGACAGCTTTCAGCAGATCGTCGACGCGCTCCCAGAGGACTGGACCGACCTCGAGTTCGATCTGCGCGTCAGCGACGAGTCGCGCTACATCGACGCCTGCGTGTATCTGACGACGTGCAACGCGCGCCCCTATTCCCATCACGACTGGCACTGGCGCCTGCTGGTGGCGCACAACTTCGGCCACGCCGCCTCGGCCCCTACCACCCACGGTGCTCTGCGCCTGCTCGACGAAGCGGGTATCGAGGGTGAGTTGGTCATGCGCGAGCAGCGCGTGGGCCGTGTCGAGGTCACGCAGATGTGGGGCCGTCCACAGTCGGTGCGCGAGGAGTTCGCGCGCTTGCGGGCGCAGTAGGCGCCTGTCGGGCTCACGGTCGAGCGCGCGAGGATGAGCTGTGGCGCGTGTGGTTGCCTTCATCCCGGACCTGCTGTTCGGCTCACAGGTCCAGGGCGGTTTGCGTGCGGCCGGGCATGAGGTCGAGTTGGTCAGCGACGGGGAGGCCGTTCGCGATGCGCTTGTCGGCGCGGATGTCCTAGTGGTCGATCTCACCGATGACGCGACGAGTCGCGCAAGCCTGGTTGAGGGGCTCCAGGGGGACGGTCGTCTAGGCGACGTGCGCACCCTGGCGTTCTACTCCCACGTCGAGGCGAACACTCGCGCGCTGGCAGAAAGGACTGGCTTCGACCAAGTCGTGCCTCGCTCGCGTGTGGCGCGGGAAGGCGCGAATCTGGTCGAGCGGATGGTCCCAGCGGCCTGACGCCGAAGTTACGTCGCCGTCAGCTCGGCGGTAGCGCCGCGCCGCCGCCGAGGTTGGTGTGTTCGGCCTCGACTGGGTCGAGCGGGACCAGGGCGGCGTTGGGGACTCGCTCGGCTAGGGCGATCTTGTGGCCCGCGCGCTGGTAGAGGGCGATGCGGATCACGACGCCGTGGCAGACGACGAGCGCTGGGAGGGTGCCCTGTTCGATGTCGGCCAGCGCCGCCGCGACGCGCTCGCCCTGGTGGGCGAAGGACTCGCCGCCGGGGAAGGCGAAGTCGGGGCGGCCCTCGATGAAGCCGGCGAAGCCGTCTGGATCTTGGGCGTGGACGTCGACGAACAGGCGGTCGGTCCAGTCGCCGGCGTCGGTCTCCATCAGGCGCGCGTCCTCGCGCGGGACAAGCCCAATGCGCTCGGCGACGATGTCGGCGGTTTCGCGCGCGCGCAGGAGGGGCGAGCACCACAGCGCGGCGAACGGGTGGGCGCTGGCGCGCTCGGCCAGGTCGCGGGCCTGTTCGCGCCCCGTGTCGTCCAGGGGTATAGGGAGATGCCCCTGGAAGCGGCGCTCCAGGTTGTAGGCGGTCTGGCCGTGGCGGGCCAGGTAGACACTGGCCGGAGTCATCTGCTCGGCTGTTGGGGCGGCGCTCGGGGTCCAGGCGCCGGCTCAGCCGGCAGCCGACTCGGTGGGTTCGACGCCGGACTTGCCCAGGTAGAGGAACGAGTACAGCCCGGCGGCGATGCTCGCGCCCAGCAGCGGCCCGGCATACCAAACCCAGCCGTTGGCCCAGTGATCGCCGACCAGTTGGGGCCCGAACGCCCGCGAGGGATTCATGGCGGCACCGGTGAACGGTCCGCCGAAGAGAACGTCGATCGCGATCGTGAGCCCGATCGCCAGTCCGGCGACGACGCTGAACTGATTGCGCGCGTCGACGGCCGCGCCGAAGACGACGAACACGAGGAAGAAGGTGAGGATCGCCTCGAGCAGGAAGCCGGAGCTGGCATTGACACCGTGCCCTAGTGCCGGCACGCCGAGACCGACCGGTTCGGTGATCGATTTCGGCAGCAGTTGGTCGACCAGCAGCGCGGCCAGCGCCGCGCCGCCGAACTGAGCTACCCAGTACACGCCCGCGAGAGCCGGCTTGATCTTGCGCGTGATCAGGAACCCGAAGGTCACCGCCGGGTTGAAGTGCCCGCCGGAGATGTGCCCCAGCGCGCAGACCATCACGCCGATCGCCAGCCCGTTAGCGACGGCGACGCCGATCAGCGACGGGTCGGAGACGGCGCCGGCGGCGGCGGCCGCGCCGGCGCCGATGAAGGTAAGGGTGAACGCGCCGATCATCTCGGCCACGGCGCGACGAAGGGTGTCTTCGGACATGGACGGAAATGTATGGGGGGTTCCGGACGGCACATGTGCCGTCCGGTCTTGGGCCACATGTGGCCCAAGACGGGCCGTACATGTACGGCCCGTACGCAGCCGCACATGTGCGGCTGCGCCCTCGGCGCATGCGCCGAGGGGCCACCGGCACATGTGCCGGTGGCTTCATAGACTGCAAAGACGATGCGTCGCCGGGTCACGTTCTCGCGCAACCTCACGCTGTCGCTGTCGCGCACGTGCCGCTGCTACTGCAAGTACTGCGCGTTCGCCACGCACAAGGCACATCTGTACTCGCCCGAGGAGGTGCTGGAGATCCTCGACGGCGCCGCGCGGCGCAACGTCAAGGAGCTGCTGGTGCTCACCGGCGAGCGCCCCGAGGTCAACCCGCAGGTGCGCGAGCGCTTGGTCGAATACGGCCACGAGGACTTCACCGCCTACGTCGTGTGGACGTGCGAACGGGCGCTCGAGCGGGGCCTGCTGCCGCACACCAACCTGGGTGTGCTCTCGCGCGAGGACTTGGCGCGCCTGCGCGAGGTGACGGCCTCGCAGGGCCTGATGCTCGAGTCGGTCTCCGAGCGCTTGATGGACACGGTGCACGCGGGTTCGCCGACCAAGCATCCGGCCACGCGCCTGGAGACGATTCGCGCGGCCGGTGAGCTGCGGATCCCGTTCACGAGCGGCATCCTCGTGGGCATCGGCGAGACGCGTGAGGAGCGCTTCGCCTCACTGCAGGCGTTGGCTGATGTGCAAGCCGAGTACGGCCACATCCAGGAGTTGATCCTGCAGAACTTCGTCCCGCATCAGAGCTATTACGACGAAGAGCCGGCCGAGATCGCCGACGCGGCCGCTCGTGATTACTGGCGCACGGGCGTCTCAGACAGTCGCCCTGAGGTCTCGCTGCCGAAGTGGGCACTCGAAGGCGCCGGGCCGGTGTCGATCGAGGACATGAAGGCGCTGATCGTCGAGACTCGCCGGCTGATGCCCGATGTCGGTATCCAGGTGCCGCCGAACCTGGCCGACTGGTGGCCCGGACTGGTCGCCGCCGGCGCGACCGACCTCGGCGGCCTGTCGGCCAACGGCGATCACATCTCCCCTGAGCACCCGTTCCCCTCGCCGCACCAGGTGCGCAAGCGCCTGCAGGCCGACGGCGTGGCGCTGACCGAGCGATTGTGCGTCTACCCGCGCTACATCGACGGCGACTGGCTCGCGCAGGGTGTGCTCGATACGATCAAGCTGAAGTATTGGAGCTTCATCCCGCGGCGCGGTTCCGGTCGTACTGAGTCGTCGGCGCCGATTCGACCGGACTTGGTGGCGGGCGCTATCGAGAAGGGGCGGGATGGTGTGGCTTTGAGCGCCGACGAGCTGACGGCGATGTTCGCCGAGACGCGCCCGGGTGCGATCGAGGAGATTCGCGCCGCCGCCGATGAGCTGCGGGCGGAGGTGGCCGGCGAGACGGTCACGTTCGTCGTCAACCGCAACATCAACATCTCAAACGTCTGCACGGTCGGCTGCGCCTTCTGCGGCTTTGGCCAGGGCAAGCGCTCGCCCGATGCCTACGAACACGACGAGCCGGAGTTCGTGCGCCGTGTGTTGGAGGCGATCGACTACGGCGCCAGCGAGCTGTGCATCCAGTCGGGCATCCACCCCGATTGGGGCTTGGAGGATTACCTGGGTTGGCTGCGCTTGGCGAAGGCGACCGCGCGTGACGCGGGTGTCGAGTTGCATCTACACGCCTATTCGCCGATGGAGATTTCGCATATGTGCGAGATCACGCATATGGCGCCGGCGGAGGTGTTCGCGCGCCTGCGCGAAGGGGGCCTTGACTCGACGCCTGGGACCGCGGCGGAGGTGCTGCACGACGGCGTACGCGAGCGGATCTCGCCCAACAAGCTGCCGGTCGCGCGCTGGGTGGAGATCATCGAAGCGTCGCACGCGGCCGGCCTGCGCTCGACCTGCACGGTCATGTTCGGCCACATCGAGGAGCCATGGGAGCTGGCCGAGCACATGCGAGTAGTGCGGGGCCTGCAGGAGCGGACGGGGGGTATCACCGAGTTCGTGCCGCTGTCGTTCATCCCGTTTCAGACCTTGCTCGGCCGCACGCACGGCGTGGAGGAGATCTCGCGCGAGGAGAACCTCAAGCACACGGCGGTCTTCCGGCTGGCGCTCGGCCGTACAATCGGAAGCCTGCAGGCGAGCTGGGTGAAGATGGGCCTGGAGGCGGCAACCGAGTCGCTGCGCTGGGGCGTCAACGATCTCGGCGGCACGCTGATGGAGGAGTCGATCTCGCGTTTGGCCGGCTCCTACCACGGCACCAAGCTCGACCCCGAGCAGCTGGTGGCCGCAGCGCACGATGCGGGACGCCCGGCGGCCGAGCGCACGACGCTCTACGGCATCCGGCGGCGCTACCCGCTGCCGAGCAGGCGCTCGAAGATGGCGCTCATCTGACGGTGGTATTCGATGCCGCCCATAAGGGTGGCCTCGGGCCCCGACAGCCGCTCGTGATCAGCGGTGCTCTCAAGCTCTCTAAGAGCAGTCAGGTAGCCCTCGAACTCGGCCAGCTTCGCGCGGTGCCACTCGGCGCGCCCGGCGAAGGCCTGGCTGGGGTCGGCGCCGGCGAACACCTTCAGCATCCCCTCGTCGCGGTACTGGGACGGTGGCGCTCCGGGCGTGTCGGCCCACTCGCGCAGCGCTTCGCGCCCGCTGTCGGTCAGCGAATAGACCTTGCGTCGGCGCCCGCCAGGCTCCTGGCGCTGTGAGAGATATCCGGCCTCGGCCAGACGCGCGGGCTCGTCGTAGAAGGTCGTGTGCGGGACCGGCCAGAAATTCTGGATCGAGTGGTCGAGCGTCTGCTTAAGGTCGTAGGGCGTCGCCTCCCCAAGCACGTCGAGCAGGCTCATGACGGCATATGAGGTTGTGCTGAGGCGGGTGGCCTTGCGTTCCATAGTTCGTCCTGTATAGTTCGTCTCGAACTATAGACCGTGCGTCCCGTTGCGGCGGGAGCGTGCCTGCGCGAGGAGTTGAGCGATATGACCGAGCAGACGCATGCCGACTACGACGTGGCGATCGTCGGAGCAAGCCTAGCCGGCTCCGCAGCGGCGATCATGCTCGCGCGCTCGGGCGCGCGTGTGGCGCTGGTGGAGAAGAGCCCCGATTCACAGGCGTACAAGAAGATCTGCACCCACTATGTCCAGTCCTCTGGTGTACCGACGCTGGAGCGTTTGGGTCTGGTCGAGCCGATGATGCAGGCGGGTGCGTTGCGCTCGCGGATAAGGGTGTGGACGCGCTGGGGCGCGATCGAGCCGCCGCCGGGAGAGGGCGTCCCCAGCGGCATCAACCTGCGCCGCCGGCTGCTGGATCCGATGATCCGCCAAGCGGCCGCCGAGACGCCGGGTGTCGATCTGATGATGGGCCACACAGTCGATGAGCTGATGCGTTCCGGCGAGCAGGTATGTGGCGTGCGCGCGAGTGACACGCACGGCCAGACGGTCGAGCTGCGCGCGTGCCTAGTCGTCGGAGCGGACGGCCGCGACTCGCGCATCGCCAAGCTGGCGGGGGTGAAGACGCGCACCGCACCGCATGGGCGAATCGCCTATGGCGGCTACTACGAAGGCCCCCCTTATGCGGGCCACCCCTGCCCGACGCTGTGGCTAATGGACCCGAACATGGTCGGGGCGTTCCCGACCGACGGCGGCCTGACCTTCTACGCGGTGATGCCGACCAAGGAGCACCTGCCGGATTTCAAGGCCGACCCGAGGGCGGCGCTTGAGAAGATGGTCTCCTCGGTTCCCGACGCGCCGCCGATTCTTGCCTCGCGCCTGGTCGAGCCTGTACAGGGCAAGGTCGACATGACCAACGTCATCCACACGCCGACCGCGCCGGGCCTGGCGCTGGTGGGCGACGCCGCAGGCGCGGTCGATCCACTCTGGGGCGTGGGTTGCGGCTTTGCCTTGCAGACCTCCGAATGGCTGGCCGACAGCGTGGCGCCGGCGCTTGCGGGCGACGAGTCGCTGGAGCGGGGTTTGAAGCGCTACCGGCGTCGCTATGCCCGCGGCCTAGGCGGTCATACGAGAACGATTCTCGACTACGCGACGGGCCGCAAGCTCAGCCCACCAGAGAGGATGTTCTTTTCGGCGGCCAGCTACGACGAGCGCACGGCGCGAGTGTTCGAGGCGTTCGGCTCGCGCAACATCGGCCCGGTGCGGATGCTCGTCACGGGTATGCCGCTAGCGATGCTGGCCAGCTTGCGGCGCTCTATCGGAAGAGGTCCTCGTCGAGGGGCCGAAGCAGCGCAGCCGCTCCCGGCCCGTCCTGGTCGCTGACGAAGCGCTCCAGCCCCTCGATCAGCACGACCGGCGCGCGCGAGTCCTTCGCGCGCGCCAGGTCGGCCAGGGCGGCGATCGCGTCGGCGACGGCCAGCCAGGTGGCGTGCAGCTCGCGCCCTTCGCTGTCGGTGCGCCCGCGCCAGTCGTCAAGCGGCGCGACGCCGGCGCAGCCGATCGCCACGTCGCACTGACCGTGACGCCAGGCGCGGCCGAAGCTGTCTGAGATCAGTACGCCGACGCGAGCACCGGTCAGCTCGCGCAGTTTGGCGCGGATGTGGTGGGCGGAGGCGTCGGGGTCGCTGGGCAGGACTATCAGGGTCTGATCGTCGGTCGAGTTGGAGGCGTCGACACCTGCGTTGGCGCAGACAAGGCCGTGGTGGGTACGGCAGATCAGTACTCCGTTGGCGGCGCGCAGAACCTCTGCGGATTGATCGAGCACGACTTGGACGGCGCGAGGATCCTTGTTTGGCTGCCGTCCGCCGGCGCTTAGCTCGGCGGCCAGCTGCAGTGCGCGCGAGCTGGGCTCAACGTTGCGCAGGTTCACGGTCGCCCCCTCGGCCTTGGAGACGACCTTGTGGGCGATCGCGACGACGTCGCCGTCGCGGAGCTCGCGGCTCGCGGAGTGGGCTCGCAGGCTCTGAACGATCAGCTCGGCGATCTCGGCGCCGGCCGTGATCTCCGGCAGTCCGCTCAAACTGCTGGCGCTCAATCGACTCAAGCGCTCACGCCGCCCGCGAGCTGCACGCGTCCGTCCGAGTCGCGGCGTGTGCTTCCTTGGCCTTCCCGAGGCCGAGCACTGTGCGAGTCCGCGGCGCTCTCACTCGCTCGCCGACCAGCCGCTCGCGCAGCGCGGCGAGATCATCGCCGGTGTCGATGTCCAGCAGCAGCGATGCGGGCTGTGCGAGGCGATGCTCGAGGCCCGCTTCACGCGCGAGTAGTTCGTGGCGCTCACGGCTGTCCGGTCCGAAGCTGGGGGAGATCGCGCCCGGTGGTGATAGCAACAGCCCGTTGGTGCCGCTGCCGTGGCGGTCGGGTACGATCGTCAGGCCGCTTGTGTGCTCGCCGAGCAGTGCCTCCAGCTCGCCTGGGTCGAGTGTCGGGCAGTCGCCCGGCACGCACAGCGTTCGCTCGATCTTGTCCGCCAGCGCCCGAGCGATCCCAAGTTCCGCCGCCGCGCTTTGCCCCTGCTCGGCGCTGTCCTCGACGACGATCGCGCCGAGGTAGCGCCCGGCGGCGGCGACGGACGGCTCGTTGGTCACGACGATGGTCGTCTCGATCGCGGAGCAGTCGCGCAGCGCGCTGAGCACGTCGCCGACCATCGCACGAGCCAGTTCCAGGCGCAGCGGATCGGCCACGCTCTGCCCGAGGCGCTGCTTGGCCAGCGGGAAGCGCTTGACGGGGAGGATCGCCGCGGTGCGCACACGCAGAGCCTATCCTGCGTTCAGCAGCGCATTCCACGGCATCGCGACAGTGAGATCACGTCCGGGTGCGTCACTCACAGCATGAGCGCGAGACGCATGCCGTCTCCAACCTGTTCGAGCACCCAGTCCGGGAGATGACCCACCCGATCTGCAAGAGCTTCCCGGTCTATCGTCGCGATCTGCGTCACGTTGGCGACCGAGTCGTGCGGCAGTTGCGAGATGCTGCTCGGCACAGAGACGTTTCCAGGCAGTTCGGCCAAGCGGGTATTGGTGCTCATCACGACGACGGTCACGGTCTTCAGCCGAGAGGCGTTGTAGCGGTCGTCGCTGACTATCAGGACTGGGCGTATGTACCCAGGCTCTGAGCCGCGAGGGTCCCCGAGGTCGGCCCACCAAACCTCGCCGCGCTTTATCACGCCGTCTGTGAGTGCGATGCCAGCTTCGCCGATGCTCGCGAGAGGAAGGCTCTGTCCTCGTCATCGGGTGCGCTTGGGAGAGCTTGGTCTATCTGCTCGGTGAGGTGTCTGGTGTCGTGGCTGTCAAGCCAACCCTCGACTGCCGTGGAGTAGAGCTGGCTGCGAGAGACCCCCAGCTCGTGAGCGCGCCGCTCGGCTCGCTCGAATGTCTCGTCGGGTATGGAGATGGCGGTCTTCATGCAGCTGAGTATAACAAGGTATAACGGACCACTGTCGAGTCCTGTCTACTTCCTCTCGCTAGTGGGTCAGCGAAAGCGCGAATTGAAGTGTCTGGCGCGCAACCGCCGCACGTGACGGGCCATCTGCCATCAGCGTGTCCAGGCGCAGTTCGGGCAAGCTCGATAGCGATTCGTCGGCGACCACGCCGTCGAGCAGGCCGGGCATCACAGTCTCGTAGAAGGCCGTCACGCCGGCTGCACTGACCGGGTGGTCGTAGGCGTTCAGAAAGGCTGCGGTCGGGCCCTTGACAATCTGCCCCGCCACAACCGGGCTGACGCACACCATTGGTGCGCTGAGGTCGTGCAGCGCCGCGCCGAGCGAGTGCAGGATCGGCCAGACCGAGATCACCGGATTGCTCGGGCCGATGATCACCGCGCGCGCGTTGAGCAGGGCGGCAAGGACTTCGGGGGTCGGCGTCGCCCGCGGTGCGCTCGGCTCACCGAAGGCCACCTTGTGCACCGGCCCGCTCGCGCGGTCGCGGATCATGAACTCCTGAAATGGGCGCCAACCCTCGTCGGTGTGTACGCGCGTGGGTTGCGGCTCGTCGGACATTGGCAACACGGTTGCGCGTATGCCGATCGTCTCATTCAGTCGTGCCAGGGCCTGCGTGGGACGCAGTCCTTCGTCGGTCATACGCGTGCGCTCGATGCACCAGGCCAGATCGCGGTCGCCGAGGTGAAACCAGACGTCGTGGCCGAGCGCTCGCAGTGCGTCCATCACGGCGAAGGTGTCATCGCGCAATCCCCAGCCACGCTCGTCGATCTCGTCGGCCAGCCAGAAGGAGACGAGGTCGGGGTCGGGGGAGACGTGGGCGCCGTAGATGTCGATGTCATCGCCTGTGTTGGCGATCACGACCAGCTCGTCGGGCCCGACCACGTCGAGCATGCCGCGAGCGAGCTTAGCGCCGCCGGTGCCGCCGGCGAGGACGACGATCTTGCCGATGTCTACTCCCACAGCGCGTCGGGCAGGCCCGTGACGCGGATGCCCGCGTGCGTCTTGTAGCGCGCGTTGATCGCGATCATCAGCGCCGTCAGCGACTCGGCGATACGCGCCATCTCGAGCTTGCCGCAGTCCACACAGCGCAGGCCGGGGATCTGCTCGAGCAGCGAGGCGGCGCGGGCCTTGTCCTCGCGCGAGTCGCCGCAGAGGAGCACGTCCTGGTCGAGTGGATGATCGAGGTCGGCAAGCGAGGCGGCGCTGACAGTGTGCAGGGCCGAGACTACTTTCACCCCGTCGGGGACCATCTCCGCGGCGGCTTGGGCGGCCGATCCCTGCCAGACGCCCAGCATGCGCGTGGCGCGCCCGCTGACGGTCGCGGCGAGGGGAACGGTAGCGTCGATCAGCAGCGCCCCGGGTGTGAAGGCGTCGCGCAGATTTTTGAGGGTCTCGGACTGGTTGCGGAACGGGACGCTGAGGATCACGATGTCCACCGCGGCGACTGCTTCGGCGTTCTCCGCGCCGGTGAAGGCCCCCTGTTGGACGGCTTCGCGCGCGCGGTCGGTGGCCTCGACGGCGCGGTCGCGATCGCGTGAGCCGATCACGACCGGCACCCCCGCGCCGGCCAAGCGCAGCGCCAGCCCGAAGCCGAGCGCTCCCGATGCGCCGACGATCGCGATCGGCTCAGAAGAGGGGGGTGCCACGGCGGCGGAGTATAGGCTTACCCACATGCGATTCGAGGGCAAGGTCGCGCTCGTGACCGGTGGCGCTTCTGGCATCGGCGCCGCCACCGTGCGGCTGCTGGCCGCCGAAGGCGCGCGCGTGGGCATCGGCGACGTCAACGAGGACGGCGCTCGTGAGCTGGCGGGCGAGTTGGATGGCTACGGCTGCAAGCTCGATGTCACCGACACCGCGTCGGTGCGGGCGGGCGTCGCGGCGATTGAGCAGGCGCTCGGGCCGGTGGACGTGCTCGTCAACAACGCCGGCACCGACCTGTTCTCCTACTTCGTCAACAGCGACGAGGGTCTGTGGGACTTCGTCTTGGGCGTCAACCTGCGCGGCACGATTGCGGTTACGCACGCCGTCCTGCCCGGGATGCAGGAGCGCCGCTCGGGCGCGATCGTCAACGTCGCCAGCGAGGCGGGCCGCGTCGGCTCGCAGGGCTCGGCGATCTACTCGGCCGCGAAGGCGGGTGTGATTGGCTTCACCAAGGCGATCGCGCGCGAGTCAGCTCGTTATCAAGTGCGCTCCAACGCCGTCGCGCCAGGCCCGATCGAGACGCCGCTGCTAAATGCCGCGCCGAAGTTGCTCGGCGAGCTTGGTGAGCGCCTGAAGCAGGGTATGGTCAACCAGACCGTGATGGGCCGCTCGGGCGAGCCCGAGGAGGTCGCGGCCGCGATCGCGTTCCTGGCCTGCGAGGACGCCTCGTATGTGACGGGCCAGACGCTGAACGTCAGCGGCGGCCTGTCGATGTGGTGATGGCTGACCTTCCGAGGTCGGTGCAGATCAGGGAGGTCGGCCCCCGCGACGGCTTCCAGAACGAGCCCGAGGTGATCCCGACCGAGCGCAAGGTCGAGCTGATCGACATGCTCGCGCGCACGGGTCTGCGCCGCTTGGAGGTCACGAGCTTCGTGCGCCCTGATGTCATCCCACAGCTTGCCGACGCCGAGCAGGTTCTCGCCGCTATCGACGTGCCGGCTGAGGTGTCGCTGAGCGTCCTGATCCCCAACGAGCGTGGTCTGGAGCGCGCCTTGGCGGTGCGCGATGCGCGCGGGGGCGAGCGGCCGGCGTTCGATGAGATCAGCGTCTTCCTCTCAGCTTCAGAGACCCACAACGCAAAGAACGTCAACCGCTCGATTGAGCAGTCGCTGTCCTCGCTCGAGCGGGTGCTGCCGCGTGCGCGTGCGCAGGGCCTGCGCTGCGAGGCGGTCATCTCCACTTCGTTTGGCTGTCCATACGAGGGCCACGTCCCGCCCGAGCGCGTGCTCGAGATCGCGCGGCGCCTGCGTGATGGGGGCGCGCAGGAGATCGGCTTCGGCGACACGACCGGCATGGCCAACCCGCTGCAGGTTCGGGAACTGTTTGAGCTCTGGCGGGAGGGACTGGGGGAGATAGAGCTGACGGCTCACTTCCACAACACACGCGGCCAGGGTTTGGCCAATGTGCTGGCGGCTTTGCAGGCCGGCGTCGCGAGCTTCGAGTCGTCGTTCGGCGAGCTCGGCGGCTGCCCGGTGCCGGCGGGCGCCACCGGCAACATCGCCAGCGAGGACCTCGTCTCGATGCTGCACGAGATGGGCATCGCGACGGGCGTCGATCTGGATGCGCTACTGGCCTGCGCGCGGCGCGTGCAGGATCTGCTCGGCCGGCGTCTGGGTAGCCACACGCTGGTGGCCGGCCCCATCGACTGGGGCCGGTCGACCTCTGCGCGCAAAGTGTAGTGAGGTAAACTGTAGTCAATTACACTTTTGCGCCCTCGGCCTCCCGTGCGCGTTCGCGGACCTGGCCGACGCAGTACTCCTGGATCGACACCTCCAGCTCCAGTGTCTGAGCCAGGATCGGGCGGGCCGAGGCGTCGATCACGCGCTTGGCTCGGCCGACCGCCCAGTGCGAGTTGGCGAGCAGTTCGTCAACCAGGGCCTGTGTGGCCTGCTCCAGTTCGTCCGGAGCGACGACGCGGTTAACGAGGCCGATCCGCTCGGCCTCGTGCGCGTCGATCGTGCGCCCGGTCAAGATCAGCTCCTTGGCGCGACCTACGCCGACGACGGCGGGCAGCCGCGAGCAGCCGCCGACGTCGGGGATGATCCCGAACTTCACCTCGGGCAGCCCCAGCTGAGAGTCGCTCGAGGCGATGCGCAGATCACAGCCGAGCGCGACCTCCAATGCGCCGCCGACGCACGTGTGGTGGATCTGACAGATCACGGGCTTTGGCATCTCTTCGCAGGCGTTTGCGCACTCCAGGAACACGCCTCGGAAGGGCCGCAGGACAGCGGGATCGCCGGCGAAGGACATCAGCTCGCCGAGGTCCACGCCGGCTGAGAAGACGTTTCCTTCGCCGCGCAGGACCACGCAGTGCACGGAGTCCTCAGCCTCGGCTTCGTGCAACGCCGCGGCGAGCTCGTGCAGCAGCTCCTGGTTCATCGCGTTGCGCTTCTCGGGCCTGTTGAGGACCACGTGGCGGACGTGTCCGCGGTCTTCGGTGATGACGATCTCTCTCATCGTGGCTCCTGCTCTCTTTTCTTGCGATTGGGCTAGATTCAAAGCATGCCGGACTCTGGACATATCCGCGTCTCCGATGAGGAGCGTGAGCGAATGGCCGAGGAGCTGCAGGAGCACACCGTCGCGGGTCGCCTTAGCACCGAGGAGTACGAGCAGCGCTTGGGCGCCGTCTACGCCGCGCGCACGCGCTCAGACCTCGACGTGCTGCGCAAGGATCTACCCCTCAGCAGCGCGGCTGCCCAGCGCGCGCTGGTGGCGCGTAAGGCGAAGCTGCGACGACGATTGGCGCAGGAGGCGGGCGGCTCGATGATGGCATCGCTCGTGTGCGTGGCGATCTGGCTGGCAGCAGGCGCCCAGGGCGCCTTTTGGCCCGCGTGGGTGATCTTCTTCACGCTGCTTCCCTTTGCGCGTGACGCCTGGCGACTGCTCGGCCCTGGCTCGGACCTGGACGCGTTCGAGGCGCGACTGCAGGCGCGCCACGAGAAGACGCTGGCGCGCGAGCGCATGCGCAGCCACTACAGGCGGCACCTGTTGCCGTAGCTTGCGCAGACTCGGGAAGGAATCCTTCTGGGGTGCGTCCATAGATCTACAGCTGCGTTCAATCGTGGCCATTCAGACCAAGAAGACAGGAGGTCGAGATGAAGCGGATGCGCAAGGTTCAGCTCGCAGCGGCCACGGTCATTGTGGCGCTGTGGCTGGGCGTGGGGATGACGGGTAGCGCGCTTGCGACGGGACAGCCCGGCGCATCGGCCGGCAACGAATGCAAAAAGACCGAAAGCGCGCTCGTAACGCCGGGCAAAGCATCGGAAGCCAGAGGCTCGGTGTTCAACCCGGAAGGCGTAGCGGGCGAACACTACGCCGGCAACCCGGAAACTGCCTCGCTTGAACACTCAAAGAGCGGAAAGGCCGTATCTCAGTACGACGTAGCTTGCGTGAACGCCACCAGGCGCGCCAGCCGTTAGACGGTCTCGGCGCGGAGGCTACTCGAAAGCCGCCCGCGGTCGTCCCGCTATAGGCTCAGCAGCCGTATGGGCGAGCTGAGAGAAGCAGTCGGGCGGGCGCTGGCGGGCGGCCCCGAGCGCCATCGCGCCAAGGCGGCCGAGCAGGGCAAGCTGCCGGTGCGCGAGCGCGTCGCGCTGCTCTTGGACGAGGGCTCGTTCTCCGAGGAGGCTTTGCTGGCCAACTGGAGCGAGGACGGTCTCGGCGCCGACGGCGTGGTCACCGGCGTGGGCGTGATTGACGGTCGGCCGGTGGCGCTGATGGCCAACGACCCGACCGTCAAGGCCGGTTCCTGGGGCCCGAAGACGGTCGAGAAGATCCTGCGCATCCAGGAGCGCGCGCTGGCATTGAGCATCCCGATGATCTACCTGGTGGATTCGGCGGGAGCTCGCATCACTGAGCAGGTGCAGATGTTTCCCGGCCGGCGTGGCGCCGGTCGGATCTTCTTTCACCAGGTGCGGATGTCGGGGGTCGTGCCGCAGATCTGCGTCCTATTCGGTCCGAGCGCGGCCGGTGGCGCCTACATCCCGGCCTTCTGCGACGTCGTGATCATGCGCGACGGCAACGCCTCGATGTACCTGGGTTCGCCGCGGATGGCCCAGATGGTGATCGGCGAGGACGTGACCTTGGAGGAGATGGGCGGCGCGCGCATGCACACGGGCGTATCCGGTTGCGCGCATCAGTTGGTAAAGAGCGACGAGGAGGGCATCGTTTTCGCCCGTCGTTACCTCTCCTACATGCCGTCCAACTGGGAGCATCTGCCGCCGCCGGCGGATCCCGTCCTTCCCTCTACGTCCGACGTAGCGGCGTTGATCCCAGGCGATGAGAACAAGCCATTTGACATGGTTGCGCTGATCGAGGCAATCGTCGACGGGGATTCGCTACTACAGGTTAACTCGCGCTGGGCGAAGGAGCTGGTCGTCGGCTATGCGCGCCTGGACGGCAGGGCGATCGGAATCGTCGCCAATCAGCCCAAGCACAAGGGGGGTGTTCTCTTCTCAGACTCGGCCGACAAGGCCGCACGCTTCGTCTGGACGTGCAACGCTTTCAACATCCCACTGCTGTTCCTGGCCGATGTCCCTGGCTTCATGATCGGCACGCAGGTCGAGCGCCAAGGCATCATCCGCCACGGCGCCAAGATGATCAGTGCCGTCTCAGAAGCGACGGTCCCAAAGATCTCCGTGATCGTACGCAAGGCCTACGGCGCCGGCCTGTATGCGATGGCGGGCCCGGCCTTCGATCCCGACTGCTGCATCGCGCTGCCGAGTGCCTCGATCGCGGTGATGGGCCCGCAGGCGGCGATCAACGCGGTCTACTACAACCAGCTGTCGGCGATCGAGGACGAGGACGAGCGAGCTGAGAAGACCGAGCAGCTGCGGCGCGAGTACGCCGAGGACATCGACATCCTGCACCTGGCCTCAGAGCTGGTGATCGATGCGGTGGTCGAGCCCGACGCGCTGCGCGATGATCTGATTCGCCGTTTCGCCCACGCCGAGGGTAAGCAGCGACAGTGGCCGGCCAAGCGCAATCCGGTCACCCCGGTCTGAGCCCTGGCCGCGTGGTCGATCGGGTAGGTTTCGCTGCATGGACGCAACCGAGTTGGCGTTCGCGGGCATCGCCCGCCAGGCGGAGCTGATCGCGGCCGGTGAGGTCTCCTCGCGCGAGTTGGTCGAGCTGTACCTACAGCGGATCGAGCGCTACGATCCCCGCCTGAACGCCTTCCGCGTTGTTTTCGCCGAGCGTGCGCTGATGGAAGCCGACCAGGCTGACGCCCGTCGGGGAGCGGGAGGGGAGCGGCCGCTGCTGGGTGTGCCGATCGCCGTCAAGGACGACATCGACATCGCCGGCGAGGTGACGATGCTCGGCACCAACGCGCACGGCGACATCCGAGCGCAGGTCGACGCCGAGGTCGTGCGCCGACTGCGCGAGGCGGGCGCGATCCCGATCGGCAAGACCAACGTGCCCGAGCTGTGCATCTGGCCATTCACCGAGACGCCGACGTTCGGCGCGACCCGCAACCCGTGGGACCTGCAGCGCGCTCCCGGGGGATCGAGCGGCGGCAGCGCCGCCGCGGTGGCGGCAGGTCTGATCGGCGCCGCGCTTGGCTCCGACGGCGCCGGCTCGATCCGTATTCCCTCTGCGTGGTGTGGTCTGTTCGGCCTCAAGCCCCAGCGCGGCCGAATCTCGATGGCGCCACACGCCGAGGCCTGGCACGGGATGTCGGTCAACGGCATCCTCGCTCGTTCGGTGCGCGACACCGCTCTGTTCCATGACCTTGCCTCCGGTCCGGCCCCTGTTGACCGTGACCGCCCCGAGCCGCCGCCGCGACCGTTCTCGGAGTACGCCAGCACGCCTCCAGGCAGACTGCGGATCGCCTTCTCCACCAAGATCACGCCGCTGTTGATTGCGAAACTAGAGGACGAGCAGCGCCGTGCGTTCGAACAGACGCTCGATCTGCTGCGCTCGCTCGGTCACGAGCTCTCCGAGCAGGACCCTGACTACGGTTATGACACGGGTCCGTCGGTGCTAACGCGTTACTTGCGCGGCGGCCACGACGAAGCCCACGCCCTGCCGTACTACGAGCGCCTGTCGCGATCCACGCGTGGCTTCGCAAAAATGGGCTCGCTGGTCCCCTCGGCGCTCGTGGAGTGGTCGCGTTCCGGAGAGGCGGCGCTAGCGGCGCGCTTGAACCGCGTGCTCGAGAGCCACGACGTGCTGATCACCCCGGCGACCGCGCAGCCACCGCCGCGGATCGGCCAGTTCGACGGGCATGGGGCGCTGCGGACGCTGAACGAGGTGATCGCGCTGGTGCCGTACAACGCCCCGTGGAACCTCACGGGCCAGCCGGCCGCGGCCGTCCCGGCTGGCTTTGGCACCGATGGCCTGCCACGCTCCGTACAGATCGTCGGCCGTCCGGGCGATGAGGGCAGCCTGCTCTCGCTCTCGGCCCAGATCGAGGCCGAGCGCCCGTGGGCGCAGCAGCGGCCGCCCGCGTTCGCGTGAGCGACGATCAGGAGAACTCAGACCGGGACGACTATGTCCCGCATCAGGTGGGCTCCTCACCGGAGGATCTGCTGCGCTTTGCCGAAGACATGGCTCACGCCGCCGGCGCGCGACTACTCGAGTGGTTTCATCATGGGTTCGATGATGAGGACGACGATGAGGACGACAGCGACGGAGGTGGCCGGGAAGTAGCCACGAAGAGTTCGCCGACGGATCTTGTCAGCCGCGCCGACATCGTGGTTGAGCGCGAAACTCGTGAAGACGTAGAGATGCACCGTCCTGGAGACGGGTTCATCGGAGAGGAGAGCGGGGAGCACGCGGGGACGAGCGGCCTGACGTGGGTAGTGGACCCGCTTGACGGCACCGTCAACTTTCTGTTCGGCATTCCGCAGTGGTGCGTAAGCATCGCCGTGCGTGACGGTGAGGGTACGCTGGCAGGGGCGATCTTCGACCCGGTCCGCAACGAGTTGTTCACGGCTACGCGCGGCGGGCCGGCGATCCTAACCACGCCTGAGAAGCCGCGTCTGCTCTGGCCGGAGCCGCACCCTTCATCCTACGATCGGCACACGCTGCTCGGCAAAGAGTGCCTCGATCTCTCAACGGCGATGGTGGCGACCGGCTTCGCGTATGACGCGCAGGTGCGAGCCGCCCAGGCGGAGGTGCTTGGCCGTCTGATCCCGCGCGTGCGTGACATTCGCCGCTTCGGCTCGGCCGCGCTGGATTTGGCGTGGACGGCGGCGGGTCGTTACGACGCCTACTTCGAGCGCACGGTCAAGGCGTGGGATATCGCCGCCGGCACTCTTGTGTGCGAGCGAGCGGGCCTCGTGGTGCGGCCGCTCGCTGAGCGACCGAGCTTGCCCTGGGGCGTGTTGGTAGCAGGAGCGGAGCTGGTCGACCCGTTGTTTGAGCTGGTGGCGTGAGGGCCTCAGCCGGGCAGGTCGACGAGTCCTCTGATCAGCAGATACGTGCCCGCGCCGAAGCAGGCGAACACCAGCAGTTGCCGGCCATGGCGCCCAGACCAGGCGTTGATCCGCTCGATCGTGCTGGTCGCACGGCCTGGGACGACCAATAGCATCAGCATCGGCAGCTCGATCAACCACAGCATTATCGCGACGGTCACGGCCAGCGTCGCCAGTTCGTTGCTCGTCGAGAGTTTTGCGTCGGCGATCCCCTTGACGGCTCCTAGGTAAATCGGGGAGGGCAGGGCGTACAGGATCACCCCCAAAACAAATGCAAGCCGGCGGCTCTGCAGGTAGCGCTCGATCTTCGACTCGCCGCTGGCCTTTGGCGG
>DATAQR010000106.1:0-12257 GCA_036264565.1 Solirubrobacteraceae bacterium | reverse complement strand
TGACGAGTCGGCGATCACCGGCGAGTCCGCCCCGATGATCCGCGAGTCCGGCGGCGACCGCTCGGCCGTGACCGGTGGCACGCGTGTGACTTCCGATCGGATCGTCGTCGAAATAACCCAGGAGCCCGGCCGCTCGTTCCTGGACCGTATGATCGCGCTTGTCGAGGGAGCCGAGCGGCGCAAGACCCCCAACGAGGTCGCGCTGAACATCCTGCTCGCAGCACTAACTCTCATTTTCATGATCGTCGTCGCCACGCTACGCCCGTTCGGCCTGTTTGCAAGCACGTCAATCTCCGAGACGACCCTGATCGCCCTGCTCGTCGCTCTGATCCCGACCACGATCGGCGCGCTCCTGAGCGCGATCGGCATCGCCGGCATGGACCGGCTGGTGCGCCGCAATGTGCTCGCGCTCTCCGGCCGCGCGGTCGAGGCCTCTGGTGACGTGGACGTGCTGCTGCTCGACAAGACCGGCACGATCACGCTTGGTAACCGTCAGGCCTCCGAGTTCATCCCGATGCCTGGCGTGCCCGAGTCCGAGCTGGCCGAGGCGGCGCAACTCTCCTCCCTGGCTGACGAGACTCCCGAGGGTCGCTCGATCGTGGTGCTCGCGAAGCAGTACGGCATCCTTGAGCACGACATGGCGCAGATCCACGCCGAGTTCGTCCCATTCACCGCTCAGACTCGGATGAGCGGTGTCGACTTTGACGGACAGCGACGGACAGCAACTGCGCAAGGGCGCCGGCGACTCGATCATCAAGTTCGTGCAGGATCAGGGTGGTCAGGCGCTACCGGAGCTGCAGGATCATCTCGACCGCATCGGGCGTGAGGGCGGCACGCCGCTGGCGGTTTCTCGCAACAACCAGATCCTCGGCGTCGTCTATCTGAAGGACACCATCAAGGAAGGCATGAAGGAGCGCTTCGACCAGCTGCGCGCGATGGGCATCAAGACAGTGATGGTCACCGACGATAACCGCCTCACCGCGGCCAAGATAGCCGAGGAGTCCGGCGTCGACGATTTCCTTGCCGAAGCCACCCCGAGGCCAAGCTGGCGCTGATCCGCGAGCAGCAGCAGGACGGGCGGCTGGTGGCGATGACCGGCGACGGCACCAACGACGCTCCCGGGCTCGCGCAGGCCGACGTCGGCGTGGCGATGAACACCGGCACGCAGGCCGCGCGTGAGGCCGGCAACATGGTCGACCTGGACTCTAACCCGACGAAGCTGATCGAGATCGTCGAGGTCGGCAAGCAGCTGCTGATAACAGGGGGGGCCTTGACGACGTTCTCGATCGCCAACGACGTCGCCAAGTACTTCGCGATCCTGCCGGCGGTGTTCATCTCGACCTATGCGACAACCGCCGGCGGCGAGGGCCCCCTGCACGTTCTGAACATCATGAACCTCGGCTCGCCGCGCTCGGCGATCGTCTCGGCGATCATCTTCAACGCGATCGTGATCCCGCTCTTGATCCCGCTGTCGCTGCGGGGCGTGCGCTACCGGCCGATCGGCGCCTCGGCGCTGCTTCGCCGCAACCTTTGGATATACGGCCTCGGCGGCATCATCGCCCCGTTCATCGGCATCAAGTTGATCGACCTGATCATCCACAACCTGCTCGGGGCCTAGCGTCTCCTAGCCATCCATCAGCAGCACGGCTGTGACGAACGCTAGGTAGGCGCCGATCACGATCGCTCCGTGCGGGCGTCGCAGGCCGCGGTCGAAGTAGGCGAGCATCAGCGCCAGGACGGTCAGCGCGAGATAGCTGCCCGCGACGAAAGCGGTTTGGCCCGAGCGTCCATCCAGGCCCACAATCGCCGCTGGCACGATCAGGCCCAGGATGACGTTGAGCGCGTTGCTGTTGAGCGCCGTGCTTAGTACCGCAGCTCCCCTTCCCCGTGCGGCCAGGTACACGGCCGCTACCGCGTTGGGCAGGCTCGTCACTGCTGCCAGCACGAGACCACCGGTGACGATCTCCGGGACGGCGTGGCGGGCGCCGAGCTGAGATGCGGAGCGCTCCATCGCCACGCTCGCTCCCACGACCACGAGTGTCGCCAACGCGGCAAGCAGCGCGTCACGTCCACCGCCTCTGCTCGGGTGAATGGCGCTCTCGAGCTCGAGCTCCTCCTCGCTGATCGCCTCGATCAGCCACCGCGTCCATGTCCTTGGCAATCGTGAGTGTGCGAGTCGCTCGTGCCTGATGCCAAGGAGCCAAAGATATGGCGCCACCACGATCGCCACCACGAGCAGCCCGGCTGTGGGAGCGAGCACTCCGAGCACCACCAACAGGCACGCTCCGGCGATCCAAACTCCGATCGCGCCGTTCATCTCGATCACCCTGCGATGCAGTGCCACACGACCCGCGACGACAGCCGAGAGACCGAGCAGCGCGGCGAGGTTGAACACATTCGACCCGAGCACCACGCCCGCGCCGATGCGGGTGTCGTGTGCCGCGAGCGCCGAGATCGCGGCCGTGATCTCAGGCGCGTCGCCGGCCAGTGCGGCGACCATGCCAAGCAGCGCCTCAGACAGGCCAAAGCGCGCGCCCACGCGCTCGATGCGAGCGATCAGGACCCAGCTCGAGGCAAGGCTGAGAGTGGCGGCTGCGACAAACACCGCGCCGAGAACAATGTCGGATGTCATCGGCGCAACCCGCCGGAGTTTACTGCGGTACTGCGAGCGTTTCTAGCAGTTGGTCCCAGTACTGCTGGCCGGTCGTGAATTCAAGTTCTTCAAAGCGGTGGATCAGCCGCTCGAGCTTGGGCACGAGCGCCCGATCGGAGGCGACCAGGTAAGGCTCGGCCAGCTTCGGCGAGGGGATTTCGACGTCGATCGCTTCGACGTGGCGGTCGAACTGCAGCGTGCTGGTGGGTATGCGCTGGTAGCCGCTGGCCGTCCAGGCCCGCACGTCGGCGCAGATGTCGGGCACCTGCAGCGCGAGCATTTCGTTCAGACCGTTCAGGAACTTGTACACGCGCCGGTTCAGTCGCGGGTTTGAGCTGCTCACGCCGGTAACCGTGTGGATGAAGCGGCGTACGATCGGCGCGTCGGTCCGATACGCCGTCGCCCACAACGCGCCGGCGACCTCGTAGCTAAGGCGTTTCTCGGCTTCGGTCTGCGGCGAGCCCGCCCCGACGTTCGGGCATTCGTGCGCGAAGCGGCGGTTCAAATCGCGCAGGCTCGCTTCCACCTTCGGCCAGCTGCGAAGGACGGCGCTGAGCGTTTCGTAGCCGCTCGTCAGCACCGTGCGGGCCGCGGCGACGTCCCGGCTGGAGGCGGCGGCAGCGGCGAGTGGAGCGGCGCTGCACAGCGCTGCGATCGCAAGCGACGATGCGGCCAAGCGTCTGAGCATAGGCAAATCAACTCTACTAACGCGAAATGCAAGTGATGTTTGCTGTATGGCTTGGGGCCTTTGCACCTGCGCGACGGGGCTGTGCGCCGTCGGCGAGAATGCGAGCCATGTCGCCGGAATCTGTCTCGAGCGCCCAGCAGTGGGGCAAGCTGAAGGTCTTCATCGGCATGGCCGCGGGTGTCGGCAAGACCTACCGCATGCTGCAGGAGGGCCGCGCCGAATCCGATCGGGGCCGCGACGAACGAGTTGCTTAGCGGCGCAGCCGCAACGTTGCGCCTCATAGGCTGTTGCAATGACCATGCTCACACATCTCCACCCCCCCAAGCAGCTGCTCGCCTCGCTCTGCGTGGCGGCCCTGTCCGCCCTCCTGCTCCTTGCCTCCGGTGCGCTCGCCGGCGGCTCCTCGCCCACGGCGCGCGCGTCCGCGTCCTACCTGACCGGGATCGGCGATCAGGAGACCGAGATGTTCGGCAATCCGCTGTGGCAGCAACTGCACACCAAGATCGTGCGCTACATCGCCCCCTACGACGCGGCGGCGCGCCCGTTCTCGCTGCAGGCGGCGGCGCGCTGGATCGCGGACGCCGAAGCCCAGCATCAGCAGGTGCTAATCGCCTTCTACCACTCCGAGTACACGCCGACGAAGATGCCGAGCACGAGCGTCTATCAGCGCGACGTGCAGAAGTTCATCAAACTGTTCCCGCACGTCACCCAGTACCAGGCCTGGAACGAGACCAACCGCGGGACCGTGGTCGAATACATCAAAGGCAAACGCCACATCGGCCTGGTCTCGCCGACCCCGACGCAGTCAGCCGTCTACTACAAGGCGCTGCGCGCGGTCTGCAAGGGCTGCACGATCACGGGCCTTGACATCCTCGACGGTCCGAGCATCGGCCCGAGTCTTGCCTACATCGCCCAGTTCAAGCACGCGCTGGCCCATCTGAAAGTGCCGATGCCGCACCTGTGGGGCCTGCACAACTACTCCGACACCAACCGCTTCTCAAGCAGCCGTACGCGCGCCGTGCTGGCGGCGGTCCCAGGCGAAGTGTGGCTGACCGAGACGGGTGGGATCGTCAAATTCGGCGGCGCCTTTCCCAACGTCAAAGGTTCGGGCCTGCGCCGCGCCAGCAGGGCGCTCTCTTACATGTTCCACCTCGCGGCGTCGAACTCGCGCATCAAGCGCCTGTACATCTTCCAGTGGTCGGGCTCGACCGGCGCGGCGCGCTTTGACGCGGGCCTGACCGATCCGCACTACAACCCGCGCCCGGGCTACGTCACGGTGTGTAAGCAGCTGCACGCGGCGAAATGCACCATGAAGACAAGCAACCGTTGAGAGAGCCAGACCGGTCAGACCGCGGTTGTCGCGCGGTTGCTCCCGGTTCGTGCTAACTCGGCAAAAATAGTGCTAAGAAGTCGCATGATTAGCATTATTATGTCGGGATTAGCACTATGCGGAGCTTCGTGGACCCAGACAGCGCATTCGGCGGCCAGCCTCGGGAGCTGGGCGCGACTCTTGCGCGGATCGACACGGGTAGAGGCAGAGAGGCGCTCTTTGAGGATCAGGTGCCTGAACTGCTCCTGCGCCTGTCAGAGCACGCACGCATAGCCTCGATCACCGCCTCCAACGCAATCGAGGGCGTGGTGGTCGAGAGCGGGCGCGCCGAGCGGATAGCCGAGGGTTCGGGTCGCTTTCGCAATCGCAACGAGCGAGAGTACGCGGGATACCGGGACGCGACAGACATGCTCATGCGACTCGATGCCTTCGAGCCGCTGTCCGTGCCGCTGCTGCTACACCTGCATCGCCTGCTCTTCCACTACACCGACGGTCGCGGCGGCCACCTCAAGACTGATCAGAACCTGATCGTCTCCTATGAGAGTGGGATGCGCGAGGTGGTCTTCACGCCACCCCCTCCCGAGCAGACGGAGTTCATGCTGAGCGAGCTGATCGCTCGCTACAACGCTCTCAAGCTGGACGGCCGCACGCATCCGCTCGTGTTGATCGGTGCGCTGATCCTGGATCTCCTGGCGATTCATCCCGTCGCCGACGGAAACGGGCGGCTCGCACGCCTGGTCACGACGTACGAGCTCCTGAGCCAGGGTTACGGGGTGGCTCGCTACGTGAGCATCGAGCAGCGCATATACGAGTCCAAGCACAGCTATTACACGAGCCTATACGAGTCTCAACGCCGCTGGCACGATGCTCGCCAGAGCATCTGGCCGTGGGTCGCCTACCTCTCGCGGGTGCTGTCAGATGCCTACGACGATTTCGAGCGGCGTGTGGCGGGCTCTGGTCGAGATACGGGGACCAAGCAGGAGCGAGTTCGCGACTATATCCTCGGCCAGGCGCCGGCCGAGTTCCGGCGCCGGGACATCGAGCACGCTGTTCCGGGCGTCAGCGCCGCAACAATTCGCCTCGTGTTCAATGAGCTTCGCGACGCGGGCCGGATCGCCTCACACGGGAGGGGCGCCGGCGCTCGCTGGCATCGGCTTTGACGTCGGTACCACGCGCGCAGCTCGGCGACTGTCGGTGGGACCGGCGAGGTAGGCCGCCACCAGCAGCGCCAGCAACCCGACCCCGGCCGCGAGCGGCGCCAGCGCGCGCAGCGGGTAGCGGCTGCCGTTGTGGAGGGTCAGGTTCAGTGCGGTGTGATCGCCAGCGTGGACGATCGAGACGAGCCCGCGGTGGTCGATTCCGAACAGTGTTGGCGCCAGCGCCGCGAACAGGCACCAGCCGGCCAGCGCGGCGAGGCCCCACAGCAGTGAGCGGGTGGAGATGCGTGTGCGGGCGGTGGCGAGCACGGCCAGCACGACCGCGCCGCCGGCGCAGAGCAGGAACGGCCAGATCCCGCCCCATGAGCGCCCCATGCCGAAGGCCGAGGCGATCGTCGGCTGGAACAACCCTTGGCCGAGATAACGCACGAATACGACGGCCTCGTTCTCGTAGCCGATCAGGGGATGGGTGATCGTCGCGATCACCATCGTGCTCAGCGACACGGCGGCCAGCGCGATCGTCGGCCCTGGGTAGCGCTTCAGCGCCAGGCCGATCGGCAACGCCAGGAAGGGCAGCATCGTCATCAGGAAGCGCGGTCCCATGAATCCGCCCCCGAAGGGAAGGTAGTAGCCGCTGTTGTAGCCGGCGTACAGCACGCAGATTCCGGCGATCGTCAGCGCCTCGGCTCGCAGGCCGCGCTTGTACAGCAGCCAGGTTCCGACTGCGCCCATCGCCAGCACCGGGGAGAGCGTCAGCAGCCCGCGCGAGTCCAGCAGGAGCGTCGCCAGCACCGGCAGGCTGGGCGCGCCGATCCCGAAGAACCCTTTCTGCTGGCGGGGAATGCTCGAGTAGGCCAGGTGCGTCCAGGAGTGAAAGGCGTAGTGGTTGTACAGGAGCAGCGGCACGATCCCGATCAGACCGCCGAGCACGAACGGCCCGACGCGCGTGACCAGCCCGCGCGGATGCAGCGAGTCGCGGCGGGAAACCAGATACAGCCCCAGCACGAGCGCGGTGAAGAAGAGCGGATACTCGGAGGCGCCGGCGTAGCCGAGCAGCAGTCCGGCGACACCGATGTACCAAGGATTCGGCGGCCCGGCGCGCTCGCGCATCAGCAGCGCGAAGGCGGCGAAGCCCAGGCAGGCGGCGAAGACGTGGCTGAACAGCAGCGTCGAGAGCGGCAGCGTCAACGTCCCCAGCCCGAGGATGACTGCGGTGGCGGCGCCGTAACCGGGTGCCAGTCCCTCCGCCAGCCAGCCGACGAGCAGCAGCAGCACCAGCCCGGGCAGTACGTTGGTCCACAGCCCGATCAGGTAGATCATCTCGTCGCCGGGATGGTTGGGCGGCGCGACGTGCCGGTCGGTGAAGCTTTCGGCCCCCAGCGATTTGAGCGCGTCGTAGAAGGGCAGCGCGAACAGCGCCAGGCCGGGCGCGCGCGCCGAGTACCAGTGCCCCTTGTAGTAGGCCTTATCGCCGGTGTTTTGCTGGTATTGGTCGATCGTCGTGCGGTCCTGGTCGAGCGAGCGGATCAGGTCGTAGTGGGAGGTCTGGTTCCAGGAGAAGCTCTGGATCAGCGTCGCGTAGGAGAGTCCGACGAGCACGATCGCGGCCAGCGCGAGGTTGCGCTTAGTCATGGTTGTCAGAAAGCGTTCCAATGGGCGCGCAGGGCAAGCCAGGCAAGGACGTACCCCTTCGGGGCACAGGCAGTTCGCGTGTATGCGAATAGCACATGAGCGACCGAGGACGCCGCCTGGCGCCGCCATGCGCGTTCATTGGGCGTGCAGCGCCTTCGGCCCAGGACCAATCTCATAGATCACAAGCGAGCCGGCGCGCCGGCTCGTGACGCCCAGTCCGGCGATCGGCTTGGTCGCCGCGACGGCGTAGTCAGGCGGCTCGGGCACCTCCGGGGCCTTCAGGCCGGGGAGTTGCGGCATCACGGTGTGCAGCACGACCGTCTTGATCCCGTAATAGCGCAGCTTCTCGACGCTGGCCTTGTCGGGGAACCCTTCCATGCCGCCGCGCAGATCGTCTAGAGCGGGTATGTCGAAGGTGGAGTTGCCGACGGGAATCTTGTAGAAGCCGTCGATCGAGAAGTACTGCCACAGCCGGTCGGCGGCCCCGTCGGTCGGCAGGTCGAGCACGGGCGCCGGCAGCCCAGCTTCGGCGCGCACGGGCTGCGGTACGACTGGGTGGGCCATGTGCCCGGCCCCCTCGCCGACCAGCCCGATCACGAGCAGTGCGCCGACGGCGGCGACCATCCGCTCACCGCCGCGCTTGCCCAGTCCACCGGGGTGGGCGGGGCGGGCGGGGCTCCAACTCCTCGCTATTTGCGCCAGCCACCAGCCGCCGGCGGCGGCGAGCAGGGCCAGGAACAGGGTCGCCATGATGAACACGCGCCCAGGTACGCGCACGCCTTCCCAGCCCGGGGCGTAGTCGTAGAGCAGGCGGTAGGGATAGCCCGCGCCGGTCAGCCCCATCCCCATCGCCAGCACCGTGCAGACGATCACCCCGCAGGCCAGCCCGATCCGCAATCGGCGCGTGTAGACGGAAGCGCTCAGCCCGATCAGCGCGAGCGCGAAGATCACCAGGCCGGGGAAGAAGACGTCCTCGTTCTTGGAGTGCACGTGCGCCCGCGCCCCCGCGGTCAGCGACCCCCACACGCGGTTCTCCGAGGAGGCCGCGAGCAGCGCCCACGGCCCCGAGGAGTAGTTCTTCACTTCGCGCAGTGTCCGTTTCGCCGTCGGGTACTCGGAGGCGACCTTCAGGTAGGGACGCGCCTCGTAGACAGTCACAATCCCGCACAGGGCAATCCCGAGACACGTGATCAGGACCAAAGCCCGCTGAGCGCGCAGAGCACGCAGCACTGCGCGCCCATAGGCGCGCCCCCCCCCAAAAACGGCGATCAGACCCAGCACCAGCAGCAGATACGCCAGCTGCAGCCCGAGCGTGAAGCCGAGGCTAACTTGCCAGGCGGCGACCAGCCAGCCGGCGCTGAGGAGCATGCGGCAGCGGTGGCGGTAGCCGCGCAGCAGCAGGAACAGCGCCAGCGCGACGCCGCCGCCGGAGATGACGTGCAGGTGACCGGCCTCGGTGATCTTGTAGGGCGCGTAGGCAAACGCGGCCCCGGCGACCGCGCCGCCGACGCGCCCGGTCCCGAGCTCGCGCGCCAGCAGGTAGGCGCCTACGAAGCACAGCGACCAGGCGAACAGGAACAGCAGGTTGTAGCGGACGAGCGCGGCGACGGTCCCGTGCCCGATCCAGCCGGCGGGCCCGTAGCCGAGCAGCGAGTCCGAGAAGGCCAGCGAGAGGGAGTGGGGGTAGAAGGCGTTAGCGTCGAACAGCCCGCCCGGATTGTGCAGCAGCGCGTGCCCGACCCAGGCGATCTCCCAGGAGGTGCGGACGGGGTCGCCGAGGTCGGGCGCGATCCGCGTGGAGAGGTGCAGCACCAGCGGCCAGGTCGTCAGGATCGCCAGCGCGACGCCGGCGAGGATCACCCAGGCGATCTCGGCGCGACCGAGGAGAGGAGAGGCCACCCAGCGCTGAGTGGTCCGCTCGCCCCGGTTGGGGTTAGGGGCCCTGTCGAGGAGCATGCTCGCCATCGGTCGGGTGGAGCATACGGGAGGGGCTCGCTGGTCAGGCCCGGCGGGAGGGAGACTGTGAGGGTTCGCTAGGAGACGCTGCCGCGAGGCACGACCCAGCGCACCGGCTGTCCGGTCAGCTTCGCGATGCGCTCGTAGTCGGCGTCGTAGTGCAGGACGGTGAGTCCGGCTTTCTCAGCACAGGCGGCGACCAGCAGGTCGGGCAGGGCCACGGCGCGGTGCTGGGAGTGCAGGGCCAGCATCGCCTGCACCGCCAGCGCACGCTCCACGTCGGCGTCGTCGACGGCGACTCTCGGCATCCCACGCAGCGCTTCGGAGAGGGCGCTGTAGACACTTGGGCTTGTGGCGCTGTAGAGCAGCTCCAGGTCGACTATGCCGCAGGTGGCGACGTCGCCGGAGAGCAGGAGCGGCTCGATCACCTTGCGCACCTCGGGGCGCGTCTCGCGCCGAGTGAGCGCGCTCTTGTCTGCGAGGAAGCTTGCCACGCTCAGCGCTCAGCGCCAGGCCCCGGCCATCGCCTCCGGGTCGTCGAGCGCGAGCGCACCGGGAGTGAACAGCAACTCCACCAGGGCTCGTCGCTGACTCAGCTTGACGACCTCTGAGAGTGCCGCGTCGATGGTGTCCGTCAGCGTTCTGGTGCCGAGGATGTCCTTCGCGGCCGCGACCTTGGCGGTGTCGATCGCAAAGGAGGTCTTGTGTCTTGTCGCGGTGCTCACACATGGAGGATAGCAACTAGACCGCATTCAGAGAGCAATACTGTCTTGTCTTTGCTCTCTACGGTAACGGTAGTGTTGCGCCGCGGGGCGGGAAGCCACGTATTTGCGTGACCGGCTGTTATGCGCAACACTGGGCGTATGCGCGTGCTCGTGGTTGGAGCCGGCGGGGTGGGGGCGGCGTTTGCCGCCATCGCGCAGCGCAGGCCGGCGTTCGAGCACGTAGCGCTAGCGGACGTGTCGCCGACACGGGCGCATGATGTGGTGGCGGGACTGGGCGAAGCCGACCGCTTCAGCGCCGATCGGGTGGACGCCTCGGACCGCGAGGCGCTGATCAAGCTGATCGAGCGGGTGTGCCCGGACGCGGTCCTGAATGCGTGCGATCCGCGCTTTAACGAGCCGATCTTCGCGGCCTGTTTTGATGCGCGCGTCACGTACCTGGACATGGCGATGACGCTGTCGCACTCGCATCCGCAGCGCCCGCATGAACTGCCGGGCGTGATGCTCGGCGACGTGCAGTTGGCGCGTCACGAGCAGTGGGAGCAGGCGGGTCTACTCGCGCTCGTGGGCATGGGCGTGGAGCCGGGCCTCTCAGACGTCTTCGCGCGCTACGCGGCGGACGAGCTGTTCGCGAGGGTGCAGGAGGTGGGCGTGCGCGACGGCGCCGACCTGGTCGTGGACGGCTATGACTTCGCCCCCACGTTCTCGATCTGGACGACGATCGAGGAGTGCCTGAACCCGCCGCTGATCTGGGAGCGCGAGCGTGGCTTCTATACGACGACGCCGTTCTCAGAGCCGGAGGTGTTCGACTTCCCCGAGGGCATCGGCCGCGTCGAGTGCGTCAATGTCGAGCACGAGGAGGTCGTGCTGATCCCGCGCTGGGTGCAGTGCGAGCGGGTCACGTTCAAGTACGGCCTCGGCCAGGAGTTCATCGACGTTTTGAAGACGCTACACAAGCTGGGCTTGGATTCAACCGAGCCGGTGAGCGTGCGCGCGAGCGGAGCGGCCGACGGGCGCGCGCAGGTCTCGCCGCGCGATGTGGTGGCCGCGACCCTCCCCGACCCGGCGAAGTTGGGCGAGCGGATGACCGGGCGCACCTGCGCCGGGACGTGGGTGCGCGGCACCGGCGCCAACGGCGCGCCGCGCTCGACCTACCTGTATCACGTGGTCGACAACGAGCACACGATGCGCGAATACGGCAGCCAGGCGGTCGTGTGGCAGACGGCGATCAACCCGGTTGCGGCCTTGGAGTTGCTGGACGCGGGCTTGTGGAAGAGCACGGGCGTGCTCGGCCCTGAGGCGTTCCCGCCCGCGCCGTTCCTGGAGCGCTTGGCTGAACTGGGCGCGCCGCACGGGCAGGTGGAGGTGTCGCCGGCCGGGTGAGCCGGGCCCGGAGGTCAGACGGCTACGCCGTGTGGCGCGGCGGTAACGCTCAGAACCGCGCCGGGGCGTGCTCCACGGGCTGCTCGAACAGGCCGGGCTTGACCACTTCCAGCTTGCGCGCGAAGAACTCTTTGAAGAATGGGCGCGAGATGAGCATCAGGATGACGCCTATGAGCATCCCGCCGATCCCCATCCACAGCGGCAAGGTGATTCCGAGGATCGGTTTGGAGGAGACGTTTTCGGCGTGGCCGTAGTAGACGGCGGCGTAGCCGGCGACGCCGAACAGCATCAGCGCGCCGAGCAACGGGGCCAGCCCGAGCAGGACAAAGTCCTTGAGGCTGTTGCCGAGCTCTTTGCGGTAATAAACGATGCAGGCGACCCCGGTGAAGCCGTAGTAGAAGCAGATCGGGAAGCCGATCGCGACGATCGAGTCTTCAAGCGCGCTACTGGAGAGGTTGAGGATCACAAGCGTCCACACGATCGACACGCCGCCCATCATCAGCGTCGAGAAGCCGGGCGTCAGGTAGCGCCTGTGCACTTTCCCGAACGCTTTCGGGATCGACTTCCAATAGGCCATCGACAGCGTCGTGCGGGCGGTCGGCAAGATTGTGGTCTGAGTCGAGGCCGACGCCGAGGTGAGCACGGCGATGATCAGCAGCTTGTCCCACGGGAAGCCGAACACGTTCGAGCCGAGCACGCTGAGCACGTCTGACTGGTTGGCTTCGTTGGTGAGCAG
>DATAQR010000067.1:0-7790 GCA_036264565.1 Solirubrobacteraceae bacterium | reverse complement strand
CCGCGGTGGCCGTGCCGGCGATGGCAGCAGTGCGAGCTATGCCGCGAAGTAGTGGCATATCGATATCTCCTTCTCTTTAGGGAGCCATCTCGAGCGCCTCAAGCGCGTCAAGGGTGTCGAGGACATCCTGCGAAGCGATCCGCTCGAAGGCGAGCACCCGCCCGCCGTTGCGGCGCACAGCGCTCGCAAACGGCGCGGCCCAGGCGTTCTCAAAACAGATCAGCAGCGCCGCTTCGCCGGGTTGCAGCACCTCCGCCGCCGTGTTGGCGTCCTCCTCGCCCAACATGCCCGTGCGTGCTCCGGCGAATACCACCAGGTCGTTGACACCGTCGCCGTCCAGATCTGTGATCTCAAGACCCGATATGTTGCCCTCGGCGTCCTTTTGCACCATCAGCACGTCGAGCACACGGATGATCCCTCGGTCGACCAGGTCAACGAACAGGGGGATCGCCTCGCCCGTGCGGGCGGCGTCCGGCGGGTAGCCGATCACGACGACGTCGACAGGACCGAGCTCCAGCTCCTCGTTGCTCACGGCTCCTCCTCGCGTTGAGTGCGACTTCGTCTGAGTGTAACGCCGGCAGGGCCGCCCTAAATGTGGAAAAACCGAGGTAATCAAAGGTCTGTCGCGCGCCCGAGGAAGACGATACGGTCTGCCGACACGCCCGCCCCGCTGGCGCCAAGCGCGCCATGACCATGACTGGAAGGTAGCGACGAGATGGATTCGGCAGAGGACGAGCGCACCGCTCAGCGACGTCTGCGCCGCGTGCGTCGCGCGCTTGGCTTTGCGATCCGAGCGCTTGCGATGCTCGCGATCGACGGTCTGGCATTGGTGCTGATGACGTGGCTACTTCCAGGCCTGGAATCGCTGTCCTTTGACGCGGCCGTACTGGTGGCCGCCGCGATGGCGCTGATCAACGCGCTGTTGTGGCCTCTGCTGATACGCGTGGCGCTGCCGCTCACGATCGTCACCTTCGGGCTTGGCTCACTGCTCCTTAGCGCTGTCATGGTGTCGTTGGCCTTCTACGCGGTGGACGGCAAGACGCCGCCGTTTGGCAGCGACGTGGCGATCGCCTTCGGGTTGGCGCTCGTGTCTATGCTGGCCGCGCCGCTGCTCGACGTGGATGGCGATGCGCGCCATCTGCGGGTGGTGCGCAGACGGGTGCGACGTTCGCGCAAAGACAACCAGACCGACCTCCCCGGCGTGATCCTGTTTGAGATCGACGGGCTCGGCGAGGGAGTGCTGGAAGAGGCGATCCGTGACGGCCACGCGCCGACGATCGCGCGCTGGCTGGCGGACGGCTCGCATCGGATACTCGGCTGGGAGTGCGACATGTCCTCACAGACTGGGGCCAGCCAAGCGGGGCTGCTGCTTGGCAGCAACTGGGATATGCCCGCTTTCCGTTGGTATGAGAAGGAGTCGGGGCGCACAATCGTCTCCAACCATCCCTCCGACGCCGCCGAGATCGAGTGCCGCCGATCTACTGGCGGAGGGTTGCTTGCCTCAGAGGGGACCAGTAGGGGGAACATGTTCTCTGGCGATGCCCCGCGCTGCACCGCCACGATGAGCGTGATCCGCGATCGCTCGCGATCGAAAGCCGGCGACCTGTTGGCCTACTTCTCCGACCCCTACGGCTTCATGCGAACGCTGGTGCTCTCGCTCGCCGACATCGCCGCCGAGCGCCGCGCGGCCATCCGCCAGCGCCGAGCCGGCGCGGCGCGCGTGGATCGCAAAGGCACGTATCCGCTAATAAGAGCGGCAATCGCAGTTGTGATGCGCGACCTCGTGACGGCGCTGCTGATGGCGGACATCGTCGAGGGAGTGTCGGTGAGCTACGCCACCTTTGTCGGCTACGACGAGGTGGCCCACCATTCGGGGATCCGCGAGCCAGACGCGCTGGCGGTGCTAAAGCGCCACGATCGCCAGCTCGCCCGTCTTGAGCACGCGACGGCGCAATCGCCTCGGCCATATCACCTTGTGGTGCTCTCCGACCACGGGCAAACCCAGGGCGCACCCTTCCGTCAGCGCTACGGCGAGACACTCGAGCAGGTCGTGCGCGGCGCTTTGGCGAAGGGCGGGGTGTACGCACCGGCGGCGGTGGATGAGGCGTGGGGCGACGTGGGCGCGGTACTGGCCGACGCGCGCCAGGAGCCGAGCGTGGGCGGCCGTGTGCTGGCGCGCGCCACGCGCGGCAGGTCGGTGGAGGGAACGGTTGCGCTGGGGCCCAACCGCGAGGCACTGGCGCAGCGGAGCAGGGAGGGACCCGCGGAGGAGGACGAGGCGATCGTGATGGCCTCCGGCGGGTTGGGCCTGATCTACCTGCCGCTCAGCCCCGAGCGCCTCACCGCCGAGCAGATCGGAGTTGCCCACCCGCGACTGCTCGAGACCCTCGCTGCTCATCCCGGGATCGGGTGGGTGATGGTTCACTCACAAGCCCACGGGGCTCTTGTGATTGGTGGGAAAGGACAGCGGCGCCTGAATGATGACTTCGTCGAAGGAGAGGACCCGTTGGCGGATTTCGACGCGACCGCCGCCGATCATCTGCGCCGCCACGACCGCTTTCCCCACTGCCCCGACATACTCATCAACAGCATGTACGACCCGATCGCCGACGAGGTGGCTCCGTTCGAGGAGTTCATGGGCTCTCATGGCGGGCTGGGCGGGCCGCAGACCAAGCCGTTTGCGGTTGTGCCGGCTGAGTGGAGCGAGCCCACGGGTTCAATCGTTGGGGTGGAGGCGATGCACGGAGTGCTGCGGGAGTGGTTGGGGGAGTCGGCGACAGGGCGGAGAAAGAGCCAGCGGCTGGAGATAGCTTCGTAACGGGTGAAGCACTGTGATCGCCGGGTTGGTCGGGCCGGGGGTGTGGCCCGGCCCGACCAACCCAAGCGTTGCCGCTCAGCTCACGGGCGCGGTGGCTCGTGGAAGACGACCTTGACAATCGTCGTCTGTGCTGTGAAGCCGGTCTGGTCGCACTTTTTGCCCAGCGTCGTGATGCTGCCGATCAGCTTAACTCGATCGCCAGCTTGCAGGTCGTCGAGGCCGACGCTGCCGTCATGGTTGACATCGGCGATGTCAACCCGCACGCGCGCGCCGGTGAGCGTGTAGATCTTGGCAGTCATGCCCAGGTCGCCAGCGGCGTGGTGGTTGGTATGGGTGACATCGACAGTCAGGCTGCCGCTGTAGGTGCCATCGGCGTTCTTGCTCAGCGTCTGGGCAACGAAAGTCCCCGACGCCACGTAGGCCACGTTGTGGGGGATGCACTTGTGCGACTTGCGCGGATGAGCCGGATGATGCGGATGCCCGGGATGTGCTGGATGAACAGGATGCCCTGGGTGTGTCGGATGTTCGGGATGGCTGGGGTTGCCGGTGTTGTCGGGCGTCGTGCTCGGAGGTCCCACCGGGGTGGAGCTCGGCGCGTGCCCGGTGCCCTCGTTGGCTGGTCCCCCGCTCCCGAGCGCCAAGGCGGGGGTGCTCATCAGCGCGGCTGTTGCCGCGAGAAGCAGAATCTTGCGAACGATCATCGAGGTCCTCCTTCGGTGGCTTGCTCGATCTCTTGATTGGAGCTCTTGTCGGTGAACCGCTCGCCCCAACCAGTGGAGGACGGCTCTCACCCACATAACGCCGCGCGACGTCAAAGGTCAGCCCCTATCCCGGCACGATCTTCAGCGCGGAGGCGAGGCGCTTTACTTCCCCCTCGTGGCTGGCACCTGGGCGCCGCGCGTTTCCTGCGCCACCTGCTGGTGATTCTGACCCCCACTGGCGCCGTGCCCAGGGGCTTCGCCTGCCGGTGCCGCCGATCCCCGATCCGACGCTCCATGACGTGCTTCGCCGTGCGAACGCCGCGTGGACTTGTGGCGCGCGGGTTCATGATGCGCCGAGGAGTGATGGCCGGTCGCACTGTGCGACCCGTGCCCTGCCGCCCGGTGGCCTACCCCGGCGCCGGAACGACCCTTGCCGGCCGCGCGGTCGCCGGGGCTCCTGCCCGGACTGCCGTGCACCGAGCGTACCGAGACGGACGCCTGTGCCCGTGAGACACCTGAGCCATGCGGGTGCTCGCCCGTGCCAGGAGGACCGTGGTTTGCGCCTGTGCTCGCTCTTGCGTGCAGCGATGATCCGGCAGGGCGCGACCTTTGCGGCTGGAGCCTGTCTGATGAGAGCCCCCCACGACCGCCGGCATCACGGGGCCAGCCAACGGCGGCGCGCGCCACGGGCGCCGCCGCGCTCGTGACGGCAGCGCGATGGTGATGACGGTGGGTTGTTAGGTGGACGGCGCCCGCTGTCGCGGCCGCCAGGACCGCCACGCCAGCGATGCCCTTGGCGAGCAGCGGCGCCGCCGCGTGCCCGCCCAACGAGGCTCCGGCCGAGCTGGCCACCGCCGCCCCGCCGGCATGACCGCCGCCGCCACCATGGGCCAGCAGGCGCGCCAGCATCGCGCTCGCAGCGGAGGCCGGCAGCGGCGGCGCGAGCGAGCGCAGGTCGGCCTCGCGAGCGCCGATCGCCGTGCGGAACTCACGACACCCCGCGCACGCCCGCAGGTGCGAGCGAATCCGGCGGCCTCGCAACACGCGACCGTCTCTCAGGGAGATCGCTTCCCTGACGCTCTCACACTCCATCGTGCGGCCCTCCGCGAGCTCGCGCAGAGAGTTGCGCGCCTCGAACAGCGTCTGCTTGGCCGCGCCTACAGAAATCGACATCGCGCCCGCGATCTCGACGATCGACAGGCCGCTGAGCTCGCGCATCAACAGCGCCGCGCGCTGGCGCTCGGGCAGCGCATGCAGGTCCGCGACAAGTAGCGCGAGCCGTTCGCGCAGCTCCAGCGTGCGCTCCACCCCGCCGCCGTCGAGCGCTTCGCACGCCTCGCTCGGCACGTGCTCCGGGGGGCGCCTGCGCAGGATCGAGATCGCCTCGTTGTGGGCGATCCGAAACAGCCACGGCCGCACCGCCAGATCGCGCTCCCGGGCGCACAGCGCCGCGTAGGCGCGCGTCATCGCGCTCTGCAACGCGTCCTCGGCGTCCTGGTCGTCGCGAACGATCGCGCGACAGTAGCGATAGATCGCCTGGTGATGGCGCTCGTAGAGCACCGCGAACGCACGCGCGCTGCCCCGCGAGGCGAGCCTCGCGAGCCGCTGGTCGCTCAGCAGCCGCTCGCCGCGCGCCAACTCGAGCACTCCTGGCACTCCGTTGATAGGCAGCGTAACCTCGCTCATATCTCACACCTCCACAACGCAGCCGACAACCAGAGGTTAGGCGATGTTCAGACGGGGTCGGCGAATACCCTCGAGCTGCACAACGGAAGCTGGGCGCAGATCCAGGCAGAACCCGCCCTATTGGATCACTACTGAGGGAAGCTGCGGGCCGACCAGCGTCGTTGGCGGCGACGTTAGCGGCTGGGTAGGGCCCTCGTTGGTCAGGCAAGTGATACGTTTCGCTGGTCGCGGCCCGAAGGGCCGGAGGAGAGCAAGGAGGTGGGTTGAATGAGACGCACGACATCGGCCGGCGCAGTCACAGCCGTCATGCTCGGCATGCTGTTGGCTGCTTCGGCGGCCAACGCCCAGAGGCCGCCGCTTGCCTCCTCGCCACTCGAAGGCCACATTCGCCGCGGTCTGGGCACCTCGCAGAGCACCAACTGGTCCGGCTACGCCGCCTACGGGAACACCTTCACAGCCGTGCAGGGGGATTGGGTGCAGCCCGCCGCCAACTGCGAAGCGGTCCGCAAGCACGGCTACACGCTCGCGGCCTTCTGGGTCGGGCTGGATGGCTATACAGACAACACCGTCGAGCAGACCGGCACCGAAACGGACTGCGAAGGCGCCACGCCGGTCTACCGTGCCTGGTGGGAGCTCTACCCGAAGTCGTCGATCACGATCACAGCGCACGTCGTCAAACAAGGCGACCTAATGCACGCCGAAGCCAGCCAGGACGAACTCGTGCTCGAAGACAGCACGGCGGGATGGACGGTGAGAGAGAGCTTTTTGCCGGGAACGCTCGCGTTCAGCTCCGCGGAGTGGATCGCCGAGGCACCGGCCAAGAACGCCCTCACCAATTTCGACAGCGTACATTTCAGCTCCGCGGCGGCGAGCAGCCAAGCGCTCACCGGCGGCGCGATCGAAAGCGGCGCGTGGAGCGATGACGCGATCACGCTCGTCAGTGGCAGCTCCGCTCGCCCGACCGCGCTCGCGACGCCGGGAGCGCTCGAAGAAGAATCGCGGGCATTCACGATCGAAGAGCACGCGACCGGTGTTACACACGGCCACTTCGGCCACTGAACCACGCCAGTCAGCCACAGCGATCCTCCATTCGAGAACGGCCGCCCTCAAAAGTGGTGGGACGGTTGCGTGTACGACGTTAACGCGCGTAGAGTCGTAATGCAATGCAAACCGCCCGACTCGCAGGCGTGGATCGCATCCGGCTTACCTTGCTCGCTGCGCTGGTCGGGCTCGCCGCGCTGGCATGGCTGCTCGTAGCCGGGCGCATGTCAGGGATGGACGCTGGTCCTGGCACCGATCCCGGCACACTGGGGTTCTACACCGTCTCGTGGGTCGTGATGATGGCCGCGATGATGTTTCCATCGATCGTGCCGATGGTCCTCGTTTTCTCGCTCGTGCAGCGCCGCAGGCAAGCGCGCGGCGCGGCGCAGCGAAGCGTCTCCACGAACCTGTTCGTCGCGGGCTACCTCATCACATGGACCGCTGCCGGCGTCGCCGCATACGCGGCGTTCATCGGCGTGCGGTCGCTCTCGATTGGCGCTCTGAGTTGGGGACAGCAGGGCCGCTACGTCGCTGGCGCTGTCCTCCTCGTCGCCTCGGTCTACCAGCTCACCCCGGCGAAGAACGCCTGCCTGCGGCGCTGTCGTGGCCCACTGGACTTCGTGCTGGAGCACTGGCGCAAGGGCCGCCTCGGCGCGCTAGGAATGGGCGTCGTTCACGGTGCGTGGTGCGTCGGCTGCTGCTGGATGCTGATGGCCGCTCTGTTCGCGCTGGGCTTGATGAGCATCACCTGGATGGTGCTGATCGCCGCCGCGATCGCCGCCGAGAAGCTGCTCCCATCTCCCGCGACGACCAACCGCGTAATAGCCACAGGGCTCGCGGCACTTGGACTCGCTGTGATGATCTCACCCAATCAGGTGCCCGGGCTCGTGCTTCCCGACTCAGCGCAGGCCCACCATGCAATGCAGGCGATGCCCGGTATGCACCACACCACAAGCCCCATGCCGGCAATGCCGAGATCGCACCGTACAGGTGGCGACATGCGCGCGATGTCCCGGCGCTGATCGTGGATCGAGCGATCAGTCCGGGTATTCGTCCTTACGCCAGGCGCGAACCTCCTCGGGCTCGCCCTTCGGCGTTCGCTTGAGCAGGAGTGAGTGATAGGTCGTTACGAACGGATCGGGCGCCGTCACCGTGTAGGTGTGGTAGACGCTCCCGTCCTCGCGGGCGAATGCGATGAAGCCCGGAGCCTCGCGCAGGCCGTCCTCGAGCTTGGCTCCGACCTGCCGGCCCCAGTCTGCAAGCCACTCGGGAGGGCTGTCGATCATCTCCGTGACCTGGGGGATCCGCTGCGCCTGCTCGGGCGTGAGGGCGAGCCCGAAGTCGAACGGAAACTCCGTCCCATAGGTCGAGATGTAGGGGAACCGCCAACCCATCCGCTGCTTGTAGGCGATCAACCGATCGATCGGCGCGCGCGAGAAGCAGATCAGTGTCACGTCGCGGTGGTTCAGATGCACGCGTGTTGCGTCGAGTTCATCACCGAGGTTCGAGCACCCCGGGCACGCGCCGAGTTCGTAATCGGGGCC
>DATAQR010000050.1:0-5250 GCA_036264565.1 Solirubrobacteraceae bacterium | reverse complement strand
TCGCGGTGGTTCAGGTGCACCCGTGTGGCGTCGAGCTCATCTCCCAGGTTCGAACACCCAGGGCAGGCACCCAACTCGTAGTCGGGCCCGTACATGATGTTGTAGGCGAGCAGCTGCGAGCGCCCGTCGAAGAGCTCGGCGAGGGTCTTCGTGCCGTCCTCGGTATCGAACTGGTACTCCTTCTCCACCAGCACCCAGGGGAGCTGACGCCGCTGCTTGGTCACCTTCTGACCGAGCTCGGCGTGCTCGTCCTCGAGCCTCGCAAGCGCATCGCGAGCCGCCTGCCATTCCTCGCGGGTCCCAATCTCATAGCCGGGCATCGTTACCTCCTAGACTTCGTACTCGTCGTGGCGCCGCACCCACAGCGGCTCCGTGGCGCTCTCGTCGCGTCCCTTCGGCGTGCGGTCCAGCAGAGCGTAGTAGGCCATCGCGGGCTCGAGGCCGCGGGCGGTCGTCACATAGGTCCGGTAGACCGTGCCTTCTGAGCGCGCGTAGGCGCTCAGCCCCGGGCGCTCCGAGACGTAGCCGGCGGCGTCCGTCCCGCACATGCGCGCGTTCTGCTCGACAGTTGACGGTATCTCGCCCTCCAGGAACGGCTTCAGCTCTTGCGCTGTGTGCAAGAAGCCGAGGTCGCGGTTGAAGTCGCTGCCGGCGCTTGAGACCCAGTCGATGCCCCAGCCCATCCGCTGCCTGTAGGCGAGGAGCTTCTCGAGCGGCGCGCGGGAGGCGAGCAGCAGAGTGGTGTCCTTGGCCTTCAGGTGGACGACCTGGGGATCGAGCGTGTCCGCGATCGAAGAGCAGACCGGGCAGCCGGCCTCGTAGGGCGGCCCGAACATGAAGTGGTAGACGAGCAGCTGGGAGCGGCCGTCGAAGAGATCGGCGAGGGTCTTCGTGCCGTCATCGGTCTCGAACCGGTAGTCCTTCTCGACCGGGACCCAGGGCAGCTCGCGTCGCTTGCAGGCCAGCTCGTCGCCGCGACGGGTGAGCTCCTTCTCCTGCTTCAAAAGCTCGTCGCGCTCCGCTTGCCACTGCGCCTGCGTGCCGCTCCTCATTCAACGCTCCCGTTTTGGCGCCGATGGTCCCAAATAATCTCCCACAGATGTCCGTCGGGGTCCCGGAAGTATCCGGAATAGATCCCCCAGGGACGGTCGTGCGGCTCATCGGTGAGCGTCGCACCGGCCGCCTTGGCCTGTGCGAGCAATGCGTCCACATCATCCTTGCTGGCGACTAGGTGGCCGATGCTGAACTCGCCCGACTTGGGGGGTCCAAGTGGGACGCGCGCGTCCTTCGCCAGCTCCGTGCGTTGGTAGAGCGCGAGAATGAGCTCGTCCTGTAGCTGGAACATCGCCAGGGCCCCGGCGGGGTTGACGTCATCGCCGATGAACTCCGTACCGACCACTCCGGTCGACTCCAAGCCGAGTCCGTCGCGGTAGAACTCGAGCGCGCGATCGAGGTTCTCTACCGCGAGCGTGATGACGTGGATGCGAGCTTCCATCTCGGGGTCCCAAATCTACCAAGCAGCCACCCTCCGGGGCCAGCGTCTCGTCGTGCCGCTTTCTTTGAGTGTCACCGCTGAGCCTGTGGTTGCACGCTGAGCGCAACGAGGGGGTAGTGCGCGACGTCAACGCGGCGGAGCAGCAGAAGGGTGCCACCTTCGGGCAGCGAACCCGCTCCCACGATGAAGCTTCACCGGCTGGTGATCGAACGCGGCGTGACGGATGCTTCCGCATCGACGATCTGGCGATGGCTCGAAGCCGATCGTTACCGTCTCGCAGGTCGAGCCGTCGGTGAGCGCGAATTCACCCAGCTGGCCACCTCTCGTTGCGGCTGTTTTCTGAGCCTTGCCTTGGTTTTTCTTGACCCGCGACCGGCTCGACGCTCTACCATTACGTCCATCACAACGCGCGTAGCCTGCATGGCTGTGTTGTCGGCGCGCAGCTGGTCGGCATCCCGACCGACCGGGTCTAGCGAAGTCTAAAAAGTCTAAAAGAGTCTAAGGGTATTGTGCTAGGCTGCCCGGGTTGGCGAGGAGCCCCTTCACTCCCAGCTTCGGCACCACGCCCCCCGTGTTGGCGGGCCGCGACGAGCTGATCGCTCAGTTCGCCGAAGGGATTGACGACGGTCCAGGGGCAGCGGCTCGCGCGACCCTATATACCGGCGCTCGAGGCACCGGGAAGACCGTGCTGCTCAACGCGGCCGAGGAGCAGGCTCGCTCCCGCGGCTGGCTTGTGATCAGTGAGACGGCAACTCCCGGCTTTCTCGAGCGGCTCGCCAGCGATCACCTGCCCCGTGCGCTCGCCTCAAGAGACACAGACGCCTTGAAACGGCGCCTCACCAGCATTCAGGCTCCGTTGAATCTCGGCGGCGTTGGCTGGGCCACCGACGACCAACACCGACCTCGGCCCTCGTTGCGCTCACAGATCGAGCTGTTGACCGACCTGCTCGCCGAGAACGAAACCGGGCTACTGATCACGTTGGATGAGATCCACCACCACCAGAAAAACGAGCTGCGCGAGTTCGGCGCGATCGTGCAGCACGCCTTCCGAGAGGCACGCGAGCTTGCATTCGCCGCCGCCGCACTGCCAGCAGCTATCGACGACCTGCTCAGCGACTCTGTGTTGACCTTCCTACGCCGCGCCGACCGTCATCACCTCGAGCGGGTCGAGGAGGACGCGGTACGCGAGGCTCTGCGCGAGCCGATCCTCAAGGCCGGTCGCTCGCTCGCGCCGCCAGCACTCGAGACGATGGTCGCCGCCACTCAGGGATACCCGTTCCTGATCCAGCTCATCGGCGACCAGGTGTGGCGCAAGGCAACAGGCGAAGGCGAGATCGACTTGCCCAGCGCCAACGTCGGCATCGAGGCCGCCCGTAGGCGGCTCGGTCAGCTCGTGCATGCACCGGCGCTCGCCGAGGCCTCAGACATCGACAAGTCGTTTTTGCTAGCGATGTCTGCCGACGACGGCCCCTCACAGATACGCGACGTCCAGACGCGCCTGGGAGTCGACAAGAACTACGCAAGCCAATACCGACTGCGCCTGATCGCGCTCGAGCTTGTCGAACCAGCCGGCCATGGCCGCCTCGACTTCGCACTCCCCTACCTACGCGACTACCTGCGCGAGCACGCCGCCTCGCTCGGCCTCACGCTGCCCACCAGCCGGGCAGAAGCGTGATTAGCGGCGCGCCGTCCGCACCGGCAAGTCCTCGCGGGAGCGAGTCCCTGCGCCCGGGCCGCAGGGTATTCCTAGCATGCGACACGTAGCATCGTTCCATCCGGACCAACTGTCATTTTTTTTCGGTCATGGAAGATACGTCGGATCGGGTGCTCAACGAGTTCGAATCATTTGCCGAACTATGGTTCACGCCGACCCTCGTAGTCTTCCTTCGCAGCGTCCGTGACGCTGCTCTCGCCTACGACCTAACGACCGAGGCCCTGGCAACTGCTCGCCTAAGGTGGGCATCTTCGCCGGGCGGAGAGGACGCAGTTGGCTGGCTGTTTCAGCTCGGCGCAGACCTGCTCAACGCGACTGTAGAGCGGGGGAGCGTGCCGTCGGTAGAGCGCCGACGCGGCCGCCAGCCACGGGTATACCGGCTTACTGTGGACGCGCAGCAGGAGATCATGGCACTGGCGGAGACCTACGTGGAGTTGCCTGATAGAGCCCGCGAGGTGGCGGACGCACTCGCGCGTACAGCCCCACCTGTACATGTTTTGCTCGGTGTGCGTTTGTCCAGCCTCGTGGAAGCCGCGCCCCTACCCGATCGCAATCGGAGTCGCGATGGAGGCTGAGCTTTCATCCTCGTTGATCAATGCCGGCCTGGAGCTCGCGGGTGTTGGCGAGCCGATCGCGAGCGAGACCCTGGCGGATGACACCAGGACACCAACAGCCGAACGCTTTGGCCCACATCAGGTGTTGAGCTACGCGATCGGCGACGGCGCCGAGAATCACCGACGCATCATGCGCGTGCTCTATCTCGAGCATCAGGCTTTCGGCCTGCGACTGCGTCCGGCGCAGGTGGCAGACTGCTTGCGCGAGCGCTATGCGCAAAGCATCGACATCGATTGGTTGGAGCAGCGTCTCGAGGCACTGAACGGCTGGGGCGCCGTGGAGCGCGACCACGATGCCAGCCTCGCTTCGAGCGCCGCCGAGTGGAGGCGTAACCGCTACACCTACGAGGTCACCTCAGCGGGGCGACTGACCGAGGAGCTGCTCTACCGACTCGACGCTCTTGGCGAGGAGATCGGGCGACTTGATGCCGCGCGGCTGCCCTCGATTCGCGACGCGCTCGCACACCTTGCCCAGGAACTTGCTCTCGAGGAGCCCGAGGGAACCAAGCTGAGAGAGTTGTTCGAGCGCCTGCTCACGGAGGTCGAGGCGCTGCATGTCGGCGCATTGGCGTTCATGCGCTCGCTCGGCGAGCTGATGCGGACCGTCGAGCAGGTCGGCGAGGATGAGTTCGAGCGCGGCAAGGGCGCACTGCTGGAACACCTCCAAGTTTTTCGCCGCAGCCGCGCACAGCATTCATCCGAAATACTCGAGCTCCTGGAGCGGATCGAGCGAGACGGCGCCGAGCAGCTTGTCGCCCGGATTGTCATAACCGAGGAATTCGTGCAGTTGCCAGGAGGCGCATCCGTCGAAGAGCAACGCGCGAGCCGCTCCGCCGAACTGTTCGAGCGATGGCGAGGGCTGCGCGCATGGTTCGTGGGTCGGCAAGACAGCAACTCGCCCTGGCGAGCCCTCAACGACCAGGTGGTCGACGCGATTCGCGCCGTACTGGCGATCGCCGAGCGCCTGATCGAGCGCCGCTCACAGCGGGTCGATCGAGCCCGGGTATTGCTCCATCTCGCCGCACAGGTCGCGGCCGCACCGCCGGGCGAGCCTACCGCGTGGCTGAGAGCTGCGATCGGCCTGCGCACGCCGCGTCATGTGGGCGTCCCCGAGGCCGATCCCGAGCAAGTCGTCGATCGCGGGCGCACCTCTTGGCTGAGAGCACCACAGGCGCCGGTGGTCGCGCACCTGCGCACCCCCGGCGCACGCACACCCGGCGGAGGACGGGGCGCACCGATTGCCGACCTCGGCGAAGGCCGCCGCCGCTTTCAGGAGCGTCGCGCGGCGGAGCGCAGAGAGCTGGAGGCACTGCTTACCCGCCTGTCCGCCGGTGGACCGATCAAGTTCTCAAGGATCGAGCGAGTCCAGGCGAACGAGTTTCGTCACGTCCTGGGTTGGCTTGGTCGAGCGTATGAGACACCGCCCG
>DATAQR010000042.1:0-6769 GCA_036264565.1 Solirubrobacteraceae bacterium | reverse complement strand
TCGGCGTGGGAGCTGCGCGGGGTGACACGCAGGCTCAAGGAGGCCAGGACCGTCAGCGCCAGCGCCGTGGTCACATCGGGCGCCGCCTGGCCGCTGTGAGCGCTGTAGGCGAGCGTCAGCCGTCCCGAGGGCAGCGACGCGGGGAGGCGCAGCGTGAAGGCGCCGTTTGCGCCCGTGCGTGCCGCCGCGAGCGCCAGCGGGCGCGCCGCCAGGCAGGCAGGCAGGAACTGCGCCTGCAGCTCGGCGCCGGCGATCGGCGCGCCGCCCGGGGCGAGCAGGCGCCCGCTGACGCTGTGGGCGCTGCCGAAGCGGGCGATCAGGGCGGTGTGCGGGCTGGAGGACCAGCGGGCGGACAGGGTCGCCGCGGCTGAGGCGGGGTTGCCGTTGGGTGCCCCCGGCGCGGTGGCGCCCGGGTTTGGCACGGGCGCCCCCTGGCCGGGTCCCGGTGGGATTTGTGAGGCGGGATGGTTGACGACGTCGATCTTGCGGTCGAGCGCGACGGTCGAGTTGCCGGCCGCGTCGGTGACGGCGACGAGGAGGTGGTGCGTGCCGTCGCTGAGCCCGGCTGTGTCGAAGGGAACGTCGGCGCTCACGCTTGCCGCGCAGGGCTGCAGGTACAGAAAGGCGGGAAGCCCGTCGCCGGCGCCGCCGAGATCGTGGCAGTGCCCGCCGTTTTCGTCGATCAGCGTGCGCCCCGTTTCGACGCCGTCGAGGGTGAAGACGGCCTGGTAGACCCCTGAGCCGGGGTCGGAGGCGTCGAAGGAGAGGTCGGCCGTGCCGCTGAGGGTGGAAGCAGTGGCCAGTTCGCCGGTGACGCTCTCGACCTGGGGTTGGGCGTGCTGTTCGAGCATTAGGTCGGCGGCGTAGAGGTAGACGACGGCGGCGTAGCCGCTCGGATCGTGTTCGCCCTTTTTGCAGGGCCCCAAGGTCGCGAAGCAAGCTGCGTTTACAAACAGATTCGCCCCGACATGAGGACTCGGTACGACAAGTCGATTCGCCGTCGTTAGCGGTTCTTCAGGTTCTCCCTCTCCGAGTTTGCATGGCGTCGCTCCGCCGTAAACGCATTCATCGAAGACTTCGTTCTCGACTGGCCCTGAAAGCCAAAACTCATAGGTGCCATTCTTGGATAGGCCGCCATTCGCATCACCTGCTCGCCAGAGCGTCGCAGCGGCAAGCGTCTCTTCCGGAGGCGCCGTAAAGGTCCAAGTTGCAGCTTCGCCGCCTTCATGTTCGTAGCCGTCACCGAGGGCCGCCAGCAACGCACCACCTTTTGCGCACTTGTCTTCCGCGTAAACGAACGAACCTGTCGCGCTTCCGGTCCACCCATCCGTCGGCGCGACCGCGCCGCTGGGTGTCCGGCAGCTGTAGACGTGGTACTTGCCCGCCACTGCCGCCCCGGCCGTGCACACGCACGCGCACGCCAGCGCGCAAAGTGGGCCGATCGCCATTCGCATCCAGTACATCGCTCAGATTCCTTTCCTTGTGAACGCGGCTCAGCCGCGCTTTGCCAGGAGGTCGGGCGTCGTGCCCGGCACACCCCCCTGTCAATTGACTGTCGCGTTGTTTGCGCGGCGCCATCCTACGGAAACGGAATGTTCGGATCCGTCCGGATAGACGGATGTTCGGTTGGGCGCCCGCGGGTCCGCGGGCCGCTCAGAAGCGGATCGGCAGCTGGGACAGGCCGTAGATGCCGAGGATGCTCTCGTACTCGATCCCACCCGCCCCGCCGTCGAGTTCGAGCGCGGGCATGTTCTGAGCGAGGAAGCTCAGCCCCTCCTCCAGCTCGAGCCGGGCGAGGTTGGCGCCGAGGCAGTAGTGCACGCCGGCGCCGAAGGTGAGTACGCGCGCCTTCGGCCGCTGCGCGGTGATGTCGAAGTCCCACGAATCCTCGGTTGCAAAGCCATTCGCGGCTTCGCCGCGAATGGCTTTGGCGGAGGGGGTGGGGAGATCGCGGTTGCCGCTGAACGCGCACACCATCACGACCGTGTCCTTCGGGAACGTCACGTCGCGGTAGGTGATCTCCTCGACGGTGATCCGCGCTGTGAAGGGCGTGATCGGCTCGAAGCGCAGCGCCTCCTCGACGGCGGCGCCGGCCAGCGAGGGATCGGCGACCAGCGCCGCCCACTGCTCGGGGTGTTCGGCCAGCAGCCGAATAGCGTGCGCGAGCTGGCTCTGGGTCGTGTCGACGCCGCCGATCAGCACGTTCAGCACGAGATTGACGCACTCCTCCTCGCTGAGCCGCTCAGCGAGCGCCCGATCGGCGGGGACGGCGGTTGTCTCGGGCCCGCCCTCATCCGCGTCCTCGGGCACGGGATGGTAGGTGGCCGCCAAAAGCGTTGAGATCAGATCGTCGCTGGGGTCGTCGCGCCGCGCGGCGATCAGCGCGCGGGCGTACTCGTAGAACTCCTGCACGGCCAGCTCGATCCCGTCGCGCTCGTTCATCATCGAGGCGGCGTCGAACTGCCGCTGGATCCAGTTCGACCAGTGGTGCAGGCGCGGAGCGTCGGAGAGCGGAGCGCCCATCACGGTGGCAATCGTCTGTGAGGGATAGGGCTTGGCGAAGGCCTGCACGAACTCACAGCGCCCGGCGTCGGCCACCTCAGCGAACAGCCCGCTCAAGAACTCGCGCATCGCCGGCCGCCAGCGCTCCACCGCGCGCGGGGTCAGCGCCGGGTTCACGAGCGCGCGCAGGCGCGTGTGGTCGGCGCCGTTGACGTGGAGGATGTTGGCCTTCATCTCCTCCCACAGCGGCCCGTCGCTGACGTCGAACAGCTCGGCGATCTTCATCCCCGGGAAGATCGCCGAGCGTGTCCGCAGGAAGAACTCGCCCGCTTCGCGGTCGAGCACCACGTACCCATAGGGCCCTTGCGCCAGCCACCCCTGGGTGGCGAGCTCGCGCAGCGCCGCGTGAAAGCGCTCCCCCTTCAGTTCGGGGTCGGTGTAGTCGAAGCTCTGCAGCTCCAGCTCTCCGACGAGCGCCATCTCACGGCCGGTATCTGTCGGTTCGCCTACTTTTTCGGGTGCACCGTCTGCTTCAGGCTGGCGCCGGGTGTGAACTTCGGCGCCTTCGACGCTTTGATCTTCACTTTCTCACCCGTGCGGGGATTGACCCCCTGGCGGGCGGCCCGCTTAACGACGGAGAACTTGCCGAAGCCGGTGATAACGACCTCGTCGCCCTTCTTCAGCGTCTTGCCGACAAGCCCCACAAAGGACTCGATCGCGCGAGAGGCATCCGCCTTGGAGAGACCGCTGTCGGCGGCGAGCGCCTCTACCAGCTGGCTCTTGTTCATTTTGAGTGCTCCCTTTCAGTAGGTGTGACTGGCAGGCGCGCAGACTAGCGCGCATCGCAGCCGACAGGCAGCCGCGTCTCTCCCAGCGCGGCCCGTGTCAGCGCCAGCCCCCGCTCGGGGGCGAGCGCGGGAGCACCGATTGCGGCTGTGGCCTTCTCGCCGCAGAGCCCGGCGTTGGCCGGCAGCGCGACACTCTCGCGCTCGCCACAGGCGCGTAGAAAGGCCTGCAAAGTCCCCTCCTGCACCAGCTCCTCACGGCAGCCAAACTCGCGCGCCAGCAGCCGCGCCCAGGCGTGGCGGCCAAGCGTGGCGGGCCCACCGAGGTTGTACACGCCTTCGCACCCTTGAGCGATCAGCTCACACAGCCGCTCGGCGAAATCCCAGGCGTAAGTGGGCGAGCGCAGCCCCCCCTCGGGCGCCGGCAGTTGCGCGCGCGCGCGCAGCCGCGCGACCAGCCGCAGCGCGACGCCCGAGCGCCCCCACGCTTCGGCGGCGACTACCTCCTCGCGCGCGCGGGGGTGGGTGGGCCCCCCATCCCCGCGAATCGACGCGTTCGCTCCATAGACCTCCCCGGGTCGTGCGATCAGCCAAGGCACGTTCGAGCGCATCGCCGCCTCCTCGCAGGCGAGCTTGGAGCGACCGTGCGCGTTGACGGGCGCGGGCAGATCGCCCTCGCGCGAGCGCCAGCCGGCCGGCATCCGCCCGCCGTAGACCTGGTCGCAGGAGACGAGTACGTAGCGCGCACGCACGTTGCGCGCCGCGGCCAGCGTGTGCTCAGCCCCCACGAACTCCAGTTGCCCGACGTAGGGATCGTGCTCGAAGCGAGAGAGCGAGGACTCGCCGGCGGCGTGCACGATCACGTCAGGCTCCCACTCGCTCGCCAGCGCCACACACGCTTTGCGGTCGGCCATCTGCAGTCGGGCGCTCTCGGCGCCGTCCAGTTCGACCGGGCGCCGGTGAAAACAAGCGAGGACATCCCAGCTCTGCTGCGCCGCGACGGCCGCGACGTTTGAGCCGATCAGCCCGCTTCCCCCTGTCACCAGCACCCGCATCCAACGCTCCTGGAGGTCACACCTCCGCACCTTAAAGACAAAATGTCTCCTTGGTGTCAAGAAGACGGTAGCACGCGCGGCCGTGGATGGCTAGGGCAGGAAAGCGTTGGTCCTGTAACGCTTCGGAGCAATCGGCATGCCGATCAGCCCGGCGCCGAGCATCCAGCTTGACATTTCCCGAACGCTCGCGGCGGCGATCGCGCCGGAGCGGTCGAACAGCGGCAGGTAGACGGCAAGCGACGCCTGCGTCAGCGCCTGCGGCAGCGTCGGGTTGGCGGACTCCAGCTCGGTCAGGCTGCGGGCCGGGTCGGCCAGCGTGTCCCGGTAGCCGTGCACGGTCGCCGCCACGAAGGCGCGCACGAGTGCGGGGTCGGAGCGGATCAGCGCTCGTGTCGTAAACGCCACCAGCCCCGGGTAGGCGGGCCCGCCGTAGCGGTCGAGCGCGAACGCTTCGATCTCATGGCCGCTGACGCTGAGCGCGACCCCGTCGTCGGGGATGAAGCCGGTGAAGGCGGCGATCCGCCCGGCCAGCAACGCCTGTCCACCATCGAAGCCGACAGTCGCGACCCTGACCCGCCCCGGATCGACGCCGGCGTGGCGCAGCTCGGTGTCGAGCACGGCCAGATCGGAGGGCACGCCGGTCACGCCGACGGTCTTGCCGGCCAGGCCGGCGGGCGAGCCAAGGTGCTCGGAGCGCAGCGCGATCAGTCCGCCCAACGGCTGCGCCACCAGCGCCATCACGGCTTGCGCGTCGCCCCGCTTGTCGATCAGCGCGGCGACGTCGCTGCCGTCGGCCAGCCCGAACTGGGCGCGCCCGGCGTCGATCAGCTTCAGCGTTTCCTGGGTGGAGGTCGGCTGCACCACCTTCAGGTCGATCCCGGCCTGGCGGTAGTAGCCGGCGGCCAGCGCGCGGTAGATGCCGGCGTGCACCGCGTTGGGCGTGAAGTCGAGGATCAGCGTCACCGTCCGTTGTGCCCGCTCGGCGCCAGGCGGCAGCCGCGTACTCGTGGCTGTGCTCGCCGACCCGCATCCGTCAAGCGCGCAGAGGAGCGCCGTGAGCGCAGCCAAGCACGCAACACCGCGCGCGCAAGCGCGCCCTCCCCCCCTCATCCGCCCAAGTGCGGCGACGGGCAGACGGTATCGTCCAACGGGCCGATGGGAACTCAGACGCAGCTCGGGGGTCATGACGCGCGCACGCTATCGGGCGAGCCGGTCCGGGAGTGCTATGGCCCCGAGGACCTGCCGGCCGGGATCGGAACTAGCGAGGACCCGATCGGACGGCCCGGCGCCTATCCATACACGCGCGGGGTGTACGAGTCTATGTATCGCGGCTGCCTGTGGACGATGCGCCAGTTCGCCGGCTTTGGCACCAGCGAGGAGACCAACGAGCGCTTCCACTACCTGCTCGACCACGGCCAGACGGGCCTGTCGACGGCGTTTGACATGCCGAGCCTGATGGGCCACGACTCTGACGCCGCTCGCTCGCTCGGGGAGGTGGGCCGCGAGGGCGTCGCTGTGGACACGGTCGAGGACATGCGCACGCTGTTCGCCGGCATCGACCTGAACGAGGTGAGCGTGTCGATGACGATCAACGCCCCTGCGGCGATCATGCTGGCCTACTTCGTCGTGGCGGCGGAGGAGGATGGAGACGGCGCCGAAGGCGCCGTGTTGCCGGAGCGCTTGTCTGGGACGATCCAGGCGGACATCCTCAAGGAGTACATCGCTCAGAAGGAGTGGTGCTTCCCAATCGACCCGGCGATGCGCCTGTGCGGCGACATGATCGAGTGGTGCACGCGCAGGATGCCGCGCTGGCACCCGATCTCGATCTCCGGCTACCACATCCGCGAGGCAGGCGCGACCGCGCAGCAGGAGCTGGCGTTCACACTCAAGGACGGGCTCACCTATGTCGAGCAGGCGATCGAGCGGGGCTTGGACGTCGACGACTTCGCGCCGCGCTTGTCGTTCTTCTTCAACGCCCAGATCGACTTCTTCGAGGAGATCGCCAAGTACCGCGCCGCGCGGCGGATCTGGGCGCGCGAGCTGCGCCACACGTTCGGCGCCAAGAACGAGCGCTCGTGGCTGATGCGTTTCCACGCGCAAACGGCGGGCGTGTCGCTGACCGCGCAGCAGCCGCTGAACAACATCGTGCGTACGACGATCGAGGCCTTGGCGGGCGTGCTTGGCGGTACGCAGAGCCTGCACACCAACTCCTACGACGAGGCGCTGGCGCTGCCGACCGAGCAGGCGGTGCGGATCGCGCTGCGCACGCAGCAGGTGATCGCGCACGAGTCCGGCGTGGCCAACACGGCCGACCCGCTCGGCGGCTCCTACTTCGTCGAGGCGCTGACCGACGAGATGGAGGCCCGCTGCTACGAGTACTTCGCCAAGATCGATGAGATCGGCGGGATGGTGGAGGCCGTCAAGCAG
>DATAQR010000029.1:0-2668 GCA_036264565.1 Solirubrobacteraceae bacterium | reverse complement strand
GCGTGTATCGAACGGCCTGGGAACGCGGCGCGTAGAGCGCCGTAGACGCGGCGCGATACTGCGTCCTCCCTCCCTTGTGTGCGTAGCACACGGCGGTCGGTGCGTCCTTGTCTCGCTGGTCTACGGCGCTCTACGAGGCTTTCGTATAGCTTGCGCGTCCGATGAGAGCGATGGTCCTCGCGGCGGGTCTCGGAACTCGCCTGCGCCCCCTCACCTACGAGATCACCAAGCCGATGGTGCCGGTGCTCGATCGCCCGGTGATGGAGCACATCCTCGATCTGCTCGACCGGCACGGCTTCGAGCAGGTGGTCGCCAACCTGCACTACTTCCCGGACTCGATCAAGCAGTACTTCGGTGAGCGCGTGAACTATCGCTTCGAGCCCGAGCTGCTGGGCACAGCCGGGGGTGTGCGCGCCTGCAGCGAATTCTTCGGCGATGAAGCCTTTCTCGTCATCTCCGGCGATGCCCTGACCGACATCGACCTGACCGCTTTCGTGGCTCGCCATCGCCAAGCGGGGGGCGTAGCTACGCTCGCGGTCAAGAAAGTGGCCGATACGCGCGAGTATGGAGTCGTCCTGCACGATCGCGACGGCCGCATCACCGGTTTTCAGGAGAAGCCGGCTCCCGAAGAAGCCCTGTCGGACCTCGGCAACTGCGGCATCTACCTGTTCGAGCCGCAGATCTTCGACTACTTCCCCGAGCGTCCGTTCGTGGACTGGGCCCAGGACGTGTTCCCGACTCTGCTCGCCAACGACATCCCCTTCCACATCCACGAGGTCGGCGAGTACTGGAACGACGTCGGCTCGTTGGCAGAGCTGCGTCAGGGCACCTTCGACGCGTTGGCCGGAGAGCTGCATCTTCAGGTCGAGGGCGAGGAGATCTCGCCCGGGGTCACAGTTGCCGCCGGTAGCACGGTGCCTAACGGCGTTGAGGTCGAAGGTCCCGTCTGGATTGGCCGCGACGTCCAGATCGGCGCCGGCGCCCGCCTGATCGGCCCGGTCGTGCTCGGCGACGGCGCCAGCGTCGGCGAGCACGCGCAGTTGCGCGAGACGATCGTCTTCCCGGGAACCACGGTCGAGCCCAGCTCGATCCTGATCGGCGCGATCGCGGGGCACGCGGGGATCCTCGAAAGCCTGCGCATAACCCGATAGACAGCCGCCGCCAAGCGGCGTAGCATGGATGCACAGCGTCTCCGAGTGAAGGGAGTCCGTGATGCGTATAGACATCAAGGGCCGAAATGTCCCAGTCACCGACGATGTGCGCGAGCACGTGGAGCGCCGGCTGGAGAAGGTCTCCCGCCAGGTCTCAGAGTTCGCCCACCTGGAGATCGAGCTGTTCAGGGAGCGCAACCCGCGCGTCGCCGACCGCGAAGTCGCCGAGGCCACGCTTTACCTGAAGGGGATCACGCTGCGCGCACGCGACGCCTCGCCGCAGATGATCCACTCGCTCAACCTGATCGTCGACGAGCTCTCCCGCCAGGTCAAGCGCCATCGCGACAAGCGCCGCAGGCGCCGCGAGGGCCACGCGGCCGCAATGGCGCGCACATCGCCCGCCGCCGGCTAACTGAGCGTCGCATAGTCGGTACTCTGGGCGCATGTCCCTGCTCGACCGCGCGCTGAACATCGGCGAGGCCAAGAAGCTCAAGGAATACGAGAAGCGGGTGGCGCTGATCGGCGCCTTCGAGCCCGAGCTGGGAGAGGAATCGCTGGATGAGCTGCGCGGGCGCATGGACGAGCTGCGCGAGCGCGCGCTCGAAGGCGAGTCACTCGACGATCTGCTGCCGGAGTGCTTTGCGATCGTGCGCGAGACCGGCAAGCGCACGATGAACATGCGCCACTTCGACGTGCAACTGATCGGCGCCATGGCGCTGCACGAGGGCTGCATCTCTGAGATGAAGACCGGCGAGGGCAAGACCCTGACGGCCACCCTGGCGGTGGTGCTCAACTCGCTCGCGATACGCGAGCAGGGCCCCGTCGTTGCAGCTGCCGGCGCCGCGGCCCAGGAAGGCGAACTGGAAGCCAGCTCCGACGGCAACGGCGCGGGTGCTCAGATGATCGGCGAGGCCACTGCTCGCGCGCGGCGCAAGGGCGTGCACGTCGTCACCGTCAACGACTACCTGGCTCGCCGCGATGCCGCCTGGATGAGCCCGATCTACAACGCGCTCGGGGTCACCGTGGGGGTGCTCCAGAACCAGCAGCCCTACGAGGAGAAGCAGCTCGCCTACTCCTGCGACGTCGTATACGGCACCAACTCGGAGTTCGGCTTTGACTACCTGCGCGACAACATGGCCAAGGACCTGTCCGAAAAGGTCCAGCGCGGCCATCCCTTCGCTGTCGTGGACGAGGTCGACAACATCCTGATCGACGAGGCGCGCACGCCGCTGATCATCTCCGGAGCGCCCGAACAGGCGGCCGACCTGTACGCGAAGTTCGCCCGGCTCGCGCCGCGCCTGACGGCGGGCAAGACGCCCGAAGGGATGGATCCTCACACCAAGAAGGGGTTCGTGGCGGACTTCGACTACGAGTTCGACGAGAAGCAGAAGACGGTCGCGATCACCGAGCAGGGGGTCGCCAAGTCCGAGCGCTTCCTCGACATCGACCACCTCTACAAGGCGGAGAACGGACATCTCGTCAACCACCTGATCCAGGCCCTGAAGGCCGAGTCGCTG
>DATAQR010000193.1:0-13139 GCA_036264565.1 Solirubrobacteraceae bacterium | reverse complement strand
CGCTCAGCCTCCCGCAGCTTGCGGATGATCTGCTCCGGCGTGTGCCTGCGTCGCTTCATCGTGGAGTTCCTTCCTCGCCCATGATCCAGGGCGCGAGAAACTCTCACAAGAGTCGGACCGAACTCAGGGGGTCAGGCCAATATCAGCGCTTCTCCCCGCGGATCAGGGCGTAGAAGAGATAACCGATGATCAGCACCGAGACAACCAGGCCGAACACGTCGGCGCCGCTCATGTGCGCGATCAGCGCGCCGAGCAGCAGGGTCATATCCGGTCGATTCCTCGACTATCGCGAGCAGGAATCGCGAACATCGCGATCCCGATGACGATGGCTACAACATCCATGGCGACAAGTATTGAGTGGCCGCCGTCACGCCCGCATGACGATTTCGCGGGCGCGTATAACGATTCCGTTACGACGCCCCTTTTCGCGGCGCTACCCAAGCAAAAGGGCGAGTGCCGGCGCGGGCAGAGCCCACGCGGAGTGTGAAGAGTCCAGCACACCGCGCGTCGCAACCAGACCGGCGGAGAACCTGCCCTCGATGACCTTTGCCTCTGCGCGCCAGCCGGAGACCACCCACTTCGACTCGATTGGCGGCGTACGCGTCACGCCCGCCGGACTGGCAAGCGCGACCGGCGCGAAGTCGATCTCATTGCCCTTGCCGGTACGCAGGTAGCCGATGCAGTCTCCGTCGTCCCAGCGTCCCGGTTCGATCTCGTCGATGGCACGAGCGAGAGCAACGCCCACGCTCGCCTCCGTTAGCCGGCTGAAGTCAGGCTGCGAGACCCCTGCACGCAGCCTCGGGGCAATCCAAGCCAGCAGAGGGTCGCATAGGTAGAGCTTGGATTGCGCTCCCGCCACGCGTCGTGCGGTGTCATCGACCTTGTGACACCAGATCGCCGCATACACGCGAACGAGACGCGCCAGGCGCGCATCGGCCGACTGACGACTGCCGTAACCGAGGTCCTCGGCGAGCGAGCGACGGTTCAGCGGCGAGGAGCAGCGTCGCTCCAGCTCGGACAGCAGCTTCGGGACCGAGTCCTCGCCCGCCGCCGGGTCGACGTCTCGGTGCAGCCAAGCCGTCAGGTCACGCAGAAACGCCTCGCTGACCTCGCCGCTACGGTGGTGCTCGGCCACCGCACGCGGGAAGCCACCGGAGGTCAGATACGCCTGCCAGGCGAGATCCAGCTCGTCGACAAACAGCTCTAGTCGGTCCAAGGCCAGGCGCGCGCCCTCGTCTTGAAGTGCCCATGGCCGCATAACCGCCGGGAGCGGGACGTCGCGGCCGGTGACGGCGAGCACCTCCCGAAAGCTCATCGGATGCAGGATTCGCGATCGGCGGATCATCGATGTTCCAGCTCGACCGGCAAGCAGATCGCGCTCCAAGTTAGCGTCCCGATCCCAGGAGGACCCGGTGCACACCACAGTGTCCGAGCCGACGCTCGTGTTATCGCGCAGGTACTTCAGCGCCTGCGTCCAGCCTGCGACGCCGGTCACCTCATCGAACAGCCAGAGGCGAGGAGCATCACCAATCGACCGGGTAAGGTCCCGGCCGAGCTTGGCTGCGCGCCGCAGGCCGGCGGCGCTCATGCCGTCGGTTGGCACGTAGATCAGCTGACGGGGATCGACATCTTGTCTCTCGCAGATGCGTGCCGCGGTGTCCTTCAACAACACGGACTTGCCGACGCGACGAGCGCCACGCAGCACTATGAGCTTGTCGTCGAGCGGCTCGCAAGCTATGTCGTCGAGCAAGCCCGAGCGATAGCCGAGATCATAAGCGGCTCTCGCGCGAAGCAGATGATCGCTCCGTACCCAGGCGAGCGGGTCTATGCCCGTGACCGCGGCGCGCCACCATGGATTGCAGTCACGTAGCCGCTCGCGCAGCTCATCATCTCTCACGCGCTGTAATTTACCAAAACCCCCCCTGTTTTGGTACGCAGAGCGACCAAAACCCCCCCTGTTTTGGTACGCAGAGCGCACCAGAACCGCAGGACCGACGGATAGCAGTAGCGTGCCTATCCCGTCGAAGAAGCCGGACAGGCTACCCCGCGAAGCGGTACCCGACCCCCGGGTCGGTGACGATGCAGCGTTGGGCGCCCTCACCGTCGGCTTCGACCTTGGCCCGCAGGCGCGCGATGTGCGTACGCAGCGTCTGCACGTCATCGACGTACTCGGGCCCCCACACCTCCGAGAGCAGCGCGCGGTGGGTCATCAGCCGCCCGCGGTTGCGCGCCAGCACGCGCAGCAGGTCGAACTCGATCGGCGTGAGGTGAACCGGCTCGCCGCGTAGGCGCACGGCGCGCGCCCCCAGATCGATCTCCAGGGCGCCGGCGAGGATCGTCGGCTGCTGCTCGGAGCGACCGCCGCGGCGTAGAGCGGCCCGCAGGCGCACGACCAGCTCGCGTGAGCCGAACGGCTTGGTCACGTAATCGTCCGCGCCGGCGCCGAGCGCGCGCACCTTCTGCTCCTCCTCGCCGACGGCGGAGAGCACCAGGATCGGCATGTCGCTCCACTCGCGCAACTGGCGTGTGACCTCGACGCCGTCGATGTCGGGCAGCATCAGGTCGACGATCGCCGCCTGCGGCGGGCGCACCGCCGCTCGGTCGAGCGCCTCCGAGCCGGTTTCGGCCGGCACCACCTCGAAACCCGCGTCGCGCAAGAGCACGCGCAGCGCCCGCAGGATCTGCGGCTCGTCGTCGACGACCAGCACGCGCGCCGCCGGCGCCTGCTCGCCACCCGCCGCGATCAAGGCACCCGCTCGGGGCTCGGCGCTGGTGCCGGCTCGGCCTGTGTGGCCCGCGCCGGCAGCGGCAGCTCGAACACGAACGTCGCCCCCTGACCCGGCAGCGACTCGACGTGCAGGCGTCCGCCGTTGGACTCGGTGAAGCCGCGCGCGATCGCCAGCCCGAGCCCAGATCCGCGGTGGCCGCCCTGGGCTGTGCCGGCGCGATAGAACGGCTTGAACACGCGCTCCAGTTGCGCCGGGGGAATGCCGGGCCCGCGGTCGACGATGCGCACGACCAGCCGGTCGCCGGCGGGACCGTCGTGCGACGGCAACACCGCGGGGAGAATCTCCTCGGCCTGTTCGCCAGCCTCAGCAGGCGGCGCGGACGGGGCTCCCGCCTCGACGGTGGGCGCGCCGAGGCTGCGCACTGCCCGAGCCCGCACCGACACCGGATGCCCGCCCGAGTGGCGGCGGGCGTTCTCCAGCACGTTGACGAGCGCCCGCTCCATCTGCACCGGATCCACTCGCACCAGCGGCATATCGCGATCGAGCGACAGTGAGAACTCGTCCCCCTCGCCGGAAGCTATCTCCGCGAGTGCGGCACGCAAAACCTCCTCCAGGGATGTCCACGCCAGGTGTGGCTCGGCGGCCCCGCTTCCAGGCGCGAGAGGTCGAGCAGGTTGTCCACCAGCCGCGACAGCCGCAGCGTCTCCAGACCGATCACGCCGGCCATCTCGTGGCGCTCGGAATCGGACAGCGAGTCTGAGCGCAGCGCGTCCGCGGCCGCGGAGATCGCCGTCAGTGGCGAGCGCAGGTCGTGCGAGACCGCACGCAGCAGCGCCGTCTTGACGACGTCGGCGCGGCGCAGCGCCGCCGTCTCGACCACATCGGTGAGCAGCGACTCGCGCTCCAGCGAGGCGCTCAGCAGCGACTCCAGCGCCGGCACGATCCGCTCCTGCACCCGCCGCAGCGTGGCCTCGGAGCTGTCGGCCGGCACCAGCAGGGTCCCTAGCCGGCGCGGCCCCTCGCGCAACGGGAAGGCAACCCGCCGCTCGTCACCCTCGACCGTCTCGAGCTCGATCGCAGCCGAAGGCAAGTCGAGCACCTGCGCCAGCCGCGCCGCGACCGTGGGCAGGTCCTCGGCCAGGCGCCTGCCGCCGAGCAGCAGTCGCGCCATCTCGGCGGCGAGATCGGCCTCGCGCCGACGTTCAGAGGCCTCGCGCGAGCGCGCGCGAGTCACCTCGGCGACGGAGCTGGCGAGCATGGCGACGACGACAAAGGCAATTAGCGCAACCCAGTTGTCGCCATCGCTGATCGTCAAACGTCCGACGGGGGGCAGGTGAAAATAGTTGAAAGCAAGCGCGCTCAATAGCGACGTGCCGACCCCCAGCCACACCCCCCAAGTGACCGAGACGATCACAACCGCCAGCATGTACACGACGCTGAGCGACACGACCGGCGCCGCCTGCTTGAGTGGATAGATCACCAGCGTGCACAGCGCCACCAGCACGAAGGCCACGAGCCCACCCACACGCCTAGGGGGAGGCTCGGGTGTGAGCAGGAAACCGAAGTAGCGCGACACGGCGTCAGCGTAACGCCACCGGGTCTACCGTCTGACGCTGACCCCGCTGGGTGGCGCGCCGCGCTCGATCACGATTCGCGTTCTCTAGTACGCGGGCGACCGCCGCCGCCGCCCACGGCAGGGCGCTCGCGCAGGTCGCGCTCGAGCGACTCACCGCGTGCGGTCAGCCACCACGAGTTCGGCGCGCCGCGAGCGGGACCGTTGCCACCGCGGTTGACGACCAGGCCCTGATACTCGAGGCGCGTCAGGATCTTCGAGATCTGCCCCTGGTCGACGATTCCGGCGCGTTCGGCAACCTCACGATTGCTGCCGGCCGGCAGCTCCGCGATCGCCCGCAGGACCTGAACGGTGCGGTAGGTCAAGCGGGCGCCCGCCTGCTCGCTGGCCGGCACAGCGATCGGCCCCGCCTCAAGCGCGGAGGACTCAGGCGCCGCCGGTGCGGGCCGCGCGAGTTCTTTGCCGGCGGCCTGTGCTCCCAGATATGGCAGGACGATCATGCTCATCAGCTCGCCGTGCAAGTCGATCAGGGCCACCGCCTGCTCGCCCTCAGGAGCGCCCACGCTGACTGCGTGGTCGTGCGCGAGCACTCGTGCGTACAGCACGGCAAGAACGGCGCCGACCACGCCTTCAGCGACAACCGGGCCCGGGACTCGCTCGCCGCTGCTCAGCGCTCGGCCACGATCGACCACCGCGCACAGTTCGTCGATCACAGCGGAGCGACGCTCGAGCACCCGCCGGCCGCCGCCGGCCGCGTGAACGGTGCAGAGCTGGGCCAGCAAAGGCTGGCGATCGAAGAAGCGCAGCAGCGCGGCCAGGCCGATACGCATCTGCCCGAGCCACTCCTGCTCGCCGCGGCAGGCCTCCAGCGCGAACGCCCTGGCCTGCTCCACCCCCCAATCGAAGGTCGCCAGCAGGCAATCCTCGACATCGGCGAACAGCTCGTAGAACAGCCGCCGCGAAACCCGGGCTCGCGCGATCACGCGCGCGACCGTGACCGACGAGGTACCGCGGAGGGCTACCTCCTCGGCCATCGCCGCAAGGATCCGTGATCGCTGAATCTCCTCCACGTTTGTCGCGCGCAGCCGCTCTGTCCCCCGAAGTGTTCGGGCGGGCCGCAGAGAGACTCAGCGCGAGCTTGATAATACCCGTGGTGAGCATCTGCCTACTGTCCAGTGATGCTTGCGCGCGCTTGGGCGGCGCTTGCAAGTCCGTTTGCACGCAGACATGCCCGCTTGTGATCGGTCGATCTCGTGGCTACCGTCGGCTGGCCGTCAGTAATGCGCGGCCACGCTGCTCCTCGCAATGAAGCTCTCTGATGCCTATCTCCCCATGCCGCGATCGCGCCACACAGGCGCGCTGCTCGCGCTGCTGCTGGCCACGCTAGCCACACCTGCGCTCGGCGGCCAGTCCCAGGGCGAACTGGAACGCGGCATCTCCTCAGCAAGCTCGCACGCGAGCGAACTGAAAGCCGCGATCGCTGGCGACTCGAACAAGATCGACGGCTTTCAGGGCAGCATCGATGACCTGCACGCACGGCTCTCGGCTCTGGAAACGAGCCTCGCCTACGAGCAGGGGCTGCTCGACCGGCTGCGCTCGCAGCTGCACGGGGCGCGCTCGCACCTGGCCGCGCTAGTCGTCCAGCTGGCCCACGACCGCCAGGTGCTCGTCGCCCAGGTGGTGGCTGCATACGAGTCGCCGCCGCCGAACATCGTCACCGTGATCCTCGAGGCGCACGGCTTCGGCGATCTGATCGAGCGCGTCGACGAGGAGCGCGCGATCGGCCTCCAGAACGCCAATGCCACCAACCAGGTGATCCAGACGCGCGCGGCTGTCACGAAGGAAACCCGGCGGCTGGCAGTGCTCACGGCGAGCCACCAGCGCGAGACGACGGCGGTGCTCGTGCAGCGCGACGAGGTCGCGCATCTGCACCTGGCGCTGGTGGACCAACAGCTTATGTACATACGCGCGCGCAACAGCAAGAGCGCCGCGCTGGGCGAACTGCAGTCGCATCGCTCCTCGCTTGAAAAAGAACTCTCGCAGCTACAGATCAGCGAGTACAACTCACAGCAGCAGTCGTTCTCCGGTGGCTTCCCGGTGGGTGGCGAAGGCCCCTCCGGCGAATTCGGCTTCTTCCAAGCGCCGGGCACCAACTACACCATTGGCGTGGAGCCGATCCTCGTGCAGCGCCTGAATACGCTCGGCAAGGCGCTGCACCTGCACCTGATCGGTATCTCCGGCTACCGCACCCCGCAGCACTCGGTCGAGGTGGGGGGCTTCGCCAACGACCCGCACACGCGCGGCGAAGCCTCGGACACCCCTGGCGTGGAAGGCGTCCCTGAGTCGATCCTTGAGAAATTCGGTCTCACGCGTCCGTTCCCAGGTCCGGCCGAGGCGGACCACATCCAGCTACTCGGCAGCGCGCCCTGAACGCTACGCGTAGTCGTTACGTAGCGGAATCATTCACACCTAGAATCATTCACGCCTAGAATCATTCACGCCTAGAATGATTCTAGGCGGGAAGTAGTCGCGAATCGATTTGCGGACCACCTACCCAACCCGACCCCGACCAGCGCGTGTGCACTATGCCCCGAGCACGGCCGGCGCGCCATAGGCCGCCAGGATGTCCGGCAGCGCAACGGTTCCATCCTCGCGCTGCCCGTTCTCCAGCAGCGCGATGATCGTGCGGCCGACCGCCACGGCGGTGCCGTTGAGCGTGTGCAGCGTCTCCGTGCGCTTGTCACGTCGTACACGGATGTTCAGACGCCGCGCCTGGTAGTCGGTCGTGTTCGAGCACGAGGTCAACTCGCGGTAGCGGCCCTGGCTCGGTAGCCACGCCTCGCAGTCGTACTTCTTCGAGGCCGAGTTGCCGAGGTCGCCCACGGCGATGTTGACCACCCGGTAGGGGAGCTCGAGCTCAGCGAGGATCTCCTCCTCGATCGCGAGGATGCGCTCGTGCTCCTCGGTCGAGCGGTCCGGCTCGACGAAGCTGAACATCTCCACCTTGTCGAACTGATGCACCCGGAAGATCCCGCGCGTGTCCTTGCCGGCCGCGCCTGCCTCGCGCCGGAAGCAGGGCGAAAAGCCGGCGTAGCGCAGCGGCAAGCGCTCGGCGGGCAGGATCTCATCATCGTGCAACGAGGCGAGCGCTACCTCGGAGGTGCCGACCAAGTACAGGTCGTCGTCGGCGAGCCGGTAGATCTGCTGCTCGGTGTCGGGCAGAAAGCCGGTGCCGTACAGCGCCCGCTCGCGCACGAGCACCGGCGGGACCACCGGCTCGAAGCCGTGAGCGCGCAGCTTCTCGAGCACGAAGCGCACGAGCGCCAGCTCGACCAGCACCAGGTCGCCCTTCAGGTAGGCAAAACGCGAACCAGACAGTTTGGCCGCCGCGTCCATGTCGATCATCTGACCGGCCAGTTCGAGGTGGTCGCGCACGCCGTCGCCACTCTGGCCCGGTGGTCCAGACGTCTTGATCACCTCATCTTCGGGACCCCGCGCGGCCGAGGGGTCGGGCAGGTTTGGCAGGCGCAGAACCAGGTCCAGGACTTGTTGCTCTGCCGCGGTGGCCTGGTCGTTCAAGACCTTGACCTGGGCACTCATCTCCTGCATAGAAGCCCGCAGTCCGGGATCGTCTTCTCCCTTGGCCTTTGCAGCGGCGAACGAGTCCGATCGCGACTTCTGCATCGCCCGCAGACTCTCGGCAGCAGTAATCGTGGCGCGGCGTTCCTGGTCCCTTTCGAAGATCTCATTCACCAGGTCCTCAAGGCCACCACCACGACGCGCGAGCGCCGCCTTCACCCGATCAGGGTCATCGCGGATCAGCTTCAGGTCGAGCACGGCCGACCTGGGCGCTATTTGGTCTGCAGAGTGATGTTGACGCTCGGCACGTGCTGGGCCTGCTTGCCCGAATACGCCGACAGGAACTTGGCGATGTCCTGGGCGTCTTCGCCGACGACGAGGTTCTCGGGCATGATCGCGCCGGAGAAACCGCCGTTGCGGATCGCGTAGAGAACCTGTTCTACGTTCTCCTGGCGGATGTTGAAGTTGGGCCCGTTAGTGCGGACGCGATCCTTGATCGAGGTCGCCGAGCCCTCGGCGCCGACGACGGAGAGCGTGTGACAGCCCGAGCAGTGGTCGCGGAAGAGCACGGCCCCTTTGTAATAAGGGCTGGTCTTCGCTACCGAGATCCCCTGCGACCCGCAAGCCGAGAACACCCCCGCGGTGGTGAGCAACATCGTTGCGGCAACGAGCATCTTCAGGAGCGGCCTCATGCGCGGCGGAATATATCGCGCAGAGGGTGGCGCAGCCGGCCGAAGGCCGGCTGGCCGAAACGGGGATGCGAGCCGAAGGCGAGTGTCTACCGGCTTCGGCGGGCCCTCTTCGTCCGATCTAGAACCCGTGAGCGGTTTCGGCTGCCCGCCAGGCCAAGAAGATGACGACCATCGCCGACAGCGTCATCACGCCCATCTCGCGGCGGACGATTGCGGCGACGATCGCGTGCTGCTCGGGCTCGGGCAGGGCGCCGACCGCCTGGGCGCCGTCGAGATCGCGCTGGTCGAGGATCGTCTGCGCCGACGCGACGCGTAGCTGCTCGGCGACGAACGCCACGGCCAGTGGTAGCAGCGCATACAGATAGAAGAGCTGTTCGCTTGAGGAGTGTCCGGCGGCCGCCAGCACGCCGACCACGACCGCGTAGGCGAGCGCTCCGACCTGGGCGACGCGCAGCGCGATCCAGAACGCGCGGCTGTTCTCGCCGCGATACCAACGCCATGCCCCGAGTCCTGCTGGGACGGCGTTCAGCACCGCCACCGCGACGGCCCCCCAGACCACCAGTTCCGTCATTTTCTTGAGGCAATCGGCACTATGTAACAGTTTGTCACAAGGGTGATATAACAGCGCGCGTGCTGCGTAGCTATCTCCCGGCGATCGTATTTCTGATTCTCGGCGGCGCTGTGGGGGCAATCTTCGCGGTGCTGAACGCGGTGGTGGGGCCGCGCCGGCGCGTCGCGCACAAGCAGGATCCCTACGAGTGCGGGCTGCCCTCGGAGGTCAAGCGCGGGATGCGCTTTGGGATCAGCTTCTACCTGATCGCGATGCTGTTCATCCTGTTCGACATCGAGGTCGTCTTCCTGTACCCGATCGCGGTGCAGCTGAAGGCCTACGGCGGTTATGCGCTAGCGGAGACGATCACCTTCATCGCGCTGCTGTTCGTCGCCTTCGTATACGTGTGGCGCAGAGGGGCGTTGGAGTGGAGATAAGGCGCGAGCGGATCGGCGCCTCGCCGGCCGACCACGGCAGCCGGCTCTCGGGCGAGACCCTGCGCGTGAGCAGCCACGACGCCCAGGAGCTGTTGCGCGGCAATGAGCTAACCGGCCGCAACGCACCGGCACAGCTGGAGGGGGCCGAGCTCGAACGCTACGTGCACGAACGCGTGCTCACGACCACGCTCGAGAAGGCCGTCGCCTGGGGTCGCTCGAACTCGTTCTTCCCGCTCGCGTTCGGGCTGGCCTGCTGCGCGATGGAGCAGTTCCAGACGGCCGGGCCGCGCATGGACATCGCGCGCTTCGGATACGAGGCGTTCCGCGCCTCGCCGCGCCAGGCCGACCTGATCATCCTCGCGGGCCGGGTGTCGATCAAGATGGCGCCGATCATCCGCCGCCTGTACGACCAGATGCTCGAGCCGAAGTGGGCGATCTCGATGGGGGCGTGCTGCAGCTCGATGGGGGTCTTTAACAACTACGCGCTCGTCCCAGCCGACAAGTTCCTGCCGATCGACGTGCACGTTCCGGGCTGCCCGCCGCGCCCGGAGGCGCTGATGCACGGAATCCTCAAGCTGCGCAAGATGGTCCAGGACGATCCCGACGCGGGCTGGCGCGAGCGCTATAAAGCGCAGGGCACTGAGGAGATCCTCCCCAGTGCCTGACGCGACGGGACTGGAGTTGCTCGCCTCCGATCTGCGCGAGAGAGAAGGCATCGGCGCCGAGGCGATCCTTGCCACGCTGCACTTCCGCGGCCTCGGCACCCTGGAAGTCGCACCGGCATCGATCCGAGCGGTGCTCGGCGCGCTGCGCGCGCGCGGCTACAGCTTTCTTGCCAGCGTGCATGGCGTCGACTATTACCCCGAGGAGCCGCGCCTGGGAGTGCACTACGAGCTGCTCGATATGAGCCGTGTCGATCGTGTGACGGTCAAGCTGCGCGTAAGCACCGACGCCCCCGAGGTCGATTCGGTCACCCCCAATGGGCAGGACGGCAAGGGCTGGCCCACCGCCGATCACCAAGAGCGGGAGATCTACGACATGTTCGGCGTCAGCTTCCGCGGCCACCCCGACCTGCGGCGGATACTGATGCCCGAGGATTACGAGGGCCACCCGCAACGACGCGACTTCCCGGTTGGCGGCGAACCGGTGATCTTCACCTACAACGAGGCCGCCTCGGCGGGCGTCGGCACTATCAGCGGCGGCGCTCCAGGCGAGGGCGTGGCTCCGGGCGAGGGCGTGCGATGAGCTTCAGAGGACCGACGAGGAGCGCCCGATGAGCGCGACCGGCCAGATGTCCGAGTACCGCCGCCAGGAGGAGTCGATCACGCTCTCGGCGGTCGGCGAGGACACCCATGACGAGCTGCTGACGCTCAACTTCGGCCCGCACCACCCGGCCACACACGGGGTTCTGCGACTGCTCGTCACCCTCCAGGGAGAGGTCGTGCGCTCGATCAAGCCGGTGATCGGCTACGTGCACACCGGCATCGAGAAGACCGCCGAGGACAAGGCCTACTGGAAGGTGATCCCGGTGGTCGAGCGGATGGACTACCTGGCCTATTACTTCAACGCGATGGCCTACGTCGGCGCGGTCGAGACGCTGCTGGAGGTGGATGTGCCCAAGCGCGCTCAGTACCTGCGCGTGATCCACCTAGAGCTCAACCGGATCGCCTCGCACCTGATCTGGCTGGGCACGAGCGCGCTCGATCTCGGCGCAGTGTCGATCTTCCTGTACTGCCTGCGCGAGCGCGAGCTGATCCTCGACCTGTTCGAGATGTCCTCCGGGGCGCGCATGCATACGCGCTACTTCCAAGTCGGCGGCGTGATCGAGGACATCCCCATCGGCTTCGTCGAGAAGGCGCGCGAATTCTGCAAGGTGATGCCGGCGCGCACCGACCAGTACCGGGCGATCCTCGACGCCAACCAGCTGATCCTGCAGCGCCTGCGCGGCACCTGCCCGCTCGATGCCGACACTCTGCTGGGCCTGGGCGTCACCGGCCCGCTGCTGCGGGCCGCCGGCAATCCCTGGGATCTGCGCAAGGCCGCTCCCTACAGCTCTTATGAGGACTTCGACTTCAAGATCCCGGTTGGCACGGTCGGCGACAACTACGACCGCTTCGCCGTCCGGGTGGCGGAGATCTACGAGTCGGTGAAGATCGTCGAACAAGCGCTTGAGGGGTTGCCGGAAGGGCCGCACATCACGGGCGACCGCAAGGTCGCCCTCCCCCCAAGACACGAGCTGGCGACATCGATGGAGGCGCTGATCCATCACTTCAAGCTCGTCACCGAGGGTTTCCGCGTCCCGCCCGGCGAGATCTACCACCCAATCGAGGGCCCGCGCGGAGAGCTCGGCTGCTTCGTGCGCTCCGATGGCTCGGCCAAGCCCGCGCGCGTGCACATGCGCGACTCCTCGTTCGTGAACCTGCAGGCACTCTCGCAGATGGCCGAGGGCTCATACATCGCCGACATGATCGCGACGCTGGCGATGCTCGATCCTATCCTGGGAGGGATCGACCGATGAACGCGGCGCTGCGCGGCGAGATCGAGCGGCACATGGCGCTCTACCCCGACAGCCGCTCGGCGGCGCTGCCGGCTCTGGAGGCCGCTCAGCGCGTTTATGGCTGGTGCTCGCCCGAGGCGCTCGAAGAAGTCGCCGAGGTGATGGGCGTCACACCCGCCTACCTGGAGTCAGTGGCGAGCTTCTACGACATGCTCGAGACCGAGCCGGTGGGCCGGCACTCGATCTATGTGTGCACGAACATCTCCTGCTCGCTGTGCGGAGCGGATGACCTGTTTGCCGCCATTGCCGATGCGGCTGGCACTGACCAAGAATTCAACGTGCGCCCGTTCGAGTGCCTGGGGGCGTGCGATATCGCTCCGATGGCTTCCGTCGATGGCGTCTACATCGGTCCCCTGTCGATAGAGGATGTTCCTCAACTGCTTGACGATCTGCGCTCGGATCGCCCTGTATTGCCAGAGAAGCAACTTTCGAAGCGGATGTGCGCGGACGGGGAGGCCACCGCGTGAGGCTCCTGTTTAGAGACATCGACGAGCCGGGTCTGTGCACGCGCGAGGTGTATGAGCGACGCGGCGGCTACGCCTCTTTGCGCAAGGCGCTTGCGATGGAGCCCGAAGCGGTGCTGGCCGAGCTGGAAGCCTCGGGGCTGCGCGGACGCGGCGGGGCAGGATTTGCGATGGGCAAGAAGGTGTCGTTCCTGCCGAAGGGGTCGATCGACAAGTACCTGGTCTGCAACGCCGACGAGTCCGAGCCGGGCACTTTCAAGGACCGCGAACTGATGCAGAAGTCCCCGCACATGCTGATCGAGGGGATCGTGATCGCTTCCTATGCGGCTGGCGCGAGCCGCTCGTTCATCTACATTCGGGGCGAGTACGTACACCAGGCCGACGTGCTCGACGCGGCGCTGGCGGAGGCGCGCGCGGCCGGCTATGTGAGCGATGACATCCTCGGCTCGGGGCACTCGCTGTCGCTGGTCGTGCATCGCGGCGCCGGCGCCTACATCTGCGGTGAGGAGACCGGCCTGCTCGATTCGCTTGAAGGCAAGCGCGGCAACCCGCGGCTGA
>DATAQR010000190.1:0-8082 GCA_036264565.1 Solirubrobacteraceae bacterium | reverse complement strand
AGTGGTCCATGAACGAGAAGTGGTTGGGCGCCAGTATCACCGCGCCGGAACCAGGGACCTTCTCGGTTGAGATCGGCCGCGCGCGGAAGAACGTGTACGCGTACAACGAGGTCAGCAGCCGCACCAGCTCGTAGACCCACTCCGGTTCTTTTGTGCGCGCACGCTCGTGGAACTGGTCGAAGAACTCCTTGGGGCGCGGGTCCGCATAGACCTGCTCGCGCATTGAGGAAAGCTCGCTCATCTAGATGGTCTTACCCCTGTCGAGCGCGAAGTTACGTCACACCGCGCGAGCGGCTGCGAGCCAGTGCATCCGCCCAACCCGCCAGCAGTGCCTCTCGCTCCTCCTCACCCATGCGCGGCTCGTAGCGCGCGCCCTCGCGCCAGGAGTCGCGCACGTCGGGAACCGTCCATGCCCCCACCCCGACGCCGGCCAGGTACGCCGCACCGAGCGCCGTCGTCTCACGGATCTCGGGCACCACGACCGGCACACCGAGCATGTCGGCCTGGAACTGCATCAACCACGCGTTGGCGGTGGCGCCGCCGTCGGCGCGCAGCTCGCCGAGCGGCTGTCCGGATGCGGCGGCCATCGCGTCGAGCGCGTCGCGCGTCTGGTAGGCGATCGCCTCCAGCGTCGCGCGCGCCAGCTGTGCCCGGCCGCTGCCGCGCGTGCGGCCGACGATCGTGCCGCGGGCGTGCGGGTCCCAGTGCGGCGAACCGAGGCCCGTCAGCGCTGGGACGAAGTAGACGCCATCGTTGCCGTCCAGCGACGCCGCCAGCGCCTCCGTGTCGGACGCGCGCTCGATCACGCCGAGGCCGTCGCGCAGCCACTGCACGGCGGCGCCCGTCACAAAGATCGAGGCCTCGAGCGCATAGCTGGTGGCGCCACCGATGCGCCAGGCGACGGTCGAGAGCACTCCGCGCGCAGGCTCGGGCGCCACGAAGCCAGTGTTCAGTAGCGCGAATGACCCAGTTCCATAAGTGTTCTTGCCCATTCCCGGATCGACACAGGCCTGCCCAAACAAGGCCGCCTGCTGGTCGCCCGCGATGCCGGCAAGCGGCACGGCGTGGCCGTACAGCGCATCAGGGCGCGTAACAGCAATCTCTCCCGCGCTTGCGACCACGCGCGGGAGCGCACGCTCAGGGATGTCGAGTAGGTCGAGCAGTTGCTCGTCCCAATCGCCTGCGGTGATGTCGTAGAGCATCGTGCGCGACGCATTCGACGCATCGGTGACGTGCTCGCCGGTCAGCTTGAACGCGAGCCATGCGTCGATCGTCCCGAACACCGCCGTGCCCTCCGCCGCTCGCTCGCGCAGACCCTCGACGTTGCGTAGCAGCCACTCGATCTTCGTCGCCGAGAAGTAGGGATCGAGCACCAGCCCGGTGCGCTCGCGCACAAGCGCTTCGTACCCTTGCTCGCGCAGCTCCTGACAGCGCTCCGCAGTGCGCCGGTCCTGCCAGACGATCGCTGGGTGCAACGGCTCGCCCGTGGACGGGTCCCACACGCACACCGTCTCGCGCTGATTGGTGATGCCGACCGCTACCAGCTCACCGGGCCGGACTTCGGCATCGGCGAGCGCCTCGCCGGCCACAGAGTGCGTCACCTCCCAGATTTCGGCGGCGTCGTGCTCGACCCAGCCGGGGTGGGGGAAGTGCTGGGTGAACTCGCGGTAGGCGCGGCCAACCGGTTCGGCGTGCTCGTCGAAGACGATGCAGGTCGTGCCCGTGGTGCCCTGATCGATCGCAAGGATCATCGTGCGTGCAACCTATCTCGTGGCCGCGTACACACGCACGCAGTCGAGCAGTTGGCGCCCCCTATGCAAGAAGCCTGCGGGCGCGCGCCCCGTTGCGCGATGCGTCAACTCCAACTCAAGCTCACGTACACGCATACCCGCTCGCACAGCGTCGATCGTCATCCCCATCTCCATTCCGTAGCCACGCGCAAATGGCAACAGCTCCTCGAGTTGACTCGCTCTCATCGCGCGCTGGCCCGAAAGGGGGGCCTTTGCCAAAAACCCACAGCGACGGCGAACCGCCCACCTGGCAAAACCGAGCGCAATCCCGAAACCACCTCCCATTCGTTTGCTGAAGACCGCCACTGCCAGATCCGCCTCGCCGGCTTGGACCGCAAGCGCAAGCGGCAGGAGCCGCGCCGCTGACTCACCCAGGTCTCCGTCGCACAGCAATACAACTGGATCGCTGGCGGTGGCCACTGACGCAAGCGCTTTGCGGGCGGCAAGCGTCATCGCCCGGCCCTTGCCGACTCTCCGCCTAGCCCTGATCACCAGCGCTCCGCTCGCCGCGGCGATCTCAGCGGTGCGATCGCTGGAGCCGTCGTCGGCGACCCACAGCGACACATCCTCGAAGGCTTCACCGAGCCCTGTAAGTGTGGCGCCGATCCGATCGGCCTCGTTGTGGGCGGCGACAATCGCGATCACGCCGGTATTCTCCCCGACCATTGTCCGTCGGCGTCTGGGAGGTTCGCGTGGCTGAGGTAGAGGCACACATCACCGGCACGGTGTGGAAGATCGAGTGCGCCGTAGGCGACCAGATCGACGAGGGCGACACCGTCGCGATCCTCGAGTCGATGAAGATGGAGATGCCCGTCGAGGCCGAAGACGCAGGGGAAGTGGTCGAGATCCGTTGCGAGGAGGGGCAGGCCGTAAGCGAGGGCGACGTGCTGGTCGTGCTGCAGTAGCCGCCGTCGCCTCACTCGCGGGGCGCCGCGGCGTGCGCGCCGCGACCATCGCGCGACGGTCCCGCGCACGACTCCAATAGCGTTTGCCGCGATGCCCTCAGACACACCCACAAAGGAGCTGGCCGACGGCAAGCTGCTGATCGACGAACCGGCCGCCGGCGTGCTCCGCCTGATGATCGCAAACCCGGCGAAGCGCAACGCGCTCGATCACCCGATCCTCGACGCGATCACGGCAACGCTGTCGCAACTGGCCGCAGACGCAGCGACCGGCGCGGCGACTGGCTCGACGACCGGCGGCGGGGTGCCCGGGCACTGCGTGATCATCACCGGCTCGGGCGGGATGTTCTCCGCCGGCTATGACATCGGCGAGATCCCCGACGAGGAGTTCGAGCAGCGCGCCGAGGCGCTTGTCGCGCATCCCTTCACCGAAGCGATCGACGCGTTGGAGGCCTTCCCCTATCCCACGCTGGCGGCGCTGCCGGGCCACACGATCGGCGGCGGACTCGAGCTCGCGCTGGCCTGCGACCTGCGGATCGCGCGCGATCAGATCAAGCTCGGCATGCCGCCCGCCAAGCTCGGCCTGGTCTACTCCCATACCGGGCTGCGCCGCTTCATCGACGCGATCGGCGCGGCGCGTACGCGCGAGCTGTTCCTGCTCGGCCGCTACATCGGGGCGCCGACCGCGCTCGCCTGGGGTCTGGTCAACCGCGTCGTGGCCGAGGAGACACTGGACGGCGCCTCAATCGAGCTGGCCGCCGAGCTGGCCGGCAACGCCCCCCTTTCGCAGACGGGCAACAAGCGCGTAATCGCCGCCCTGCTCGACGCGCGCGACGACCTGGCCACCGACGTCGAAGCGGAGCTGATCGAGCTACGCCGCGCCTCCTTCGCCTCACAGGACATGCGTGAGGGGATGCGGGCGTTCGCCGAGAAGCGCCCGCCGCGCTGGCAGGGCCGCTAGCGCCGACAAGCTGCTGGCCGGGGGACGATTCGGGTCATTGATCGATCTTTGTCTCTTGCCGGCCTCGTTCAATTCGTGAATCGTTCAACGCCTGAATCGTTCAACGCCTGAATCGTTCAAAGCCTGAATCGTTCAAAGCCTGAATCGTCATACTGTGGAACCGTTCTCGACGTGAACGGCCGCCTGGTGACGGTCCTCTTCGTAGAGCATCAGCAATCGGCCAAACACCTCCCCCTTCGATCCAAACGCCCCCCCTTGTCCGGGCACGAGCGGTCGGCCTTTGATCGCCTGGATCGCGCGCAAGCCCTGGACAGCATTGCTGAGGAACGCCTCCTGCGCGTCGAGCAGTCGCGTGACCGTCAACGGCGTCTCAAGCACCTCCAAACCATCCTGGCGTGCCAGCTCGAGCAGGCACCCGCGGGTGATGCCCGGCAGGCAGTCCTCGGCCGGCGGCGTCAGCAGCCGGCCCTCGCTGACCGCGAACACGTTCGACGAGGTGCCCTCGAGCACACGACCGCGCCCGGACACGTAGATGCCCTCGTCAGCGCCGGCGAGCGCCGCCTTTCGCCGTGCCAGCACCGCCGGCTGGCGGCTTGTGCTCTTGGCCTTCGGCCCGTGCTCGCATGGTGGTCCGATCAACGACACCGCAATCCCCATCCCAGGGTCGGCGCGCGGCGGCGCGGGCAGGGCGGCGATCACGACCGTCGGTGGTCCGCTGGGCGGCGCCAGCGCCACGACACCCTGGCCCCGCGTGATCGTGATCCGCAGATATGCGTCGTCGAGCGCGGCACAGTCCAGTGTCTCGCCGACCTGCGCGGCGAGGGCCTCGGGCGAGGGCATCTGCGCGAACTCCAGTTCCCGCGCCGCCCCATACAGTCGCGCCAGGTGGCGGTCGAGCAGGTACGGCACGCCGCTGCTCGCCCGCAGCGACTCGAACAGGCCGTCCCCCAGCAGGAAGCCGGCATCGAGCGCCGAGACCATCGCTTCGTGCGGCGCGAGCAGCCGGCCGTCCACGCAAATGCATCCTGGTTGGGGCGCAGCCATCGCAACGGATTAGATCACCGGCTCGCCAGTCGTGGCGGCTCGGACATCCGGCTGCCCGAGCCCAGCGGCCGACTGCTGGCGCGCGGCGAGCCTGCAGCCGGCCGCTCCTCGCCAGCCGCGCACGTCATAATCTGCCACGATGCCGCCGCTGATCACCTGCGAGGAGGCGCTCGCCCTCGGCCAGATCGAGGACCGCGCCGAGATCGAAGCGCTGGTCGAGCGGGCCTGGGCGGCACGACAGGAGCGGTTCGGCGACTCGACCGACATGTGCTCGCTGGTCAACGCCAAGTCGGGCGGCTGCGCCGAGGACTGCGGCTTCTGCGCCCAGTCGCGTTTCGCCGAGGCCGAGACGCCGATGCACGCGATGATGGATCCCGAGCAGATCCTCGAACACGCCAAGGCTGCCGAGGCCGCCGGCGCGCACCGCTTCTGCATGGTCACGCAAGGGCAGGGGCTGTCAAAGCGCGACTTCGAGAAGATTCTCGACGGCGCCAAGCTCGTCGCCGAGCAGACCAACCTCAAGCGCTGCGCCTCGATCGGGCACATGTCCCCGACCCGCGCCAAGGCGCTGAAGGAGGCCGGCATCCAGCGCGTGCACCACAACGTCGAGACGGCGTCCAGCTACTACGACGAGGTCTCCACCACCGTCCGCTACGAGGGGCGCCTGCGCACGATCCAGGCCGTGCGCGAGGCCGGGCTTGAGACCTGCGTCGGCGGCATCCTCAACCTCGGCGAGAGCCGCGAGCAGCGCGTGGAGATGGCCTTCGAGCTGGCGCAGATCAACCCAACCAGTGTGCCGATCAACCTGCTCAACCCCCGCCCTGGCACCAAGTTCGGCGACCGCGACTACATCGATCCGTGGGAGGCGGTCAAGTGGGTGGCGATCTTCCGCCTGATCCTGCCCGAAGCGCTGTTCCGCCTGTGCGGGGGCCGCGTCGAGAACCTCGGCGAGCTGCAGCCGCTGGCCGTGAAGGCCGGCCTGAACGGCGTGATGATGGGCAACTTCCTGACCACGCTCGGCTCCACGCCCGAGCAGGACCGCTCGATGTTCGAGGAGCTCGGGCTGAACGTGACGCGCCACGCCGATAACGGCGCCTATCCCCGCCCGGACAACCGCTCCGGCTGGCTTGACGGCGAGACGCCGGATGTGGTCGAGGAGCTGCTTGACGATGATGTTCCTGCACCCGAAGGCTTGAGCATTCGTTTGTGGGACCCCTCTGAGCAGCTTCGCTTCCAGCCCAAACGCACAGTGCCGCCGCGCCCTGACGGCGCCCGCAACGCCGTGCCCGCCGGCTGGGGGGACTGACGGGCGCCGCCGTGGGCGAGATTGAACAGCGCCTGGCCGAGCTGGAGCACGCCGGCCTGTCTCGCCGGCTGCGACTGGTCTCCGGTGCGCAGGGGCCGCGGGTGCTGCTCGACGAGGAGCCGGTGCTGCTGCTGTGCTCGAACAACTACCTCGGCCTCGCCGACCACCCCCAGGTGCGTGAGGCGGCGGCGCGGGCCGCACTCGACGTCGGTGCCGGCGCGGGGGCGTCGCGGCTGGTGTCGGGAACGATGACGATCCACGCCGCCCTTGAGCAGCGCCTGGCCACTTTTGAGGGCAGCGAGGCCTGCGTGCTGTTCGGCTCCGGCTACCTCGCCAACCTCGGCACGATCGGCGCGCTCGCCGGCCCCGGCGACACGATCTTCTCCGACGCGCTCAACCACGCCTCGATCGTCGACGGCTGCCGCGCCTCGCGGGCTGAGATCGTCGTCTACCGGCACCTCGACTGCGAGCACCTGGAGCAGTGCCTGAAGCGCGACGTGGCGGGACACGGGGCGGCGCGCGACGGGACGCACGCCGAGTGGCGGGACCCGGGGAGGCGCACGACCGATCGCGCCAACGGGGAAGGACGGCGACGCCTGATCGTCACCGACTCGGTCTTCTCAATGGACGGCGATGTCGCGCCGCTGGCCGAGATCGTGGAGCTGGCACGCCGCTACGACGCGCGCATAATGGTGGACGAGGCCCACGCCACCGGTGCGCTCGGAGCCGGTGGGCGTGGCGCGATCGCCGCCGCCGGCCTGCAGGACGAGGTCGACGTGCTCGTGGGCACGCTCGGCAAGGCGCTCGGCTCCTATGGCGCCTACGTGTGCGCGAGCGAGCAGATGGTGCGCTACCTCGTCAACACGGCGCGCCCGCTGATCTTCTCCACGGCGCCGGCACCACCTTCGGTGGCCGCGGCGCTGGCCGCGCTCGATCTGCTCGAGAGCGACCCCGGCATGATCGAGCGCCTTCATGAAGCGGCGAGAACGCTACGCGCGGCTTTGACTAGCGAGGGCTTTGCTGTCCAGGAGTCCGACATGCACATCGTCCCGCTGCTGATTGGCGACCCCACAGACGCCACGCGCGTGTGCGAGGCGGCGCTACAGCACGGCGTGTTCGCCCAGGCGATTCGCCCGCCGACCGTGCCCGCGAGAACATCGCGGCTGCGACTCGCGGCGATGGCCTCGCACACACCCGTCCAGCTGCGAGACGCGGCGAAGGCGCTCGCGCAGGCCGTTCGGGCAGCGGGGCTCGACCCCGCGACGATCGGCTCACACGCGGCCGGCGAGTCTCGGTTCGCGGGCGTCGCGTAACGTCGTCTGTCGTGCGTGGCCTATTCGTAACCGGCACTGGCACGGGTGTCGGCAAGACGATCGTGAGCGCCGCGCTGCTGGCGGCGATGCGGGCAGCCGGCGAGCCGGTGCGCGCCTACAAGCCAGTCGTCACCGGTCTGGACGAGCCGCCGGGCCAGTGGCCCCCAGACCACGAGTTGCTCGCGTGTGCCGCCGGCATGAGCCCGGAGGAGGTAGCGCCGCTGCGCTACGGCCCAGCCGTCTCCCCCCACCTGGCGGCAGCGCTTGCAAGCGAGAGCATCGACCCGGCCGACCTCGTGGCACGCGCTCGCGAGCACCCGCAGCGCACCGTCGTGGTCGAGGGTGTGGGCGGCCTGCTGGTGCCGCTGACGGCCGACTTCACGGTGCGCGATCTGGCGGTCGAGCTGGACTTGCCACTGGTGATCGCCGCATCGCCGGGACTGGGCACGATCAATCACACACTGCTCACACTGGAGGCGGCGCGGGCAGTCGGGCTCGACGTGCAGGCGGTCGTGCTCACGCCGTGGCCGCATGAGCCATCGGCGCTGGAACAATCCAACCGCGAGACGATCGCGCGACTGGGGCGAGTGGATGTTCATTTGCTCAGTGAGCTCTCCAACCCCGATCCAAACTTGCTCGCCCAGGCAGGCGAGCGTCTTCCCTGGCAGAGCTGGCTCTAGCCGCAAGCCCCGGCGGCCTGGGCGATCGCTGTCGCGACGCGCGCCAAGTCCTCGTCCTCGATCACATAAGGCGGCATCGTGTAGAT
>DATAQR010000163.1:0-2227 GCA_036264565.1 Solirubrobacteraceae bacterium | reverse complement strand
ATCGCGGGCGATTAGTTCCAAGGTGGAATGATTCTGCTTTGGAATGATTCTGCCGAGGAACAGTTCCTCGGCATCTCTTCCGACGTGACCTCCCTCAAACGGCCACGATCGTAGACGCGTCGCGTCCGCCGTCGCGGGCTGGCCGTAGACTCCCCACCCTTGCCATCGCGGGGCGAAAAAGCTATGAGATTGGACGAGCTGACGCGCGCCGGTATCCCGGGGGTGCTGGCGGTCTCGCCGACTGCCGAGCCGGTCGAGATCGCGGCGCTGGCCTATGACAGCCGCGCGGTACAGGCCGGCGCGCTGTTCTTCTGCGTCCCCGGCGCCGAGCGCGACGGTCACGAGTTCGCCCGCGCGGCGATCGATGCGGGCGCGGGCGCGCTAGTGGTCGAGCGCTCGCTCGGGCTGGGCGTGCCCGAGTTGCTGGTGGAGTCCGCGCGGGCGGCGATGGGACCGCTGGCCGCGCGCTTTTACGGCGATCCCACGGCGGAGCTGAAGGTGGTCGGCGTCACTGGAACGAACGGCAAGACCACGATCGCCCATCTCGTCCGCGGAATGCTCGAAGCCGAAGGTCACCGCTGCGGGCTGCTCGGCACCGTGCGCTCGGTTATCGCCGGTGTTGAGCAAGGAGCGGTTCGCACCACGCCCGAGGCAATCGACCTGCAGCACGATTTCCGCGCGATGCTCGACGGCGGCGACAGCCACTGCGCGATGGAGGTCTCCTCGCATGCGCTTGCGCTCGATCGCACCAGCGGTACGCGCTTCGCCGCGGCCGTTTTCACCAACCTGACCCAGGATCACCTCGACTTCCACGCCACGATGGAGGACTACTTCCAGGCCAAGCGGCTGCTGTTCGCGCCCGAGGCTCCTTCGCCCAGGCCGGAGGTGTCGGTCGTCAACCTCGACGATCCCTACGGGCGACGGCTCGCTGATGAGCTTGAGGGCGCCGTGACGTTCGCGATCGACAACGATGCCGACTACCGCGCTCGCGATCTGCGCCTGGAGCTGACCGGGTCAAACCTCGTCGCGCGAACACCGGCCGGCGAGCGTGCGCTGAGGCTGCCCCTGGCCGGGCGCTTCAACGTCTCAAACGCGTTGGCGGCACTTGCCGTCTGCCACTCCCTTGGTTGCGACTTGGACACGCTGGTCGCCGCGCTGGAGCAAGGCGTGCGTGTGCCGGGGCGACTTGAGCCCGTCGAGGAGGGGCAGGGGTTCGCTGTGCTGGTCGATTACGCACACACGCCCGACTCGCTGCAAAGGGTGCTCGAGGCGGCGCACGATCTCGGCGAGGGGCGCGTGATCTGTGTCTTTGGCGCCGGCGGCGACCGCGACCGGGGCAAGCGGCCGCTGATGGGCGAGATCGGGGCGCGACTGGCCGACGTGTTGCTCGTCACTTCGGACAATCCTCGCTCGGAGCAGCCGGAGGCGATCGTCGCCGAGATCATGGCCGGCGCCGAGCACGCCGACCGTCCGCCGCACGCCGCGCCTGTTCAGGTGCAGGTCGACCGGCGCGCCGCGATCGAGCAGGCCGTGGGGCTTGCCCGCGACGGTGATGTGCTCGTGATCGCCGGCAAGGGCCATGAGCAGGGCCAGGAGTTCGCCAGCGGCGTGAAGCTGCCTTTTGACGATGTGAGCGTCGCGCGCGAGGTGCTGCGCTGCCGGCGGCTGAGTGACCGGGGCGAGCGGCGGCCCGGAGAGGCCACACCGGCCGAGACCAAGGCTCACAGCGGCTGATGGGTCGCATCCTGATCGGCGGCACCGCCGCCCTGCTCATCTGCATATTCCTCTCGCCGAAGTTCATCGAGTTCTTGCGCAACCGCGAGTTCGGCCAGCACATCCGCGAGGACGGACCAGAGGGGCACCATCAGAAGGCCGGCACGCCAACGATGGGCGGTGTGCTCATCTTCGGTGCGGTGATGGTGCCCTACCTGATCCTCTCGGACTTCGAATGGCGCTCGGTAGGGGTGTTCGCGACCGCGATCGCCTGCGCGCTGCTGGGCTTTGCCGATGACTACACAAAGCTCGTGCGGCGCCGCTCGCTGGGGCTGCGCGGGCGCACGAAGCTGGCGATCACGATCGCCATCTCGCTTGGGCTTTGGTTCATCGCCGCGCACGAGGCGCACCTGGCCTCGACGCTACGGCTGCGCGTCGTCGACTACCAGATCGACCTCGGCATCTTCTACCCGGTCTTGATCTACCTGGTCGTCGCCGGCACCACCAACGCCGT
>DATAQR010000090.1:0-5950 GCA_036264565.1 Solirubrobacteraceae bacterium | reverse complement strand
TTCGGCGGCGGCCCTTCGGTTTCCCTGAACTCCTGGAGCTTGGCTCGCGGCGGAAGACGAGGACGTCTTCGTGGCAGACGAGTTGGGTGTGCTCCCGGTTCTGGAGTGAGTTGCGGGCGTGCAGTAGCTGCCAGAGCGACGGGCGCGCTCGCAGTTCGCTGTCGCGGATGCCGGCTCGTGCTGATCCTCGCCTACGGCTTCATCCACTTCCTGACACAAACCATCTGAAAGGAAAGGAGGAGATGATGAGCATTCTCGACGCGATCTGGCTTCGGCTCCTCGCCGGTGCGCAGCGTGCGCGCGAGGAGGAGCGCGGGGACAGCATGATCAACTGGGTCGTGCTCGCCGTCGGGCTCTCCGTCGTCGCCGCCGCGATCGTCGCGCTGCTCAGCCCGGCGCTCCGGCAGGCCGCGCAGCACATCATCAGCGAGCTCAGCGCTTAGACCGGCATGGGGATGCACGCGATGGTCCGGCTGCGTCGAAGGCTCAGAGATGAGCGCGGCGACGCGCTCATCTCTGGGCTGCTCACCCTCGGGCTCGTGATCCTCGTGATCGCGCTAGCCGTGCAGGCCCTCGCCTACGCCCACGCACGCAACGTCGCTCAGGCAGCAGCCCAAGAAGGCGCCGAGACCGCCGCAGCCGAAGGCCAAGGCGCCGGCATCGCCCGCGCCGAGACGATCCTCGGCGCCGCCGGCGGTACCGGCGCCGATCTGCATCCCTCAGCGCAGAGCAGCACGAGCATCGTGACCGTCCGCGTCAGCGGCAAGGCGCCCCAGGTCTTCCCCGGCGTCGGTCTACTGCTGCCCGCGATCACCGCGCACGCGAGCGTGCCGACCGAGCGATACCCCCCAGACGAAACACGCCAATGACCCTCCACGCGCTCAAACACAGGCTCGCAGAGGATCGCGGTGAAGCGTCGATCCTCAGCGGGATTCTGCTGCTCGCCGGAGTGCTGATCCCGCTCATGTTCTTGATCCCCCTGTTCGCCCGAGTCGAGCTCGCGCAGATCGACGCGCAGCAGGCTGCCCGCGACGCTGTCCGCTCAGCCGTGCAGGCCCCCGATGCCGCCGCGGCGCATGCCGCCGCGACAGCGGCGCTCGCGCGCGAACAAGCCGGCGCTCATCCGCCGCTCACACTCAGCCTGGCCGGAACCTACTCGCGCGGCGAATCGATGACAGCCACCGTGAGCACGAGCATCCCGATCGGAACGCTCCCCCTTCTCGGGCACTTCGGGACGATCACGATCCACGCCCGCGCGAGCGCCCCGATCGACCGCTACCGCTCGATCCTCCAAGGCGCCCCATGACCCGGCATCCACAGCGACATCTCGCTGGCGAGGAAGGCTCGGTGCTGATCACCGGCCTACTGCTATCGATCGCGCTGTTGATGGTGATCGGGTTCGCCGTCGACCTCGGACACGCCTTCCTCGTCAAGCGCCAGCTCGCGTCAATCGCCGACGACGCCGCGCTCTCGGGAAGCCAGGCGATCGATCTCCCCGCCCTCCACGCGGGCCACCTACAACTCAACCCCGGCCAAGCGCGCCTGGAAGCACTCCGCACGATCGACGCCAACCCATCCGTCACCGGCCAGGCAAACGCGACAGCGGGCACCGTGACCGTGACGGTCACGCGCCGGGTGCCAACGATCCTCCTGGCGCTCGTCGGGCTCAAGACGCTCACGTTGACCGCACACGCAACCGCAGCACCACGCGGACCATGACTAAACACGCTCCAACCATCGCCGCCGGCGCCAGCGGGGCGCTGGTAATACCGCTCGCCGCAGCCATACGCTTCGGGCTCAGTCCACTCGTCCTCACCAGACTCGCGATCCTCGGCGCCGCGCTCGGTCAACTCGCCCTCGTCGATGTACGCGAGCGACGGATCCCCAACCGGATCGTGCTCCCGGCCACCGCGATCTGCGCGGCGATCTCGATCGCCGACGGGAGGCAGGCGAGCACTGGTCTCCTGCTATCCGCAGGGCTGGTTGTGCTCCTGCTCGCCGTCAGCCTCGCCAAGCCGGCCATGCTCGGCATGGGCGACGTCAAGCTCGCGCTCCTACTCCTCGCCGCGCTCGGCAGCCTCGCCTCCGCGGCGCTGCTGCTCACGCTCGAGCTATACGCCCTCCTCGCCGTGATCCTGCTCCTCCGCCGTGGCCGCTCGGTCCTTGGCAGCACGCTCCCCCTCGCCCCGATCCTCGCCGCCGGCTGCATCATCGCGCTGCTGATATGAGACCCAACCCACGCATCGCCCTCAACACCATCGCCGTTCTGATCGTCGTCGCCGCCCTCGGTGTCCTGTGGCAGCTACGCCTCGGCCTACCAGCGCTCCCCAAGTCCTGGACCGCGCCAATGAGCAATGTCGAGGCCGAAGAACTGCTCTTCTGGCTGCTGTGGGTCGCGCTCGGCGTGCTGCTCGTCCTCCTCGCCCGCTCGCTGCTCAACGAGATCACATCAACGGTCAAGCAGCGACGCGAGGACAAGCTCATCGCCTTCGCCGAGCGCACGAAGCCCGCCGTCTCGCAGCGTGCCGGAGCACGTCCCTCGCTTGCGCCCGTGCATATGGACAGGTACGCGATGACGCTCGAGCCAGGACTGCACCCACCCAACGGCCGGCGCCGTGAGCCACCAGCCGTCCACGAGTCCGAGGCCCAGACCGACACTCAGCGAGGTGCAGGTGAGGAGCCCGACTCACCCAGGTTCGCGATCTCGGTGCTCGGCCCGCTCAGGATCGACGGTACGTGCCCGATCAAGCGCGCGGCGACCAACGAGATGCTCGCATTCCTCGCCCTGCATCCAGCCGGCGCGACCCGCGACGAACTCCTCGAGGCTCTATGGCCAGGAGAGGACCCTCAACGGACGCTCCCCCGGCTCTACCAAAGCGTCAGCGACGCCCGCCGCGCGCTCGGCGACGGACTCACCCGCGACCGCGAGCGCTACCGCCTCGACCGCACCACGATCCACATCGATATCGACCAGCTCGACCAGCTGCTCGCCGCCACCGGAGAAGCTGGGCACGAACGCGAAGCACTCGAAACCGCGCTCTCCCTATGGCGAGGAGAACCGCTCGCCGGCGCCGACTACCCCTGGGCCGAAAGCATCACCCACCAGCTCCACGCCACCCTGCTCGACCTCCTCGGACGCATCGGCGCTGCCAGGCTCCAAGCCGGCGACCCCCGCGGCGCCCTCCAAGCAGCCGAACGAGCGATCAGCCTCGACGACCTCCACGAGCCAAGCTGGCGCCTCGCGCTCCAAGCCGACCACGCCCTCGGCCTCTACAGCGGCATCACCAAGCACTACGACGCGCTCGCCCACATCCTCGACGAACAACTCGGACTCCAACCCAGCCACGAGACGCTGATGATGTACCGGCAGCTACTCGGGCAGGCGTAGCCCGAGAGTGTGAGACACCGGCCCGCCGTCTCCTGCTGCACCCGAGACTGCGGGCGTCGCTACGGTTGCCGGTAAGGGCCTCTGTTCACGAGAACGGCTTGCCCTCCGCGAAGCGCTCAAGCCCGTCGTTGGGGATCGGTTCCCACGGAGCGGCGTATGCGACGTAGGCGCGCCAGCTCGGCCGCACGCCCGGGTCTGTGTCGAAGGCGCCCATCCGCACGCTCATCTGAGTGTGGTCCTCGGGGTTGCGGCTGAAGAGGTGCGCCCCGCACTCGCGACAGAAGAGCTTCTCGAAACCTCCGTCGAGATGGCGCCAGCCCTTCAGTAGCCCCTCTCCCTGAAGCAGTCGTAGGGTGCGCCCGTCGATTCGCGCCTGCACTGAGGACCCCGTGCCGGTCCGGCGCTGGCAGCGCGTGCAGTGGCAGTACCCCGCAGCAGGCGGTCGCGCGGTGAGCTCGAAGCGCACACCGCCGCACAGGCAGCCCCCGCTCAGCGACGCGTCGGTCATGAGCGACAGTTTGTCAGCCGGATCGCTGAGTCGCGCAGCGGCGCAAGGGCTGCAAGTCTCGCCCGGTAGGCGTCCGCGGCGGCGATGCGAATGGCCTCTTCCATGCAGCGCTCCTCAGCGTCCAGGACGATGGCCGACACGGGGATCTCGAGCGCTTCGGCGAGATCCGCGATCTTGCTCCAGGTCGGGTTGCGTCTCCCGCGCTCTATACCCGAGAGATAGGTCGGGTGCATCCCGGCGTCCATCGCGAGCCCTTCGATCGTCAGCCGGCGCGTGTTGCGCAGCGCACGGATCGTGCCACCGAGATCGTCGTTGTGCACGCGCAGGCAGGCGCTCGCGTCCGGGATCGCGAGGGAGATCTCGGTGAGCTGTCGCAACGGGCGTAGCTGGAGCATCTCTCGCTTGCGATCCCCGCCGACGCGAGGCATCGGGTGAGCACTCATCCGGAGGCTCCCCCACCGTTCACGTTGACGGTCGTGGCGAACTCTCGCAACGCGAGCACCCGCCGGGTGGTGGCCTCGCGTGCCGACGGTTCGCCCTGCTTTGCGCGCTCAGCCTCGACGGCGTCCAGTTCCTTCATGTCGTCGTCGGCGACGAGCAGCACGGTCTCCAGTGCGCGCGTTACCGCTTGGCGGTGAGCGTCCAGGTCGATACACATCTCCTCTGCGGGCGGGTCGATGTCCGACCAGCCGATCTCATCCAGTAGCGCACGGATAGCGTCGAAGCGTCTGAGCGGCTCCTCGTACCAGTCGGTATGGATTACCTGGTCGCGCTTGAGCGTAATCTCTTCGAGGTCTTGCGCCGCCCCGCCAAGCTCGATGTGCAGTCCTTTGCGTAGCTGGCGAGCCGTCTCGCCGGGCACGGTAAGCATCGCAGTCATTTCGGTCTCCTTCCGATCGGGACACCGAAAGAGCGCTCAAGCGCACGCAGCACGGACCCTCTGGCGGGCTACCGTTATCCGCGGCACCGAAGGTTTGCTCTTCGGTGTCAAGGCCCGGTGGCGCCCCTCAATGGCGTCGCCGGGCCGCTATTTGATTTGGTCGCCTACACGTCTAGCTCGACCCGCGAGGGATCTCAAGTCGATCCGAAAGAGCTCAACCCGTGGCCGGCCCGGGGGGGTCGACCGTTCGCGTGTCTGCGGTTGGGAACCGTCAGTATCTCACCGGTGTGCGATCTACAGCTGGTCATCTTCGACTGCGACGGTGTGCTAGTGGATAGCGAGGTGATCTCCAACCGCGTGCTCGCCGAGATGCTGACCGCCGAGGGCTTGCCGACCACGTTGACGCAGGCGCGCCGCGGATATCAGGGGATGCTGCTCGCCGACGTAGTATCCCGGGCGGGAGAGAAGCTCGGCCGTGCGTTCCCGGAGGATTGGCTGGCCCGTTACGAGGGTGAGCGTGACGTGGCATTTCACCGGGAGCTCGAGCCTGTCGCGGGAGCAGCTGAGACGGTGAAGCGCGTCACGGCGGCCGGGATCGGGGTGTGCGTCGCTTCGCAGGGCAAGCTCTCAAAGACGAGATTGTCGCTTACGCTGACCGGCCTCGACCACCTCTTTCCTGAGCCCGCGCGCTTCTCTGCATACTCGGTTGCTCGCGGCAAGCCGGCACCCGATCTGTTCCTGCACGCGGCCGCGACGATGGGAGCCGCGCCCGCTGAGTGTGTCGTGGTGGAGGACACACCCTCGGGTGTCACCGCCGCAGTAGCGGCCGGTATGCGCAGCATGGGTTACGCCGCCGACAGCGACGAGCAAGCGCTGCGCGATGCGGGCGCGACGGAGATTCTGCGCTCACTCGATGAGCTGCCACGAGTCCTGGGCCTGCACGGACACCCGGAATAATCTCGCTATGGCACAGGAACGCAACGTGTGCGCGGGTCCCTTCGGGGCTGTGTACGACTTCTATATTGAACGCCCGTGGCTGGCGCGGCTGGTGCTCGGGACGATGTGGGGCGTCGATCCGCGGCCCTTCTATCGGAGCCTGAGCCGGGTCGCCGAGCTGCCCGATGGCGCCACTGTCCTCGATGTTCCCTGTGGAGGCGGTGTCGCTCTACGTGGG
>DATAQR010000086.1:0-4528 GCA_036264565.1 Solirubrobacteraceae bacterium | reverse complement strand
CTCCGGCTCGCGCGACCGCTCGTGCGAGATCGCGCGCGCGGCGGGTGCGGAGCTGCTCCAGATAGAGCCGCGGGAGTTCGCTCACGGGCGCACGCGCAACCTCGGCGCTGAGCGAACCTCGGGAGACCTGATCTGCTTCCTGACCCAGGACGCCACCCCCTGCCCGGGTTGGCTGGCGGCCCACGTCGAGGCGTTCGGCCTCGACGAGCGCGTCGGGGCCTCCTACGGCCCGCACCTGCCACGCCCGGACACGAGCCCGATGATCGCCCGCGAGCTGAGCGAGTTCTTCGCCGACATACAAGCGGATGGAAGCGCGCCGCTACAGCCAGTGCTCCAGCGCGCCGGCGACTCAACCTTCCTCTCGAACGTCAACGCCTGCTACGCGCGCGCCTGCTGGGAGCAGATCCGCTTCCGCGATCTCGCCTACTCCGAGGACCAGGCCTTCGGCGCCGACCTGCTCGCCGCCGGCTTCGCGAAGGTCTACCACCCGGGCGCGGCGGTCCTGCACGCCCACGACTACGGGGCGCTCGAGTTCATGCGCCGCTACTTCGACGAGTACCGGGGTCTGCGCGAGACCCAAGGCCACGTTGAGCCGTTTCACCCGATCGCGACGACGCGCCAGGTCGGCCGGGAGGTCGCCGCGGATCGTCGCTGGATGGCCGAGCAGGGTGTGAGCGGCCTTGACCGCGCACGTTGGACGGCCCGAGCGGTCTCACACCATGGCGGGCGCCGCGTCTTCTCGGCGCTGGGCTCACGCTCCGAGCGAGTCCCCGCCGCACTGCGGCGCACGCTCTCGCTGGAGGGGCGCGACGGCGCGGCAACCGACCGGCGAGCCGCGCAGGACGAAGCGCCGAGCCGCTCCTCGCTCGCCGGCGCCGACTCCCAAGTGGACACGCCGGCCACCGAGCCACAGGCACCCGCTCTACCACCCCCCCAGCACATCGACCAGATGCTCGAGCGCGACGACTACGACACGATCACACGCGTCTGGCGCGAGGGCCCGGCGCCGCTGCTACACCCTGTGCCGGATATGGCCGAGCGCGAGCGCCTACGGCTCGCGCTCGTGATCCCACCGTTCTCGCGGGGCAGCGGGGGTCACAACACGCTGTTTCAGATCTTCTCGCGCCTGGAGCAGCGCGGCCACGCCTGCAGCGTGTGGCTGGCCGACTATCACGGCCACGCGCGCGACGTGTGGCCGGCGGTGCTGCGCCACGACATCAACGAGTTCTTCGCTCCGTTTCAGGGCCCTGTCTACAAGGGTTTTGACTCCTGGCAGGGCGCCGACGTGGCAATCGCCACCGGCTGGCAGACGGTCCACGCGACGCTCGGGCTCGATCACTGCCGCGCGCGCGCGTACATCGTCAACGACCACGAGCCCGAGTTCTACGCCGCCTCCACCGAGCAGGTGCTAGCGCAGGACACATACCGCCACGGCCTGCACTGCATCGCCGCCAGCCCATGGCTGCGCGATCTGCTCGTCGAGCGCTACGGCGCGAGCGCCGACGCCTTCCAGCTCGGCGTCGATAGCGAGACCTACCACCCCCTCCCGGTGGAGCGCCGCCGCGACACGATCGTCTATTACGCGCGCTATTCGACGCCAAGACGCGCGGTGCCGATCGGGCTGATGGCGCTCGCCGAGCTTCATCGGCGCCGCCCCGACACGCGCATCGTGCTGTTCGGCACCGACAAGCCGCTGTATGCCGCGTTCCCCTACGAGCACCTGGGGGTGCTCAGCACCCGGCAGCTCGCCCGGCTCTACTCGCAGGCAACCGCGGGCCTGTGCCTGTCTCTGACCAACTTCTCGCTGATGCCCAAGGAGATGCTCGCCTGCGGTCTGCCGTGTGTGGAGCTCGCCGGCGTCAGCGCCGAGTCGATCTTCGGCGAGGACGGCCCGCTCGAGCTGGCCCCGCTGGAACCGGACGCGATCGCCGCCGCGCTCGAGCGCCTGCTGGCCGACCGCGAGCGCTGGGAGCGCCGCTCGCGCGAAGGCATCGAGTTCGTCGCCTCCCACACCTGGGACCACGCAACCGACGAGGTGGAAGCGGGCTTGCGTCATGCGCTTTGCGAGCGGGCGGAGGCCGCCAACTCCTGGCCACCCGTGTCACGCGCCCTTTGACCCGTGCGAGCCAAGCGCGGCCATATGCGCCCCCACGCGGCCCATGCCCCGATCGCGGCGGTTGCGGCGAGCGGGCCGAAGGCGGGGATCGTGAAACGGTAGTCATACTCGGAGAGGAAAATGGGCGAGACGAGCAGCGCGACGCTCGTCGAAAGGAAGAGCAGCGCCGCCCGGCGCTTGCTCCCCGTCGTGAGAAGAGGCGCAGCGAATGCGAGCAGCAGCAGCAGAGCCATGAACGGCCCCTCGATGCGCGTGTCACGCTCGTAGTCGAGCAGAAACGTGACGCTCCTGTGGATTTCGCCGTCGCCGGGGTAATAGGCGGCGAGGATCTGGTTGACGGCGTAGAGGTTGGCTGTGTTGAAGTAGTAGTCGGTCAGCCCCTGGGGCGGGTTGCCATAGCCGCCACTCGCCGGTCCCAGCCTGCCATATGGTGAGCTGGGGAACGACGGGTCCACGATCCTTACCAGGTCACGGCCGACATATTCGAGGTATTCGAGCGGCTGTCCGAGGATGGCGGCCACAGCGAATGAGCGCAGCTTCGAGTTCTCGCCGGGCTTCGGAGCCGTCTCGTCGGGCTCCCCGAAGAACTGGACGGCCGGTGAGACTGCGGTGAACTCCCACGCGTCATGACCGGGCCGCTGCGAGCGCGGGATGTGGATGCAGAGGTTCGCCGTACCGGCCGGTGGATGGAACTTGGAGCAGTCCGCGAAAGGCGCCACGCGGGCATAGAGGTCGAAGTACCCGGCGCCGGTGAACCCGCCGTAGCCCACCGCCTGTTCGTGCGCACGCAGGTACCCCCCGATCGGGACGGCGGCGGCGACCACGACCAGCCCAGAGCGCAACAGCCTTCGCGACCATGCCCCGTCCGCGAGGAGTAGCGCGCCGACAGCGAGCACCGCCAGCAGCACCAGTCCGACGCTGCGCAGGTCGGCCGCCACGCCGAGCGCAAGGCCGGCCACCGGCGCCCATCCCCAGCTACCTCGCCATGCGCGCACGACAGCGTAGAGCGCCAAGTCCACGGCGAAGATGAACACCGCCTCGCTCAACGGCGCGTGCTCGATGAACAGCTCCGAGCCGCCGAGGATTACCACCGAGGCCGGCACAAGCCCGAGGCCGCGTGGGAATCCGGCCCTGCGCACGGCGCCGAACAGCAGCAGACCACTCGCCAGCCCGAGCATGTGCTGGACGGAGATCGCAAACGACAGGTGCGGACGAACGCCGTGCATCAACCGCAGGAACTCGGAGTACCCACCCACCCGCAAGGGGTCGTTGAAGACCCCGGTGAGCGCGTCCTGCACATAGATCGAGGTGTCCGGGAAGCCGATCAGCGCGGGACGCCACCTCTCGATGAAGTACAGGCGCAGTGCAAGCCCGAGCAAGGTGACGGCGGCGAGCGCGAGCATCTCCGGCCTGCGTACGGCCGTAATCATCTGACCAGGCCGAGCGCGGATCCACCGCTCGACCCTGCCTGCCAATACCCCAACCCGGCCGCCAAACATCGCCGATTCGAGCGCCACGCCCCGAACGCTACCCCACCTTCAGGACCGATGTCTAGGTGAAGAAACTGCTCATCGTCAGCAGCTGGGAGGCGTAGCTCAACCCGATCATCGCCACCACCAGTACCGTCGCCAGCGGCGCCTGCCAACGGCGGCCGAACCCGAACGTGCCTCCTACCGCGATCGTTGCCAGCGCGGCGATCGCGGGGAAGATATAGCGGCCCTGTTCGGCGACGACCGTGCGGCCCCCGTCCGGCGCGAAGAACGCAGCCTCCACCGCGACCAGGACGCAGATCGGGAACAGGGCGATGACGATCAGCTCGAAGCTCCGCACACGCGCCGCCAAGCGCTCTCGCACCGCGGCCGACAGCGCCAGCAGCCCCACAAAGCCCATCGCCACGATGATCGCCGTATAGACCCAATACGGGAATATCCACGTGTACCAGCCGAACGAACCCCAGCCGCGCACCGCGTAGATCGCCCTGAAGGGCCAGCCCGGCGGGAACAGGGAGCCCATGAAGGACAGCCGCGGCAGGAACAACTCCCATAGGTAGACCAGGAAGCGCCCCGGCATGTGCTCGGCGGTGGTGAGCGCACCCGCGGCCGAGACGCCGCCGCCCACAGAGTGACCCGCGACGGGCGGATAGAAGACCGGCTGCAGCAACGACCATCCCTCGCGCACCGCGACGAACGCCGCGGCCAGCGCAATCCAAGCGCGCGTATCGGCCAGCCGGTGGTGGCGCCAGCCGATCCCCAACAGCCCGATCGCCACCGCCGGATAGATCTCATAGCCCGTCTCCTTCATCAGGGGAGCGACCGCGATCGCCGCGCCGAGCGCCGCGGCGATCCGCCAGGTCAGACCGCGTCTGAGCCCCCGTATCACCAGGTACAGCGACAGGGCCGCGACGGCGTTGAT
>DATAQR010000075.1:0-2057 GCA_036264565.1 Solirubrobacteraceae bacterium | reverse complement strand
CTCCGGCTCGTCGGGCAGCGGCGGCCCGTGCCACCGGTGCCAGATCCCCCGGCGCGGGCCGCTGATCCCGAAGTCGCGCCCGGACGTATGGATGCGCCGGCCGGTGCTGTCCTGCGCCGACAGCGAGATATGCAGGTTGAGGTTCTCCGCATTCCCGGACACGATCTGAACCACGCGTCGGGCTGCCCCGGGATGATCCGTGACCATCCCGGCGAGTTCCGCCGAGACCGAGGACTGCAGCTTGACCGTTGCATGAACGCAGGTCACGCAAGGGGCCGCTGGACCCAGGCTATTGATCAAGCGTCTCGCTCCAGGACCCTCTTCACTGGTGGCGTGAGCGGAAGCGGGAATGGCCCCTGAGGCGAGGGGCCCTGCGCCGACGGGGGAACGGTCTCGCTCAGACGAACGCGAACGCGCTCACCCGTGACGCCAAGCGAGCGCAGGACCCCCGCGGCGACGCCGTCCTGCTCTCCAAGCAAGCCGAGAAGGACGTGCTCAACACCAGCACAGTCGTGCCCCCGCTCGTTCGCCTCCTCGATAGCCAGGTAGATCACCGCGCGGGCGCCTTCGGTACATCGCTCCAACACGCCGCGAGCATCCCACCCGCACCCGACCTTCGCAAGCCGCCGCACACAAGCGCAATCGGCGCCCTGGGCAGTCAGCGGCCGCTCCCCCGGACTGGTGCTAGCTGCTCACGCTCGACCCGCGGCGGATCGCAAACAGCGGCGCCCCGCACGCGGGACAGTAGCCCTGCCAGCCGGGCCTCCCGTTGGGCAGGGTTATCTCGTGTGCGTCGGCGATCGTGACCTTCTCACCGCAGACGCATCGCCCCTGAGGTCCGGGATCCTGTACCGCTGGGCGTGCGTCGGCCATCCGAGCATCATATTCGTCGGTGAGTTTTTTGACTCTAAGGGGGCGTCAGCCGGCGCACGGCACAGATACGGTCGGTCTGATGAGGAGGTAGTGGCCGGGCGACCACGCGGTTCGCCCGGCCGGCCTCGCATTACTTCACGATCCGGATTGTGCGGAACATGCCGAGCTGGTAATGGTCGCGCCCGTCCTCGGCATTCATCGCGCAGGCGATCACGTAGACGCCAGGCGGCTGCGAGATGATCTGCTGTTGCATCGCGCCGTGGGAGAGCGGTCCGGCGAACATGCCCTGGGGGCCGCTGGCGTACTTGCTCGTTGCCTCCTTTGCCTTGCCGGCAAGCAGCAGGGTCTCCGCCTTCTTGGCGTCGGCCACGCTCTTGACCGGGCGAAGAGAACCATGTGGATCAGGTAGCCATCGTTCTCGAAGCGGACGAGCTCGCCGTCGCGGAGCGTGCTCGCGCCGCGGAAGGCAAAGTCGATCGCGGTGACCGTCGCCGCCGGCTTCGGCAGAGCCGCCGGGTTGGCATCGTGCTCCACCCGAGCGGCCGCATCCAGTTCGCGACTCGCGCAGCCAAGGCAAGCCTGAGCGAACTGCCAAGCCCCGACCAGCCCGGCGGTCTGCCGCAGCCGCTCGCCTCGTGGAGCGAAGCGCAACGCCGGCGAGCTGGGGCGGCGCTGCCATTCGTCGAGCCGCTCACGTTCCGCACCGGGACCGCACGATTCATGCGCGGCGATGTCGGCGGCTTCGACGCGATCCTGATCAAGCGATCCGGTCAGCTAAGTGCAGGCACGCTACGTGCCGCTGGGCTGGCCAAGCGCGAGGCCGAAGTGCTCGAGCTCGTCGCGCTCGGCCTGACCAACACGCTCATCGCGCTCGAGCTCGCGCTCAGCGAGCGCACAATCGCCAAGCACCTCGAACACATCTACGCGAAGCTCGGCGTCGCCAACCGGACCGCCGCGGTCGCATCGGCTCGTGACCTCTGCGCGGCCACCCACGCCTGAGCGACTTCGTCCGAGAACGACACGTCACGAGACGACGTCTGTTTGCTCGCGTTGCGGCATGAACGTGCGCACCACAGCGGCCGCCGCGATCTCGATCGCTGTTGGGCTTAGTGGTGGGCATGGGCGGGCCACCCGCCGTCCGCGGCTGCGTGGCCGTGCCGGTGGCTGTCGGGGTCGGCTTCGAA
>DATAQR010000027.1:0-9470 GCA_036264565.1 Solirubrobacteraceae bacterium | reverse complement strand
CGATCCAGGTCGACGCCGGCGCACGCAGATCCTTGCCATCGTCCTGGGCGAAATCGGCCAGGCCGGCTCGTAGCGCCGCCTCCACCTCGCCGTGTAGGTGAGCGGCGCGATCGCCCGCCAGGCGCAGGATCTCGCCGGCGGGACCCAAGGCCATGACCAGGTCGAGGGCTTCGTCGAGATCCTTGCCGATCGCGATCAGTGTGTCACAGCGACGCAACGCGATGTCCTCGAAGCCGGCGAGCAGCAAGATTTCGCTGGTGGTGTCGGCGCCAGACATCGAGAACGGGCCCGGGCCGCAGGTTGGCTCGTCGTACTCCTCGGGGCGCTGGATGATCTTCTCGACGATCGTCTGCGCGCGATAGAGCCAGTCGTTGTCCTCGCGCCGACGCCACACGACCATCACCAGTCGGCCGCCGGGCCTGAGCGCTTGGCAGACGTTGCGCATGGCCGCCACCGGACTGGCGAAGAACATCGTGCCGAAGCGCGAGAAGGCGAGGTCGAAACCCTGCTCGCCGCCGATGTCCTGCTGGACGTCGGCCACCAGGAAGCGCGCGTTGGTCACCCCCGCCTCGGCGCTCTCGCGCGCCGCGTCCTCGATGAATCGCGCGGCGGCGTCCACGCCCACCGCCTCGCCCTCGGCGCCCACCAGCGCCGCGAGTCGCTGGGTGGTGTCGCCGAAGCCGCAGCCGATGTCGAGCACGCGCTCGCCGCGGAGTGGGGGATGCAGGCGCAACGCTTCCTCGCCGTGAGCGCCAAGGCCCGTAGTAAGCGTGTCGCGGAAGCGCACGAAACGGTCGTACAGAGGCCCGTCCCAGGCGCGGATGGCCTCGTCGTTCTCGCTCAACTGCTGCTCGGAAGCGCTCGCGCTCACGGCTCTCTCCTTGGTCGAGGATCGCTGGATCGTTGAGCGGAGAGGGAGGGATTCGAACCCTCGAACGAGGTCAACCCCCGTTACGCGATTTCCAGTCGCGCCCATTCAACCGCTCTGGCACCTCTCCAAGAGCTCGCAAGATGCGAGCGGTCCCTGAAGGCTACGACACGACCGTGCTTGCCGTTGGTAGGCTGCCTCAGTGCTCGCCCAGGCCATCATCGCCAGCGCCGCCGTCAGCAAGGACGTGGGGCTGATCGTGACGTTTATCGGGATCGGGATCCTCGTCAACATCATCATCGTGTTGATCGCCGTGCTCGTCAGCGGCGAGCGCCAGCAGAACCGCGAACAGCGCTAGCCGGGCCCGGCCCGCAAGTGCGACCGTCGCGCGCTCACGGACTCCTCAGATCACGAACACCGGCGTGCCCACGGGGGTACGCGAGTACAGGGCGATCACGTCGGGGATACGCATGCGCACGCAGCCGTGCGAGGCGTCGTGCCCGATCGAGGAATACTCGCTCGGGTCGATCCCGTGGATGCCGGCGCCGCCGTTAAAGGACATGAAGCGCGCCTTCAGCGGATCTTCGGGACCGGGCGGAATCGTCTTGCCCGCGAGCGCGCCCGCCCAGGCGGAGTTGGGCACGTACCACGGCGGGTTCACTTGCTTCCACTGGACGTGGTAGAGCCCGGCGGTGGTTTCCAGCCCCTGCATGCCGACGGCGATTTCATACGTGCTCGCCAGCTTCAGGCGCTGATAGAAGAGCAGCCGGAAGCTCGCTCGGTCGATCACGATGTAGGCTGGGTACTGACTGGCCAGCATGCTCGTCGTCACCGTCGGATGGCGCACGAGCGTCGGCACCGACAGCGTGCGTGCGACTGCAGGCGTGGTCAGAGCGCGAACGACGCGCTCGGTGAGGCGCTTGCGCTCGACGGCGAGCCCGTTGCGCTGCCCCACCTGCATGAGGCCGGCGGCGGTCGGTTCGACGCTGGCGTTGCGTGGTTCGACGTTCACCGCCGCGCGCACTTCGCCGACGAAGTCGCTCACCGCCCGCTGCGAATAGGACACGCGCAGCGGCACGTTCTTGTCCACTTTGCCACCCAGCAACCCGCGCCAGGTTCGCGCGAAGATCGATCCTTCGCGGCTGGCTTTCAGCGCACTTGAGACTGTCGCCGCGACATCGACCGACAGGCCGGCGGCGCGCGGGGAGAGCTCCCAGGTGTGCGCACCGTCGCGGACCAGCACCGGCCGTTCCATCGCGGTGGCGACACCGCGCTGCAGCCGCACGGTGGCGGCAGCCGCGCTGAGACCGCCGACGGAGATGCCATCCACCCTGACGCCCGTTGCCAGCTGGTTGCGGTGGGCGTGATCGTAGGCGTACATGCCGAGCACGAGCAACCCAAGGAGCCCGAGGACGATCGCGACGGCGATCAGCGGGGTGCGCGCGGCCACTCTGCTCATCGTTAGCTGTTCGCCATGGGGAGCACAGGGCCTTCAGTCAAGCAGCGCGGTCCAGGCGATCGTCGAAGTACGCGAAAGATCGTTCCACGCGTGAATCATTCACACCTCGAACTATCTCTCCGCTCGAAGTCGACACACAACACCCGCCCCCTTGAACGCGCCGCTCGTCGCTGACCGGCCCTCATCCCAGCGCTACGGTCGCCGTAAGGACCGCGTCCTGGACAGCGCCCGCCGAGTCGCGGCCGCCGGCCAGTACGACCTTGCCGCCGAGCGCCACCGCCGCCATGTCCGAGAGCGCGCGCGGGAGCAGGCCGACCTCGTGCACCACCCCATCAGGCCAGATTTCGAGGATGCGCCGGGTCTGACCGTCGGCGGCGGCGGAGCGCCCGCCAAAGACGTAGACGCTGTCGCCGACGACGACGGCGGCGGCATGGGTGAGCGGCGCTGGCAGCATGCCGAGGCGGAGGAGACGGTTTTCTTGTGGATAGAAGCGATAGATGTCTCGGCTGGCAGCTTCGCCGCTGGTGCCGCCAGCGATGTAGAGCACCCCGCCTAGCGCGGTGACGGCGGCGTAACGGAGCGGCTTGGGCAGCGTCGCGACGACGTGCGCCGATTCGCCGGGACGCCAGGCGAGGATCGTGCGCAGCGGCGTCTGGCCGGTGTAGCCGCCGACGATGTAGACCGTGTCGCCGATCACCGCGCTGGCGACGTCGGAGCCGGCCGTGGGCAGATTGCCGGCCGGCTGAGTGGCGCCCGTCGGCGAGACACGCGTGATCGCCGAGAACGATTCGACCACGCCGCCGCCAAACAGGTAGGCCGCGCCGCCAAGAAAGCTCGCGGTTGCGTCGTGCAGCGCGCTCGGCAGGCTGCCAATGCGTGTGGCACCGGCGGCGGAGGCACTCAAGATGTCGGCCACCGATGCTTCGCTCGAGTCAATCCCGCCCAGCAACAGGAAGCGCTCAGATGAAATCGGCGCCGCGGCGGCATCCTGGACCGGCGCGGGGAGCACGCCCGTCTGAACCACCGACACATGTGAAGCGCGGGCGGGCCGCTCGACTTCTTTGAGGACCCGATCGGTGGACGCAGAGGAGCCGCCACCGCACGACGCCAACAGGGCAGCGGCGGATAGCCCCACCGCCCAGCCGGCCAGGCTTCTCACGGATGCACCACCGCTGCGTAGTCCGGTCCGCCGTTTGGGCCAGCTGGGACGAAGTCCATGCCGTCGGGGATGTGCAGGTAACCGGGGGCGGTCCCAGGAGTGTCGGTGTGGCCGTACTGCCACACGATCCGGTTCGTACGCGGGTCGATCTCCACGACGCGGTCGCGGAAGTCGTCGTTGACAGCGATGTCCCCGTTGGGCAGCGCCATTGCCAGCGACGGGTGGTCGAGCATGCCGTGACCGCTCGATGGGCCGTAGCGCCAGAGCACGTGGCTGTGGCGATCGACGATCAGCACGTGGCCGGGCGAGGCGTAGTCGGCCAACAGGATTCTGCCGCCCGGCAGCGGTTGTGGGTCCGACGGGTAACTGACGGGGACCTGGGTTGCGAACACGAGCTTGCCGGCGGGCGAGATTTCATCGACCCAGGAGCCGTTGATCTCGCTCAGCAGCGTGCCGCCGTTTGGCAGCGGCGTATCGCCGTTGACAGCGTTGAGGTAGCGCGGCGGTTCGTGACGACAGACGCCCGAGGTTCCGTACTGGCGGACGATGTGGTGCGCGCGGACGAAGATGATGCGACAGCCGTAGGCGTCGGCGACGGTGAACGTGCCACCCGGGAGCATGTAGGCGTCGTCGGGGGTGTGGATATGCGTCGCATCTGAACCAGCTTGGTCGGGATGGCCGAAGATGACGTGCACCGAACGGTTTACCAGCGAGACTTCGACGATGTCGTTGTTGTCCTCCTCGTTGGCGATCAGAGACTTGCCGCCGGGCTCGACGAAGGTGTCGTCGTTGTAGAAGAGGTGCCGTCCGGCCGCGCGATCGGCAGCAGTGGGGTATTCGTAGACGATCTGGCGCTGCGGATTGACGACCAGGATGCGGTTGTTGCCGCGGTCGGCGATCAGTAGGTAGCCGGGCATCCCGCCGAGCTTCGAGGCCGCTTGGTAGGCGGCGTTGGTGCCGGGCTGGTAGCCGACGACGTTCTCAGGGGCCCACAGCGACGCAAGGCCGCCGACCGCAGCGGGCGCAAGCGGGCCTCCCGAGACGATCGCCAAACGAGCGGCGCCGGAGGAGCCCGACGTCTTGGGCTTGCCGGTGCCGTGCGATTTCGAAGAGCCACTAATGACGCTCGCAATCACGATGACCGCGACGAGCGCGGCCATCACCGAGCGCAGCACCCATCTGCGGCGCCGCCTGCGCGCACGCCCAGCCTCGCGGCGGCGCCTGCGCGCGCGCTCATCCAGGCTGGGGGCCGTGGTGTCGTATAGGTCGTCGGTCATACGCGGCGCGGTCGGCGGCGCCCACACTCACAACGCGGGCTAAACGAGGCCATAAGGCGCCGTTAGGTTTCGCTTAAGGGCGGTCTGGACGGGGTAGAGGTCCAGTCGCGAGCCCCAACGGCCGCGGCGGCCGAGCGCTCACACCGGGCGTTCGCGTAATCTCTGCGCTCGTGCGCGCGGTCCAAATCAGCGAGCTCTCGGGACCGGAGGCGATCGCCGTCGTCGACGCGCCCGAGCCGCCGCCCGCGCACATGCTCACACCCGGCGAGGGAGTGCTGATCGCCGTGAAGGCCGCCGGGGTGTCGTTCCCGGACGTGCTGCAAACACGCGGGCTCTACCAGCTCAAACCCGACCTGCCGTTCGTCCCCGGCGCGGAGGTCGCCGGCACGGTGCTCTCCGCGCCCGCGGGGAGCGGGTTGAGCGAGGGCGAGCGCGTGATGGCGTTCACCGTCCTCGGCGGCATGGCCGAGCGTGCTGTCGCGCCGGCCTACCTGACCTTCCCGCTGGCCGACTCGCTCTCCGTCGAGCAAGGGGCCTCGGTGATCCTCAACTACCACACCGTCTACTTTGCGCTGAAGCTGCGCGGACGACTGCAGGCCGGCGAGAGCGTGCTCGTGCACGGCGCGGCCGGCGGCGTCGGCACCGCCGCGCTGCAAGTCGCCAAGGCGCTCGGCGCCTCCACGATCGCGGTCGTCTCAAGCGAGGAGAAGGAGCGCGTCGCGCGCGAGGCCGGCGCCGATCACGTCGTGCGTTCGGACGGCCCCTGGCGCGAGCAGGCCACCGAACTCAGCGGCGGCGGCGTCGACGTCGTGCTCGATCCCGTCGGCGGCGACCGCTTCACCGACAGCCTGCGCTCGCTGAAAGAGGGCGGCCGCGCGCTCGTCGTCGGCTTCACCGGCGGCTCGATCCCCGAGGTGAAGGTCAACCGACTGCTGTTGCGCAACATCGAGGTGGTGGGCGCCGGCTGGGGCGTGTACGTGATGGGCAGCCCGGAGCGCAACGCGGCGATCGGCGAGGCCGTCACTCAGATGATTGATGCGGACCAGATAAAGCCGATTGTTGGGGCGTGCTTTGCACTCGATCGGGCCCCTGACGCGTTCCGCGTCATCGACGAGCGGCGCGCCCTCGGCAAGGTCGTGCTGAGCGTCGATTGAGCGCCTGGCGCACGCGTCTGGGAGCGAGCGCGCCGAGTCGCCGCCGTTGTTGAGCGCCGCGCTCGCGCCCAGATGGCGTCACCCCGACTCACGGCGTGACGATCGCAAACGCCGGGTCACCGTCGTCCAACAACCCGAGCAGCTCGCCGAGCTTGGCGCCATCTCCCGCGATCGCGACCTGACCGCTGGCGAACAGCTGAGCGCCGTCCCCTGCACCGAGCAGGATCGCGTCGAAGGCCGCACGGGTGAGCGTGACCGTCGCCTGCACATCGGGCGCCAGCCGCGGGCGCGCCGACAGCGCGCCGTTTTGCACGCGCACTGTCCAGCTCTCCCCCACATCGGTGAAGTCCCAGCCGATCGCGATCTGCGCGTCCCACGCGCGCGGGCCGTCCAGGCGCGTACCCATCGCCTCCCACAACTGTTCGATCGAAAGCGCCCGCGCAACGTCGGCGCTTGCCACCCGCCGCCCGGAGGGCGTCGGTGGTGGGCCGTTGCGTAGCTCGTGCGCGCCGACCAGATACAGGTTGCGCCACACCGCGCTCTCGGACTGGTAGCCGAGCTGCTCCAGCGCCAGCGCGTTCAGTGAGCGCGCCTCGCCGTTGTCCGGCTCGGCGAAGACCGCATGCGAGGCAAGCTCGGCGGCCCAGCGATAGTCGCCGGCCGAGCACGCATCACGCGCCTGCGCCAGCAGGCGCGCCATCCCCCCTGCCAAAGCCACGTATCTGCCGGCCAGCTCCGTTGTCGGGTGCGGGTCCAGGTGCGAGGGGTTGCTGTCGAAGAAGCCGAGATAGCGCTGGTAGACCGCGCGCACGTTGTGCGAGACGGTGCCGTAGTAGCCACGGCACCACCAGCTGCGCGCAAGGCTCGGCGGCAGTCGCACCTCGGCGGCTATCTCTGTCGGGGTGAGGCCGCGGTTGGCCAGGCGCAACGTTTGATCGTGCAGGTAGCGGTACATGTCGCGGTGCTGGGCCAGGTAGGCAACCACGCGCTCTTTGCCCCATCTGGGCCAGTGGTGCTGGGCGAACATCGCATCTGAGCGATCGCCGAACAGATCGATCGCTTCTCCCAGGTACTTGGACCACGCCAGTGCGTCCCTTACAAGGGCGCCTCGTGGCGTGAGGATGTTGTGCATGCAGTGCACGGCGTTCTCAGCGACACAAAGCACGCGCGCAGCGGGCAGGTGGAAATTCAGCTCCGCCGGTGCCTCACTGTCAGGGACGAGTTGGAACACAAAAGGCACGCCATCCAATTCCTGTACCTGACCCGTCCTCGACACTTCGTGGGTCGGCGGGATCAGCGTGATGCTGCCGGTCGAAGTGGTCTTACCGATGCCGGCGTCGAGCGCTCCGTGCGGGGAGCGCTCGAGCGCGGGCGCGAACATATAGGAGGCGCGCCGAGCCATTGCCGTGCCGGCCAGCACGTTCTCGCTGACGGCGTTCTCCAGAAAGCCGGCCGGCGCCCAGATCGGCAGCTCGCCGCTAGTGACCTGCTCCTGCGAGACGACGCCCTTGACGCCGCCGAAGTGATCGACGTGGGAGTGGGTGTAAATGACAGCGGTGACCGCCCGCTCGCCGCGGTGGGAGCGGTAGAGGGCAAGCGCCGCCGCGGCGCACTCAGTGGAGATCAGCGGGTCGATCACGATCACGCCGCGCTTGCCCTCCACGAACGTTACGTTTGAGAGGTTGTAGCCGCGCACCTGGTAGACGCCCGGCACGACCTCGTAGAGCCCGTGCATGTTGTTCAGCTGCGCCAACCGCCACAGGCTCGGGTGCACCGTCTCGGGCGAAGGATCCTCGGGATCGACGAAACTGTAGGAGTCCATATCCCACACGGTACGTCCGCGCTCATCCGCGATCAGCAGGCTCTCCGATGTGGCGATCAGCCCACGAGTGGCGTCGGCGAAATCGTCGCGGTCGGCAAACGGCAGCTCGCGCAGGGCCTGCCTATGCAGAGCGCGCGTGTGCTCACTGGCGGGCCTGCGGCGAGCTTTTTCGTCGGCAGTGGACATTGCCGGCGACTATGCCAGACGGCTGCGACGACGTAGCGCCGACCCTCGATCCTACCGTGGTAGCATAAATGTCGTGGCGACCCAAAAGCGATCCATCTCCTTTGACGAGGGTGTGCTGCGCGAAGCAGAGGAGCGCCTGTCCGGGTCGGGGGGAAACCTCTCCGCGTTCGTCAATGCCGCTGTTCTGCATGAGTTGCAAGTAACGCGCGGTCGCGAGTTGTTGGCCGACGACGAGCGCCAGTTCGGCGCTATACCGGCAATTGTCCGCACTCAGGTCGCCGCCGAGTGGCCGGCCTGACCCTCGACGCAGGCGCCCTGATCGCCTACGAGCGCGGCCAGGCTCGCATCCGCGAGATCCTCACCACAGCCTACGCGCGAGGCTTGGTCCCCACAATCCCGGCGATCGCGCTGGCGGAGGTATGGCGAGGCGATGCCAAGGACGCTCGCCTCGCCCGCGACCGTTCCGTCGGGATCGATCACGAACGTAGTCCGCTCGTTGCCCATGTACTTGCGCCCATACATCGACTTCTCGACCCAGACGCCGTATGCCTCTGCGACGGCATGATCCTCGTCGGCAAGTAGCGGGAAGTCGAGGTTGTACTTCTCGGCGAACCTCTTCAGCTTGGCGACCGGATCGGGGGAGACACCAAGCACCACTGCGCCGGCCCGCTTGTAGTCCGAGCGATGGTCTCGCACCCCGCAGGCCTGCGTAGTGCAGCCTGGCGTGTCGGCCTTGGGGTAGAAGTAAAGGACCACCGCCTTGCCGCGCAGCTTCGACAGTGAGACCTCATTGCCGTCTTGGTCAGATAGCGTGAAGTCGGGAGCGACATCGCCTTGTTCGATCATCAAGCGGAGGGGGGGAGATTCGAACTCCCGAGACGGGGGTTGCCCGTCTGCCGGTTTTCAAGACCGGTGCATTCAACCGCTCTGCCACCCCTCCAGGGGAGCTTGGGAGTATCGCAGAACGGCTCGGATAAAGGGATTCCGCGGTATCTAAGGGATCGGGGGACGGTGGCGAGTAGATCCCCTATTGGCTCGGGGGAACGGCTGGGGGAACGAAACTTCGACGCCGTGTCGGAAGCCGCGCCCGGCTGCTCGGCGGCTCGCCGTGCTTCGCGTCTGTCCGTTCGTTGTGTCTCGCAGGAGCCGACATCCGACCCGGTGCGCGATGGCCCTTGCGGCGACGCCCCTTTGGCGGAGGCTGGCGGCCATCCGTGGGCAGCGCTCAGATTGCTTGGCTCAGCAGAGAGTGGCGCGCACGAGCGGGCGTCGGGAACAGTCAGCGATAGCGCTCTCCATCCAGATCGTTCCCCGAACTCTGACGTTCCTTCAGCTCGCGCAGTTCCGGGAGCGCCTCCTGGTCAGGAGGACGGTTGGCGATCTCCTTGGAACGCATGATGTCCTCGAGTGAGGCTGCAAGCACCTTCGCGCCGCCGATCTCGATCACGACAGCCTGTTCACAGAGTTGGTCGTAGCGGGCCAGGTCCCAGCGACCGTCGCACGGGATGCCGAGCAGTATGTCGACGTCGCCCGCGTTGGTTCGCC
>DATAQR010000007.1:0-21606 GCA_036264565.1 Solirubrobacteraceae bacterium | reverse complement strand
AACTAATCGCCCGCGATCGAAGTCGTTCGCCATGCCCGCCGGCCTGCGCTAATGCGGGGAGATGCCCAGGTACGGCAGCGCGAATTCCATGATCTGTCCGAACGCCGGGGCGGCCACGACGCCACCGTAGATGGAGACGTTCTGCGGTTCGTCGACGATCACTGCCGCGAGCAGCTGAGGGTCCGAGGCCGGCGCGAAGCCGACGAACGAGGCGACGTAGGCGCTTTTGGAGTATTCGCCGGTCTTCGGGTCGATCTTGCTGGCCGTGCCGGTCTTGCCGGCAAGCGTGTAACCGGGGACCGAGACCCGGCTGGCGGTGCCGCCCGCGGCGAGCACCCCCTTGAGCATTTCGCGCAGCTCCGCTGACGTGGCCGCCGAGATGATTCGCCGGCCGCCGCCGCGATGCACAGCGCGCCCGCCGATCTGCGCAACCAGGTGCGGCACCGGCAGGATGCCGCCGTCGGCGATCGCCGAGTAGGCGGTGGCCATCTGGATCGGCGTCACCAGCTCACCCTGACCGATCGGCAAGTTGCCCATCGAGGAGCCCGAGTAGCGGCTCAGCGGCAGCGTCGCGCCCATTTCCTCGCTGGGGAGATCGATGCCCGAATGCGTGCCGAAGCCAAAGCGGTGCACCCATTCGTTGAACCGATACGGCCCCTCGACCTGACCGATCTTGATCGCGCCGACGTTGCTTGACTGGGCCAGGATCTGAGAAGTGGTGAGCGACTCGGTGGCGTGTTCGCTGTCGTCGTGGATCGTGCGCCCGCCCAGTTCGATCTTGTCGGGAATTTCAAAGCCGCTGCTCGGGGTGATCCGGCCTTCCTGCAGGGCGCCGGAGACGACCACCGACTTGAACGTCGAGCCCGGTTCGTAGTTGAAGCTGACCGCCCGGTTCTGGAACGCTTCAACAGCGTTCGCGCCGGGCTGGTTGGCGTTCACTGCGGGCCAGTTGGCCATCGCCAGGATCGCGCCCGTGCGCGGCTGCATCACGATCGCGGTGGCGTCCTTGGGATGGAAGTCGCTGCCGACCGCCGCCAGCACGTCTTCCGCGCGCTGCTGGATGTTGGCGTCGAGCGTCAGCGTCAGCGCCTTGCCCGGCTGCTCGGGCCTGGTTTCGGCGATCGAGACGGGCTGGCCGATCGCGTCGCTGACGACCTGACGCTTGCCGGCGCGACCGGCCAACTGCCCGTTCATCGAGTACTCGAGCCCCATCCGGCCCTGACCAGCTTCTTCGCTGCTGCCACCGGCGCCGACGAAGCCGAGCACCTGGGCCGCCAGTGTCGCGCGCGGGTAGACGCGGCGCAGCGTCGGAGTGCCCTGCACCCCGGGGATGCGCAGCGCCAGCACCTGCTTGGCTTCGCTGTAGGGGAGCGCATGGGCCAGATAGACAAAGCCGCTGTGCACACTCAGCTTGGACAGCACCTGCGCTTGCGTCAGTCCGAGCAGCGGCGCCAGACGCTGGGAGACTTCCAGCGGCGCTTTGATCAGGTACGGGTCGGCGCTCAACTCCTCGGCGGGCTCAGAGATCGCCAGCGGCACCCCGTTGCGGTCGGTGATCGTGCCGCGCTGGGCCGGCACGGTTTCCTGAGTCAGCTGCTGTGTCTGGGCGGCTCGGCGCAGGGTGCCGCTGTGCAGGCCGCCCAGATACAGGGCTCGGGCGGCGGCGAGCAGGAGCAGTAGGAAGAACAGCGCGAACAGCAGGCCGATGCGACGCTGCAAGAGCGCCATCGCCTAGTGGCCGGCCGCCACGCCGCCGGCGGCGCTGGCCGACGGTTCGGATTCGCTCGCTGCCGCGGCGCTTGCTTCAGAGCTGTGCGCTTCGCCTGTCGGCGCAGCTTCGCTTGTGCCTGCCGTGCTCGATTCGTTTGCGCCCGTTTGCCTGGAGACAGCTTCACCGGAGGTTGCTTCACCCGATCCTGAGCTCGATTCGCCCGACCCTTCAGTTGAGCCGGCATTCGACTGCGAACTCGTCGTTTCTTTGGAGGCGGACCCCGTTTCAGAGCTGGCGACGCTTTCGTGCGGTTGGATCGGAGCGGCCAACGCCGCCGCCGCGCGGCTGATGTCGCTGGACGGGCTCGACGCCACGAAGTGAACGCTGCCCGAAGGCGCGAAAGTCATTCCGGTGGCAGCCGCCAGCGGCTCGATGCGGCCTTCGCCCGAACCCGTGGCGGCTTCGATCCCGAGCTGAGCGTTGGCCCGCTGCAGAGCGGCCTCGCGTGCGAGCGTCGTGCCAATGCCCGTGTTCAGCCTGAGCACCAACAGCTGCATCGCGACGATCCCGATCAGCGCGAATGCCAGCAGCCCGATCCACAGCCGACCGCGAACGAGGCGGTCGAGCAACGCGCTGTCGCAGACGCGCTCGTAGGCACCGATCGCGCGTAGCGCCAGACTACGATCTTCTGTCCTTGGCGCGGCGCGCGGCGCGGACCGGGCGGGGCGTGCCGGTCCGGAGATCCGGCGCGGGTGGCGCACGGGGGCGCGACGGGGCGCCGGACGCTGGCGTGGGAGCGCCTCGGCGACGGCGGCCGGCGGTGTCATCGATCGCCTCCTTGAGTTGTTGGGCTGTTGGACAGCTTGAGGGCGGCGCGCAGGCGCGCCGACGCTGCGCGCGGGTTGCGGTCCAGCTCCTGTGGCGAGGCGACGATCGCGCCGCGAGTCAACAGGCTCGCCTCCGGCTCGTGCCCGCAGGCACACACCGGCAGATCCGGGGGACACACGCAGCCGCGAGCACGCTCGACCAGGAAGCGCTTGACGCGCCGATCCTCGAGCGAGTGAAAAGAGATGCCGGCGAGCACACCACCTTCACGCAAAACGTCCCAAGCAAGGGGCAGGGCTGCGTCGAGCTGGCCCAACTCGTCGTTGACGGCGATCCGCAGCGCCTGGAAGCTGCGCTTGGCTGGGTGACCGGCGGCAAAGCGTGCGGGGGTCGGGATCGCCGAGACGATCACGTCGACCAGCTCAAGCGTCGTCTCGATCGGAGCCGTCGCGCGGCGGCGGACGATCGCGCGAGCAATCTGGCCGGCGCGGCGCTCCTCGCCCAGCTCACGCAGAATCGCCGCGATCCGCCGCTCTTCCCATGTGTTGACGATCTCGCGCGCATCAAGCTCCTGAGCCGGGTCCATGCGCATGTCCAAGGGCGCGTCGTAGGAGTAGGAGAAGCCGCGCTCGCGCGTGTCGACCTGCATCGAGGACATGCCGAGATCGAAGTAGACGCCATCAGCGCGAACAGCCTCTTCCCAGAGCAGCTCCAAGCCCTCGGCATAGCCGCCGCGCAGGAAGCGCATCGAGCAGGAGACCTCCTCAGCCAGCTCCAGGAAGCGCTCCTCGGCCAGCGGGTCGCGGTCGATCGCGATCAGCGTCCCGGCCGGGCCCAGGCGCTCGGCCACCATCCGCGCGTGGCCGCCGCCGCCGAACGTGCAGTCAACGGCGATCTGGCCGGGCTGCGGGTCGAGCAGCCCGAGCAGCTCATCGGCGAGCACCGGGATGTGCGTCGTGGTCATGTCAAGCAGGATGGTCAACTCGGGCCGTGATCTCGGCGACGCTGCCAAGCAGCGCCGGTCGGTGCTCTTGCCAGGCGGTGCGATCCCACAACTCCAGGCGCTCGCCAGCGCCGACGACGACGACGTCTTTGCCCAGCTTGGCGTGCTCGCCAAGAAAGCCGGGGACCATGATCCGGCCGGCGGCATCCAAATCGGAGTCCTGCGAGCTGCCGTAGAAGAAGCGCTCGAGCTCGGTCAGGCGGGCTGAGAGCGGCGGCAGCTCCGCCAGCGAGCGCTCGGTGTAGCGCTCGTAGTCCTCTGGGCGCCAAACGCCGACGTAGGGCTTTAGGTCCACCGGCATTGCCAGCACGACACCCTCCGACAGCGTGGCCCGGTAGCGGGCCGGAACCGTGAGCCGGTTCTTCGCGTCGAGAGTGTGGTCAAAGGTGCCGCGGAAAGCCACTGCTGGAAGCTCCGGTACGGGGTTGAGAGCCGCGGTGGAGGAGTGGGAGGAGCTCCTCCACCACGGCTCGCTGTGCGCCAACTTATCCCACTTTGCCCCACAACGCAAGTCTATTTGCACATTTTCTCCCACTAATCCGTCCGAACGACCCGCTATCAGCTGCGAACCGACCGCTACGACAGACCGTCCGGCCTTGTAACGTTGGGCGGAATGAAGCGGGGGTTGGGCGGGATCAAACGGGGGATCGGAAGCGCGAGCGGCGTCGGAGCGCTGCTCGCGGCGCTAGGGATCCTGGCCGGCTGTGGCTCCTCGGGCTCAGGCAGCGCCGACCCGGCGAGCGTCGTGCCAGCCTCGGCCCCCCTGTACGCAAGCGTCGCGATCAAGCCAAGCGGAGGCTCAGGCGGCGCGGCCACCGTCGCCGCCAAGAAGCTCACGCACCTGGCCGAACCATACGGCAGTCTCGCCCAGGCGCTGCTGGCAAGCGCCGGCGGCAAACCGAACTTCAAGGGCGAAATCTCCTCGTGGACCGGCGAACGAGCAGGGGTGTTCGTGACGTCTCTGAACGTGAGCAAGGTCCCGACTTCAACCTCATTGCAATCGCTGCTGCAAGGCGGCCTCTCAAGCCTGCCCTCGGCGCTCGGCGCCGGCAGCTTCGGATCGCAAGGCGCGCAGGGGGCGATCGTGCTGCAAACCTCCGACGTGAGCGGCGCCCGCTCCTTCTTGCAGAAACGCGCGAGCGAACAGCACACGCAGACATCCACTTACAAGGGCATCTCGCTCGACGTCTCCCCCAGCGGCGTCGCCGAGGGCATCGTCAAGAACTTCGCCGTGATCGGCAGCGAAAGCGGCGTGCACGCCGTAATCGACACCTCGCTCGGCGGCGCGGCGATCACCACCGCGACCGGCTACACCAAGCCACCCGCCGACGCGATCGCAACCGTCTACGCAAAGCCCGAAGCGCTCACCGGCGCGATCGGTGGGTTCGCCAAAGCCCACACGCAACCGGAAACGGGCACGACCGGCAGCTCGGGCGTGACCAGCCAAGGCCTGTCGCTGCTGGGCCAGCTGTTCGCGGGCGCCCAGACGGTCTCGCTGACGGCGACCGCCAACGACAACTCGATCGCGCTGCAGGGCGAAATCCACTCCGCAAGCGGCACGACGCCCCTGTTCGGCGCCCACGGCGCCCAGGCCCTGGGTGAGCTGCCGGGGACGTCCTGGCTCGCGGCCGGCGTCGGCGACACCGGCGCCAACCTGCCACGCGCATTTGCGCTTCTACAGGGCGTGGCCTCGTTTGGCACCTCCACCGTCTTCTCCTCGTTCGGGGGTCCAAGCATCGAAAAGCTGTTCAAGGTGCTCGACTCCCCTAAGGCCAAACTGCAACAGGACTTCGGCTCGTGGGCCGGCGCCGGCGGCATGTTCATCAGCGGCAGCGGCCTGTTCAACCTGCAGGCGGGACTTGTGATCGCCTCCAAGAACCCGACCGAATCGCGCGCCGCCGTGACCAAGCTCGCAGCGCTGATGCAACAGGGCGGCGCAACCGTCGCAAACGCCTCGATCCCCGGCACCGACGCTGCAGCCGGCGTTAAGCTGCAGGGCTTCCCGGCCGTGATCTTCATCGCCGACGGCGCTGGCAAGTTCGTGCTCGGCCTCGGCCAGCAGTCGATCGAAGGCGCCATCTCCCCATCCGCGACCCTCTCCACCTCACCGTCCTACTCGAGCGCCACGGCGACGCTCGGCGGTGGGATCGAACCGAGCCTGATCGTCGAATTCCCGACGCTGCTCGGCTTCCTGGAAGGCGTCGGCCTAACCCAAAGCCCTGGCGTTTCGCCCCTCGTCTCCTACCTGAAATCGCTCGGCACGCTCACAGCTGGCGCCACTAGCCAAGGGGGAGTGCAGCACTTCAAGGTCGTGCTCGGTCTGGCTTGAAGGTGGCTGTCCGAGGCTGGCCCGGAAGTGGACCCGGCCGATGATTGACGCTCAGGCCGGGGCGCCGCTCGCGGGTGCAGGCTCGACAGGCTCGCGGCGCGGCCTCGGCCTGTTCTCCGTCTCGATGATCACTCGGCAGGGCCGCTTGGCGAGCAGGTAGGTGGCGGTGGGACCGATCCGCTGCTCACCGATCGGGGCGTGGATCGTCGACCAGTAGATGACATCCGCGCCCACGCGCTTGGCCTCGTCCACCAGCGCCGATCCAGGGTTACGCGTACGGATCAGGCCGGTGCGGATCTTAATGTTCGAGCGGCGTGCCTTGATGCGGGCGCTCTCGAGCGCCGCGCGGCCTTCGGCCTCCTCGGCTTCAAGGCCCGACTCGAGTGAGAGCTGGCTGGGCACCGGCAGCACGAAGACGGCATAGACGACGCCCTCTTCACCGATCAGCTTGGCGGCGCTGGTCAGGGCGCTGGCGCTGACGTCGCCGCCGAAGATCGGCACCAGCGCCGTCTTGTAGCTGAGCGCCTGAAAGTCCGCCGGACGTTCCGCCCGCTCGATCTTGTAGGACTTGAGCGGGTCGAGACCCTGGCGGCGACGGTAGATGAAGTAGCCGACCATCCCGATCACCATCCAGGGGATGCCGATTGTACGCGCCTCCGTGTGTAGCGCGACGACCGTGCACCAAGCGGCGAACGTGCCGAGAGCGCCGAGCACGGCCATCAACGAGATCGGCCGGCCGCGAATGTTGACGTTCCACGGCATCCGATAGGGACGCTCGCGGTCGGGATCCTTGTAACGCAGGGCAATCACGGCGACATGCGCGGTCGTAAAGGAGAGCATCGCGCCGAACGAGTAGAGGTTGCCCAGCAGCGTCGTTTCGCCGGGCAGAATCAGGATGCCAGCCAGGATCGAGAAGCAGACGATCGTGAACCACGGGGTGCGGTAGCGCGAGTGCAGCCGCGAAAAGATGCTCGGCAGCTGACGGTGCTCGGCCAGCGACCACGACAGCCGCGAGATGCCGATCAGGCCGGCGTTCGTAGCAATGAACAGGATCGTGGCCGCCAGAATGCCTACGTAGTCCTCGGCGACCGTAAGCGTGGCGCCGTGCAGTCCGAGGTGCCTGATGATGCCGAGCACCGGGTCGTTTTCGTAGACGGTGCTCAGTTCGGTGGCGTATTTTCCGGCGTGCTTGACAACCGGCAGCGCTGAGAGCGCCACGACTGAGATGCCCGCGTAGATGCCGAGCACGGCGATCAAGACGAGGTTGACCGACTTCGGAACGTCGTGGCCGGGATCCTTGGCCTCCTCGGCCATGTTGGAGACCGTCTCGATTCCGGTGTAGGCAACCATCGCGACCGACAGAGCGAAGACCAGCTGCGTCCAGGTTGGTGCGACGCCAAGGTGCACTTGATCCACGAGCAGCCCGGGCTTGAGCACCAGTACGAATCCCAAGCCCACGAGCAGCGCCTGTGTGCACAAGTCGGCGACGGCCAGCAGCAGGTTCAGCTTGGCCGACTCCCCCAGGCCGCGAATGTTCAGCGCCGCCAGCAGCACGATCGTGACGAGCCCGCCGATGATATCCCCGGGGTTGTGCGTCAGCGCCGGGAAGAACGCTCCCAGATAATGGGGAACGAAGAACGCCGAGATGGCGATCGTGATGATGTAGTCGAGGCTCAGCGCCCAGCCGGCGAAGAATGAGACGACGTCGTTGAAGGCGTGACGCGCAAACGAGGAGGAGCCCCCCGCTTCGGGAAACATCGCCGCGCCCTCGGCGTAGGTCTTGGCGGTGAGCACGAACAGGCCGCCGGCGAACATGAACACCACCGGCGTGAGGCCGAGCGCGTGCGCGGCGACCAGCCCGAGCGCGTAGTAGATCGAGGAGCCGACGTTGCCGTAGGCTGTCGCGAACAGGCCGGGGACCCCGACCGACCGCCGCAGTCCGTGCTCGGTTAGGCGCGCCATCTACTCGGAGCGTATAGAGGCGCTCCCCGGCGTCGCCGAGCGTCGCTAGCGGTTCGTGTGGACGGAATGCAATATCGCATGCAGCCACTCCCGACGAGCAGGAGGCCGACGTATGATCTCGACGCCTCGCGGCCGGTGGCTCGGGGACTAACGACAAATCGATCCCCACCCGATAACGACGATCCATGGATAGGACACGCCGAGGCAACTACGACTCCGGTCAGGACTTTGTCCTCGAATACGGAGAGCTGCGCTTCACGTTCAACGAGCGTGACTTCTCCGAGCGCTGCGAGCAGGCCGCGATCAAGCTCGGCTTCGTCGGCGGGCGCCTGGGTGAGGACGAGCTCGAGGATCTCGTCAACCTCGCTGTCAACGGCGACATCGAAGACCCAGCCTCGGCGCTCGGCGAGCATGTCAACGACTGCTGGCCCGACCTGGTCGGCCCAGCCGAGCGCTCGCTCGTGCATTGGCTGCGCCGCCTAGTCTTCCGCAGCGCCTGGCTTGACCAGCGCGTCAACGAGGGCGAGCTGACGTTCTGCTTCGTCGAGGAGACCGGCAGCTTCGTCTACGTGCAGCACGACGGCGGCGACGAGCCGATCGAGCTCGCCCCCGAGCCCTCCTGGGGCCGCGTCGCATATCGAGGTTAGTCAACCTGATTCCACTCGCGGGCAATCAGGAGGGCCGCTCAGCGGCTCTCCTGACGTGCGCGGGCGATCGCCTCGGCCCCATCCTCACCAACAAGCAGCTCTGGCCGGAGCGTGCCACTGTGCACGAGGTCCAAAGCGGGGAACCGGCCGGTACCTGCGAGCAGGGGATCGAGAGCGATCACCGTCGTCTCGCCACCAAGCGAGTGCGCGGCGGTCGCGATCACGGTCAGTGACCCCCCCTCCTTGAGGTTGCGGGCAGCCGCCAGCGCCTTACGCGCGCTGTGCGGGTGCAGTCCGGCAAGCGTGTCGATCAACACGACGGCATCTGCACCGCGGGCGGCCAGTCGCTTGGCGGTCTCGACCGCGGCTTCGACCGCCAGCCCCTGCGCGTCGGTGGAGGCGGCGAAGCTGAGCGTCGCCGCGGGTGTCAGCGGCCCCTCCTGCCACTCCGCTATCTCCTCTGGGCGAGCCCCGGCAAGCACAAGCGAGAGCTCCAGCCCCTCGCGGCCCGTCAAAGCGCCGAGGATGCGTCGCAACGCCTCCGTCTTGCCGGCGCGCTCGCCGCCGGCGATCACCACGCGCGAGCCACGGCCGATCGGCGTCAGCCACTCGATCGCCTTCAGCGTCGGGTCCTCGGAGCCGAGTACGAGATGCTCGCTCGGGTAGGCGACCGCCAGCTCGTCGTAACGGGTACCCTCGGCGACGACCGAGTCAGCGGGCGCCCCATTGATCGTGTCGACGCGGACCAGAGAGGGGTGGCGCTCTGAACGCCTGGGCGGGCGCACCGGGCCGCTGACGCGGTCACCAGGCACGAGCTCGCAGCGACGCACCTGTGCAGCTGAGACGTACACGTCCTCGTCAGAGGCGTCCGGCGGCTGCACACGCAGCAGCGCCGAGCCATTGCCCAAGATCTCCACGACGCCCTCGCGAACCGGATCGGGCTCGCGCGGCACGGACTCGCGCGGACCCGACTCGCGCCGGCGCGGCTCGCGCTGACGCCCCCGCTCTGAGCGGTCGCGTCCGCGGCGCGGCGCCGACTCCTCGTCGGCGTCCTCGTCAGAGGACTCGGGCTTCTCGTTATCCTGTTCGTCCTCGGCATCGCTCTTCGTGGTATCGCGGCGTGAGCGCGAGCGCGAGCGTCCGCGGCGCGTGCGGGGGCGCTCCTCGCCCTCCTCGAAGACGGCGTCGTCATCTCCTCCCCCCTCGGCACGTTCGCCGAGGATTGCGTCGATCAGATCGGCCTTACGTAGTCGCCTGAAGCCCTCAAGGCCGATCTGGTCGGCGATCAGGTGCAGGTCGGCGAGTGAACTCGCCTCCAGCTCGGAGCGATCGAGCACTGTCATGTGGTTCTCCTTATGTGTGTTTGGGGCGGTTGGCGTCCGGTCGCGTTGGACAGCGATCGGCACCCGCGTGCTTAGACCCTAGCCGGTGTCGGCGACGGGCCGGTCATAGCGCAGTTCCTCGGCCAGCGCCAGATCCCTGCCGGGATCCAGCTCGCCGCGCAGAGCTGCGCGTACCTTCAGGTAGTCCGAGGCGGCGGCGACGTCGTGGACGCGAAAGATGTGCGCTCCCGCGTCGAGCCCATAAGCGAGCGCGGCCAGTGTCCCCGCCAGACGCTCTCGCGGAGCCCGGCCGGTCAGCGCACCGATGAAGTCCTTGCGCGAGATCGCCATCAGCAGCGGGCGGCCGAGCGTATGCAAACGCGGCAACGCGGACAGCAGCTCGACTGTTTGCGCCGGCGTCTTGGCGAAGTCTGGGCCGGGGTCGAGAACAATCTGCTCGGGCGCGACGCCCTGTTCGATCGCGACCGCCATACGCTCTTCCAGGAACGCCAGCACATCCTCGACCACATCGTCGTAGAGGTCGGGCGCCTGCATACGCTGCTTGGGTGCCGCGCGCGTGTGCATCACCACGAGCGCGGCGCCGCTATCGGCGCACACGCGCGCAAGCTCGGGGTCGCACAGCCCACTGACGTCGTTGACGATCGAGGCGCCGGCGGCGATCGCCGCGCGCGCGACCTCCGGCTTGTAGGTGTCGACGGAAATGAGCGCACCGGACTCGTCCGCGAGGCGCTCGATCAGTGGAACGACGCGTTCGATCTCCTGATCGGCCTGCACCGCCGGACGGTTGGTGCTGGCCGACTCGCCGCCGATGTCGAGGACGTCAGCGCCGCCATCGAGCAGCTCGGTGGCCAGCTGCACGCGCTGATCAAGCGTCGTGTAGCGACCACCGTCGCTGAAAGAGTCGGGCGAGGCGTTGACGACGCCCATCAACAGCGGCCGCTCGCCCAACTGCAGCGTTCGCTCTCCGGCGCGCAAGACACAGCTCGGGGCCGCACCTTGGCTCGCGGGTACAGCAGTGCTTGCGCCGGCCCTTGCTGGTGTCGCAACGCTCCTGGCGGCGCACACGGGATCGGACACCTCTACGCGATCGCCGCTCACCCTTGCACCAGGATGCCCTCTTCGTGCGCCTCGCGGCGGAAGTGATCGGCCTCCAGCCGCCGCCGACTCTCGTCCCAACCAAGCTCATCGCCAAGCAGCTCACTCACCCGTGTAACCGCGCCATCCTGCTCGCCGCAGAGCTCGCGGGCGGCGAGTAGGCCCAGCCGGGTGCGGCGCAGCAGCACGTCGCCGACGCTGCGCGCCTGCTCGCGACGGGCGGCGATCACCACCTCCGCCAACACGTCGGGCAGCCCCGGCTGGATCGGCTCGACCAGCTCGGCGCGCTCCTGAGCCAGTGCCAGCACCTCGTGCGCCCCGTACCCGTAGCGCGCGGCAAGCGCCGCACGCGAGGATTCCGCCATGCCATCGACCGCCGGAAGCTCCTCCTCACCCACCGGCTGCCCAAGCGGTATCTCGGCGGTGCGACAGGGCGCCTCGCGCGCCTCGCGCTCGACTAGGCGGTCGACGGTAATCTTGGCCATCCGCCGCCAGGTGGTGAGCTTGCCGCCGGTGATCGTGATCATGCCGCTGGAGGTCTCATACAGCTCGGCCTTGCGCGAGATGTCCACCGACTTCTTGCTGTCACCGCTCGAGATCAGCGGTCGAACACCGGCGTAGGCCCCGGCAACGTCGCCGGGGCGAATGTCGGCGGCGAAGAACTCGTTGACCGCGTCCAGCAGGTAGTCGATGTCCTCGTGCGCGGGCGGGACGTGCTCGAGCGGCCCCTCGTAGTCGTTGTCGGTGGTACCCACGAGTGTGCGGCCGAGCCAGGGCAGCGCGAAGATCGAGCGACCACCGCCGGCGGGGACGATCGCGCCCGCCACCAGTGGCAGATCCTCGTGGCGCAGCGTCAGGTGCGTGCCGCGGCTCGGCCTGATCCGCGGGAGCTCGGCCTCATCGTGCAGCTCGCGGGGCCGCAGGCCATCGGCCCACACCCCGGTGGCGTTGACAACACTGACGGCGCGCAGCTCGAACTCGGCGCCGCTCTCGACGTCCTGTGCCCGCACACCGCGAGCACGGCCGTCGCGCTCGAGCAGCGATGTCGCGTTCAGGCGGTTCGCGCAGACGGCGCCGAAACGCTCGGCCTCACCGAGCACCGTCAGGACCAGGCGCGCGTCGTCTGTCTGGCAGTCGTAGAACAGGTAGCCGCTGGTCGGCTCGCGCGCCGCGATCGCCGGCAACAGCTCGACCACCTCCTCGCCGGAGACGATCCGGTGGCGCTCGGGGCTCCACGATTCGCTACGGGAGCGCAGGCGCTCGCTGGCCGCCTTGCGATCGGCCACCGACATCACGTCGTACAGGTTCAAACCCACCCCCATCAGACGATCCGGTCGTGCACCGTCGAAGGCGGGGACGACCAGCGGCAACGGACGCACCAGGTGCGGCGCCAGCGCCACCATAAGTTGGCGCTCTAGTAGTGCCTCGCGCACCAGGCCAAGGTCGAAGTTCTGCAGGTAGCGCAGTCCGCCGTGGACCAGCTTGCTGGAGCGGCTGGAGGTGCCCGAGGCGTAGTCGGCGCGCTCGAGCAGGGCCACGCTGTAGCCGCGCGAGGCGGCATCGAACGCCACGCCGGCCCCGGTAATGCCGCCGCCGACGACAACCAGGTCGAACTCCTCGGCCGCCATCGCCTGCAGGGCATCGTCGCGCGCAATCACCTTGCCAGGGTACGCTCTGGCGCCGATGGCGCGCCCGCGAGAGTTTGCATCCGGGCCGGGCGCGAGCGCACCGGCTCCCACCGCCGCATACACGACCGGGTCGGGCACCCGCGCGGCCGGCGGCGCCGGCGGCGCGATCGACGTGGCGTTCAAGTGGCTCGTGGACTGGCGCGGCTGGGCGATCCCGCTGGCGATCGTGGCGCTCGCCGCGGCGCTGCGTCTGTGGGCGATCAAGCACGACGCCGCCAACCCTTTCTACGACGCGGCCGTGCGCAGCATGGGACTCTCCTGGCACAACTTCTTCTTCGGCGCGCTCGACCCGAACGGGGCGCTGGCGATCGACAAGCCGCCCGTCGACCTGTGGCTGCAGGTGGTCTCCACCAAGCTGCTCGGCTACAACCGCACGGCGCTGGCGCTGCCAGAGGCGCTTGGAGGGATCGCCTCGGTGGCGCTCCTGTACGCCGCCGTTGCACGCGTCGGCGGGCGTCTTGCCGGCGCCATCGCGGCTATCGCGCTCGCGGTGATGCCGATCGCCGTATTGACGGCGCGCAGCGACACGATGGACTCCGTGATGTGCGCGCTCCTGGTCGGCGCGCTGTGGGCGGCGATCGAGGGCTTGCGCAGCCGACATGGACGCTGGGTGCTGCTCAGCGCCGCGCTGGTGGGAGTCGCCTTCAACGTGAAGCTCACACAGGCGCTGATCCCGCTGCCGGCGCTTGCGATCATGTGGTGTGCGTCTGCGCCCGCGCGCCGGCGCGCGGTGATCGCCGCGGGCGCCGCCGGTGTGTTCGTCGCGATCGCGATGGCCTGGGCGTTCGTCGCCTCACTCACTCCACTGAGCCGACGGCCGTTTCCGATCGGGTCGCACACAGGCAACATTTACAAAGCGATATTCGTCTTCAACGGCGTCGAACGTCTGACCGGCGCGAGCCACGAAATCGCGCCGTATGCCACCACCAGCCACCCTGGCTTCGGGCGCCTGCTGGCCACGGCCGCTCCCGACTACCTGAAGCTGATCGGCTTGGAGCTGACGGCCGCCATCGTACTGCTCGGCTTCAGCGGGGCGCTGTGGTGGCGCGAGCACCGTGAGGTTCACGCCGCGCTCCTTCACACCACGAGCCCACGCGCATACGCGGCGCGCTGGACGACGATCGCGCTGGCCGTATGGATGGCGACCGGCTTCGTACTGTTCAGTTTCAGTGGGCACCTGCAGCCTCGCTACCTGGAAGCGCTGGCGCCGGCTGTCGCGGGCTCAATCGGCCTTGGAGCGGCCTACCTGCTCAGACGCAGACGCCCGTTTGCCAGCTCGGCGTTGGCGGTCGCGCTGCTGGCGCTGGTGGCGGTGCAGGCAAAGGAGTCGATCGGCCTGATCGAACAGCGCACCGGTGACGCCAACCCGTCCGGCGGGGGCTACCAGTATGGGAAATACTTGCGAGCACACCGCGCCGGAGCGCGCTACGAGGCGGCGGCGACCAATCCGCTGGCGGTGGTCGGCCTGATTGCCCAGGACGGCCAGCCAGTGCTGATCCTGCGCACGATCGACGGCGAGATGGTCTCGCTGGGAAAGCTGCGCCGCCTCGTTGCAGAACGCGCCGTGCGCTATGTGTTGATCTCAAGCCCGTGCACTAGCGGCAGGCACTGCGCCTCGACGACGTCGTGGTCACTGCGCAACTCGGTGCAGGTGCACCCTGGCCTTTACCGCTACCGGCTGCCCGACGAGCTGCGCTGACGGACGCTCAGAGCCCAGCCAGCTCGGCCGTGATCTCACTCACGGCCGACTTGGCGTCGCCGAACAGCATCGAGGTCTTCGGGTCGAAGTAGAGCTCGTTCTCGATGCCGGCGAAGCCTGGGTTCATCGAGCGCTTGATCACGATCACCGAACGGCTGTCGGCGACCTCGAGGATCGGCATGCCGTAGATAGGCGAGGAGGGGGTGTTCTTGGCCGCCGGGTTAGTGACGTCGTTGGCCCCGATCACAAGCGACACGTCCGTGCGCTGGAACTCGGGGTTGGCGTCGTCCATCTCCTTGAGCTGGTCGTAAGGCACGTCGGCCTCTGCCAACAGCACGTTCATGTGCCCGGGCATACGCCCCGCGACCGGATGGATCGCATAGCTGACTTCGACCCCGCGCGCCTCCAGCTCCTTGGTCAGCTCGCGCACCGCGTGCTGGGCCTGGGCGACGGCCATCCCGTAGCCCGGGACGACGACGACGCGGCTGGCGTAGGCGAGCTGGATCGCGGCGTCGGCCGCGCTGGTGGAGCGGACGGTGCCCTGATGCTCTCCGGCCCCTTCGGCTCCGGCCACAGCACCGCCGCCGCCGAAGCCTCCGGCGACGATCGAGGGGATCGAGCGATTCATGGCGGTCGCCATCAGGTTGGTCAGGATCGAGCCGGAAGCTCCGACGATCATGCCGGCGACGATCAGCGCGGGGTTGTTCAGCGCCATCCCCGTCGCGGCGGCGGAGAGCCCAGTGAAGGCGTTCAGCAGCGAGATCACGACCGGCATGTCAGCGCCGCCGATCGGCAGCACGACCGCATTGCCGAGCAGTGCGGCGACGATCAGCATGCCGATAAACAGCAGTTCGGAATGCGCCCCGGCGACCAGATCGATGCCGGCCGCCAGCGCCAGCACCAGCAGCACCATGTTGACGATCTGCTGGCCGGCTCCAAGCGTGATCGGGCGGCCCGGCAGGATTTCCTGGAGCTTGCCGAAGGCGATGTTCGAGCCCCAGAAGGAGACCGAGCCGACGATCGCCGCGAATACGGAGAAGATCGCGACGTAGGTGGGCAGCGCGCCCGTGTGCGCGATCGAGTGTTCGACAAACGGGCCCGATTCGAAGGTGGTGAGAACTGTGTGCGAGCCGTAGGTGGAGCCGTGGCTGCGGAACTCGACCCAGGAGATGATCGCCACCGCGCCGCCACCAACTCCGTTGAACAGCGCCACCATCTGCGGCATCGCGGTCATCTTCACCTGGCGCGCCGCGGGCACGCCGACGACGACGCCGAGCACGATCCCGAGCGCGATCAGCCCCCAGTTGCCCTCGCTCGGGTACAGCAGCGTGGCCACCACCGCGATCGCCATGCCGACCGCCGCGATGCGGTTGCCGCGCACGGCGGTCGTGGGCCCGGATAGGCCGCGCAGGCCCTGGATGAACAGGGCGAAGGCGACGATGTAGAGGACGTAGATGAAGTCTGCGCTCTGCAGGAAGCTGGTTGCCAGCGGCGCGCTCATGAGCCGGCCTTCCCGTCGGAGCTCGGCTTGGCCTCAGAGCCGTCTTTGGCGTCGCCGGCCGGGTCGTCCTCACTTGCCTTGGGCTTCGGGCGCGACTTGAACATGTCGAGCATGCGGTCGGTGACCAGGAAGCCGCCGACGACGTTGATCGTGCCAAACGCGACCGCGATCACCAGCAGGAACTTGCTGAACGCGTCCAGGGGGGCAAAGCCGAACAGGATCAGGCCGCCGAGCAGCACGATCCCATGGATCGCGTTGGTGCCCGACATCAGCGGCGTGTGCAGCGTGTTCGGCACCTTGGAGATGACGACGAAGCCGATGAAGCCGGCGAGCACGAGGATCGCAAGGTTGGTTGTGAGAACGCTCGCGAGGATCATGCGATCTCCCCCGCGCGCACGATGCACGCACCTGCCACGATCTCGTCCTCGAAGTCCATTGCGAGCGACCCGTCCTCGCCCACGAGCAGATCGAGCAGGGCAAGCACGTTGCGCGCGAACAGCTGCGAGGAGTGCTCGGCCATGCTCGAGGGCAGGTTCAGCGGCGAGACGATCTTGACGTCGTGCTTGACGACGGTCTGCCCCGGCTCGGTCAGCTCGCAGTTGCCGCCCGACTCGCCGGCCAGGTCGACGATCACAGAGCCGGGCTTCATCCCTTCGACCGCCTCGGCGGTGACGAGCTTGGGGGCAGGGCGGCCTGGGACGAGCGCGGTCGTGATCACGACGTCAAACCCCTTGATCGCGTCGGTCAGCGCCTGCTGCTGCTGGGCGCGCTCCTCGTCAGTCAACTCGCGCGCATAGCCGCCTTCGCCGCTTGCCTCCAGGCCGAGGTCGAGCCACTGCGCGCCGAGCGAGGCCACCTGCTCGGCCACCTCCGGGCGCACGTCATAACCGGTCGTGCGCGCCCCCAGGCGCTTGGCCGTGGCCAGCGCCTGCAGGCCGGCGACGCCGGCGCCGAGCACCAGCACCTTGGCGGGCGGGATCGTGCCGGCGGCGGTCATCAGCATCGGGTAGAAGCGCCCCATGTGCTCGGCCCCGAGCAGCGCGGCCTTGTAGCCGGCGATGTTGCTCTGCGAAGACAGCGCGTCCATCGACTGCGCGCGCGAGATGCGCGGAATCGACTCCATCGCAAACGCGGTCGCTTTGGCGCCAGCCAGTGCCCGCGTGGTCTGTGGGCTGGTCAGCGGCGCCAGGAACCCGATCAGGATCGAGCCGGTGCCGAGCATGCCGACCTCGGCCTCGCTTGGCGGCGAGATCTTCACGACCACGTCCGAGCGCCACACCTCGCCGGCATCCGCGCTCATACTGGCGCCAGCCTCGATGAAAGCGGAGTCGGGCAGCAGCGCGCCCGCGCCCGCGCCGCCTTGGACGACGACGTCAAGGCCCTTAGCCTTCAGCTTTGCGACCACCTCGGGCACGAGCGCAACCCGGTGCTCCCCTTCGGCGGTCTCCTGCGGGACTCCAACCTGCATGAAGGGCGGGAAAGTACCCGATCGCGAGGACGGCGCGCAGTCTGCCTCGGCGAAGTTGGCGGCGCCGAAGGGCTTTGTCTAGGCGTGCGACGCCGATGTCGCGGTGTGCGACACTCGAGCTGTCGTGACCGTCAACCTCACCCGCATCTATACCAAGCTCGGCGACGGGGGCGAGACACACCTGGGAGACATGAGCCGCGTCTCCAAGCTGCACCCGCGCGTCGAGGCCTACGGCACGGTGGACGAGCTGAACGCGGCCCTCGGGGTTGCGCTGGCCCAGCCAGGCCTCTCAGAGCAGTTCGCGCAATGGCTGGAGCGCGTGCAGAACGACCTACTCGACGTCGGCGCCGACCTGGCGGTGCCGACACCGCCCGACGAGCAGGACGACGCCACAGCCAAGGGCCAGGCCCGCCTGCGTGTGAGCGCCGACTACGCCGCCTGGCTAGAGACGGTCTGCGACGAGGTCAACGCGACATTGCAGCCGCTGCGCTCGTTCGTGATCCCCGGGGGCGCGCCGGCGACCGCTCAACTGCATGTCTGTCGCACCGTCTGCCGCCGTGCCGAGCGGCGTTCGATCGCGGTGCAGGACTGTAACCCGGAGGTCGTGCGCTACCTCAACCGCCTCTCGGACATGCTCTTCATCCTCGCGCGCGCCGCCGGCGCGGGCTCCGGTGAGGAGCCGCTGTGGGCTCCCGGCGAGCACCGGGCCGGGCACACCTCTTAGGCCCGCGACCCGCCTCACGCGGGCGCTCACCGGCGGATCGCGGTGGACGCGAGAGGTAGCGGGCGCGCGCCTCCGGAGGGTTCGAGGGCGAGTGCGAAATGGTCGTGCAACGTCGCCGCGTCGAAGGCGGAGGCGGCACGGCTCACGCCGGTCGTATCCACGCCGCTGACCACCCACACCGGATCCTCTTTGGCGTAGCGGGTCGCCGCGACGAGCCCGGCGCCCGACGACAGGACGCGTACGGCCTGCCCGCGCGCGTCCAGCAGCGTGAGCGTGCGGCCGTTCGGCGCGAAACGCGCGTAGACGCCACTCGCGCGGGGTCCGCGCTCGATCGCCTCGGTCGCCGGCGCGCCCGCCACGGCCGTCCACGGACCTACCAAGATGCGCAGCGTTTCCGGCTCGTCGCCGGGCCCAATCCCCGCCACTGCCGCCGGGACGCCGCTCGTCCGCAGGCGCGCGAGCACCGTCTGACAGGATACTCCCGCCACTTCCGCGCATTCCACGCGCACCGGCAGCCGCTCTCCTTCGATGCCGTTCAGAAACGGCTCTGGAAACGAACCGACCACGGCCGGGATCTTGGCGGTCTGGCTGGAGTCGTGCAGATCCCACCAGATGTGATCGCCCGGGTGCACGTCGGTCTCGGCTGCGCCCCTGGGAGCCTGTACACCGTTGACGTAATAGAACCATTCGATCCGATCACCGTCGCTCGCGCCGCCCGTGTGCCCGTCGATGGCCTGCACCAAGCCGCCGCCGTAGTGTGTCGTGACGCGGTGGTTGCGCATCAGCAGGCTCATCACCGTCTTCGCTCCGCGCACGCGCGGCGGCCGTTGGCGCCCGACCTCCGCGCCGCCGAATTCGCGCGTAACGGTGAGCTCCACGACGCCCGGCGCGGGACCTGTGCCCAGGGCGCAGCTGGTCAGCGTCAGTGCGGCCAGGCACATGGCGCTGAGAACGAGTCTCATCCGTGCCAGGCCGCCAGCAGCGTCGCGCACACGGCGACCTCGGTGACGGCGACGGTCGCGCCGAGCGTGTCCCCGGTGTGCCCGCCGAGCGTCCGCCGGACGAATGTCGCCGACAGCGCCACGACCACCAGCGCAGCGGCGAACGCGCTCGCCCCGAGCGCGGGGCCGCAGAGCGCGACGGCGAGCGCGAGCGCGACGGCACTTGCCAGGCCGAGGGCGATCGGACCGACTCCGAACGCGGCTCCGAGCCCGTCGGCGCGGGCAGAAGGCGTTGCGCGAGCGTGCGCCAGCGCCGCCCAGCGCGCGAGAGCACACGCGACGACGAGCGCCGTGAACGCGCGCGAGGAGTCGAGCGAGGCGATCGTGGTCAGCATCAGCAGTGCCCAGCCGATCAGCGCGAGCGCCCCAAACACCCCCGTGGCCGAGTCGCGCATCACCTGCAGGCGCCGGCCGCGATCGCCGCGGGCGCCGAGCCCGTCGGCGGTGTCCGCGAGCCCGTCTTGGTGCAGCGCGCCGGTCACGACCACGAGTGCGATCAGCGCGAGCACGGTCGCCGGCGAGCGCCCGAGAAACTGCTGCGTCCCGGCGCGCACCCCGCCGGCGAACGCGCCGACGGCGGCTCCCACGAGCGGGAACCAAGCGGCCGTCGCGGCCGGCTCGGCGCCGGCGCAAGCGGGGATCGGCGCGATTGTGAGAAACGCGGCCGCACCGAGAACACCGCTCCACGGCTTGCGTCTGGTGTCGTGAGTCGGTGGCGTTTGTCGGCCTTTGACCGCGTCCGGCGCGGGTGCCTCGTTGTCAGCGCGCACGTGCAATGCGCGACTCCTCGAAGGTTCCCATCTCCCCGTGCAGCGCACCCGCGGCCTCGATCAGCGGCAGCGCCAGCAGCGCGCCGGACGCCTCGCCGAGGCGCAGGCGCAGATCCAGCAGCGGCTCCAGGCCGAGCTCCGCGAGCAGCAGGTCGTGTCCCGGCTCGGCCGAGCGATGCCCGGCGATCAGCGCCTCAACCACCGTCGCTTCGAGCCCCACCGCGGCGAGAGCGCCGGCCGCCACCGCGTAGCCGTCCAGCAGCACCGGCAGGCGCAGGCGCGCGGCCTCGCGCACCGCTCCGGCGAGCGCGACGAGCTCGAGCCCACCGACTGCGAGCAGAGCCTCGCGGGCCGGCAACGGCGCTCCGTGGCGCTCGAGCGCCTCCGCTACGACCACGCGCTTGCGCTCCAGGCCGGCGGCGTCCATGCCTGCGCCGAGGCCGACCATGTCCCGCGACGGAGCGCCCGTGAGCGCGCAGGCGAGGGCGGCGGCGGTCGCCGTGTTGCCGATTCCGATCTCCCCCGGGATGAGGCACTCGACCTGGCGCTGCGCGAGCTCGCCGGCGAGCGCCGCGCCGGCCTCCAGGGCTGCGTCCAACTGTGCCCACGAGAGCGCGGGTCCGGCCGTCATGTCGGCGCTCCCCGAAGCGACCTTTGCGTCGCGCACGCCGGGAGGGGTCGGAGCGCTGAGGCCGACGTCCGCCACGAGCAGCTCGTGCCCGCCACGGCGGGCAAGCACGCCGACAGCCGTCTCGCCACGGGCCGCCGCGGCGGCGACCTGCGCCGAGACGGCGCCGTCGAACAGGCTCGTCCCGTGCCGCACGTGGCCGTGGTCGGCCGCGCACACGAGCACCCCGGCGCGTATGCGGCCCGGCGGCGGGCGACCGGTGACGGCGGCCCAGCGCTCGATCGTCGCCTCGAGCGCGCCGAGGCTCCCGGCGGGCTTGACAAGCTGGTCGAGCCGGTCGCGCGCGGCGATGGCGGCGACACGATCCGGCCCGATCCGGGGTCTCTTCGGCCGGGCATCCTCTCGCTTGCTCGCTCCCTCCCCGGCCGCCTCGCCGTTCGCCTCGTCCGTCGTTTCGTCCGTCGCCTCGCCGGCCTGTCCCTCCCGCCAGCGCTCGTCCATGAGAACCGCCTCCAGCGGCAGGCGGCTCGACCAACCCGCGGCCTCCAGGCTCGGGCGGACCGGGCGCTCGTCGGGCCAGCCCACGCACAGGTAGGCGATCGGGTCGACCCGGTCGGGGATGCAGAGCAGCGCGCGCAGATCGGCCGGCCGGTAGAAGCTGACCCAGCCCACGCCAAGCCCCTCGGCGCGAGCCGCGAGCCACATGTTCTCGATCGCGCAGGCGGTGCTGTAGAGGTCGGTGTCAGGGATCGTGCCGCGGCCGAGGATCTCTGCGCCGGACCGGCCATGGTCGCAGCACACGCAGATCCCCAGGGGCGCCTCGACGACGCCCTCGATCTTCTTGTCTAGGAACTCGCGCGCGCGCTCGTCGAAGCGCGACGCCTGGCGCAGCCGCTCGCGCTGGGCGAGGCGTCGCACCGCCGTCCGCGTGGCGATGTCGCGGATCACGATCAACCGCCATGGCTGCATCAGCCCGACCGAGGGGGCGCGGTGCGCCGCCGCGAGCACACGCCGCAGCACCGCGTCGGGGACATCCTCGGCTCGGAAGCGGCGCACGTCGCGACGCTCCTCGATCACGCGGTGGACCGCGGCTCGCTGCTCGTCGGGATAGCGCCAGCCGGCGGGGTCGGCCGCACGCTGGCTCGCGCGTGAGGGATCGAGTCCAGGGGGCGTCGCCGGCCGCGGAAACCGTTGTGTGTCGCTCATGGGCGG
>DATAQR010000179.1:0-4866 GCA_036264565.1 Solirubrobacteraceae bacterium | reverse complement strand
AGCGCCTGGGTGGCCAGGCCCGAGCCGGCCTGTGCGAGCAGGCCGTCGAGGTGCCCGTGGTAGGCGCCCTCGAACTTGACGATCCGCTCGCGCCCGGTGGCGGCGCGCGCGAGTCGCACCGCGGTCATCGTCGCCTCCGTGCCCGAGCAGGTCATCCGCACCATCTCGACCGAGTCCAGCCGCCGCGCGATCTCCACGGCCAGCTCGACCTCGCCCGCGGTGGGCGCACCAAAGGTCGTGCCGCGCTCGGCCGCGGCCTTTACGGCAGCCACGATGTCAGGGTGAGCGTGCCCGTGGATCAACGGCCCCCAGGAGCAGACGTAGTCGACGTAGCGGTTGCCGTCCACGTCGATCAGCTCCGCGCCACTGCCGCGCTCGATAAAGATCGGGTCGCGGCCGATCGCGCGCATAGCGCGCACCGGAGAGTTGACGCCGCCGGGCAACACGTCCAGGGCGCGGCGGTTGAGCTCGCCCGAGCGGGTATCGGTCAGCGAGGCTGGCATCCGGGCTCCGCCGAGATCGGCGTGTAGGAGGTGGGCACTGCGTCCTGTGTAGGGACGATAGTTACAGCCTTGAATGATTCAACGCTGTAACTAATTCGAAGAAGAAAAGAACACATACGCAAGCTCCACCCGCCCCGCCCGTCCCTCGCCGGCCCGACCCGCTAAACGCCGGCGTGCTCTCGTTCCCATGCCTTGAACTCGTCGGTGAAGTAGAGCAGGCGGATCTTCTTGAACTCGGTCGAGGAGTACAGCGTCGCGCGGTCTTCGATCCCCGTCATTTGGGCGATCGAGTCGAGGATCGCATCGCACTCTCGCTTGGAGCGGCCGTGGGCCATCGTGAACACCGAGTAGGGCCAGTCCTGGTAGGTGGGCCGCTGGTAGCAGTGGGAGATGCCGCGCACCGCCGCCATCTGGCGCCCGATCTCGTGGATCTGCTCGTCCGGGACCTTCCACACACCCATGCCGTTAGCCGAGAAGCCGGCGCGACGGTGGTAGAGGATCGCCGCCACCCGGCGCAGTAGCCCACGCTCCTGCATTCTCGCCAGATGGTCCAAGAGCGCCTGCTGCTCGATACCGAGCTCGGCGGCGGCCGGCGCGTACGGTTCATCCGTGATCGGCATGTCCCCCTGCAGGGCACGGATCACGGCGATGTCGCGCTCGTCATAGGGCTGGGGCTCCAGCTCAATCGGCTCGGTGGCGACCGCTGGCGAGGAAAGCGCCTTGGTATCGCCCTCCATCTCCAGGTCCATCCGGATCTTGAACAGCTTCAGCGTCGGCAGCTGGCGCACCGACTCGGCCCCGGCCTCGCGTGCCAGCACCTCCAGCGTGCCCTCCAGCCCCAGCGGCGAGTCGGGCTCAGTAGCGATCGTGAACCACAGGTTGAACTCGTGGTTGCGCAGATAGTTATGCGAGACCCCAGGATGCGCGTTGATCACCTGCGCGGCGCGATGCGGGTTCTTCGCGTCGACCTTGGCGGCCACCAGCATCGACGAGTAACCAAGCGCGCGCGTGTCGAAGATCGGCGTGACCTGGCGGATGATCCGCTCGTCCAGCAGGCGCTGCACGCGAGCAAGCACCTCAGCCTCCTCTATCTCCGCCAGCCCGGCGACGCACAAGAACGGGCGCGGAGCGATCGGGAAGCTGCCCTGCATCAGGTTGAGCAGCCGCTTGTCGAGGTCATCCAGCGCGATCGCGGCGCCCAGCTTGCGGCTGCGAATCTTGGGGGGTGGGCCCCCAAGATCACCACCGGCCGTAGCCAGCGCCGTGTCGGTTATTCCGTCCGCGAGAGCCACTGGGCGGCGTCCTTTGCGTGGTAGGTGATGACGATGTCCGCGCCGGCGCGGTGCAGCGAAGTGAGAATCTCGCACACCGCGGCGCGCTCGTCCAGGTAGCCGCCGGCCGCGGCGGCCTTGATCATCGCGTACTCGCCGCTGACGTTATAGGCGGCGACGGGCAGCCCGCACTCGCGCTTGACGGCCGCGATCAGGTCACCATAGGAAAGGGCCGGCTTGACCATCAGCATGTCCGCGCCCTCGGCGGCGTCGAGCAGCGCCTCGCGCACAGCCTCGCGCCCGTTGCCCGGATCCATCTGGTAGGAGCGGCGGTCGCCAAACGCCGGCGTGGAGGCGGCGGCCTCGCGGAAGGGGCCGTAGAAGGCCGAGGCGAACTTGGCGGCGTAGGCGAGGATCGGCACTTCTGTGAATCCCTCCTCGTCAAGCTCGGCGCGGATCGCACCCACGCGGCCATCCATCATGTCCGAGGGGGCAACCATGTCCGCGCCCGCGCGGGCGTGACTGACAGCCGTACGGGCCAGCAGCTCGACCGTCGTGTCGTTGTCGATCCGGGCCAAGCTGGTGCTCGTGTCGATCACACCGCAGTGGCCGTGATCTGTGTACTCGCACAGGCATACATCGGTGATAACCACCAACTCCGGCAGCGCCTGCTTGATCGCCCGCACAGCCAGCTGCACGCCGCCCTCGTCGTCCCAGGCCCCCGAGCCCTCAGCGTCCTTCTGCGCGGGCACCCCGAACAACATCACTGCCCCAAGACCGAGCTCGGCGAGCTCGCGCGCCTCCTGCACGACCTCGGCGACCGGCAGCCTGTAGACGCCCGGCATCGCTGCCACCGGCTCGCGCGTCGTCGCGGTCTCAGAGACGAACAGCGGCGCCACTAGGCGGTCGGCGCGCAGCCCGGTCTCGCGGACCAGTCCGCGTAGGGCCGGCGTCGCGCGCAGCCTGCGCATGCGCGTTGCGGGGAAGGCCATCCGTTTCCAGGTTACTCCGCCCGGCGCAATCCCAGCCGGGCGAGCGCCCCAAAGCCCAGCGCAACCACGAGCACGTGCACGATCGAGATCGCAAGGCCTGGAGATGAGCGGTTCACCGCCGCGTCGAGCGCCTGCAGCGCCGCCTTGAACGGGAACACGAACGAGATCGCTGCGATCACCGAGTACAGGCCGGCGGCGACCGAGCCGCTTGGCACCAGCGCCAGGAACGCCAGCGGCAACACCAGCAGGAACGCGAGCAGCGATGCGGCGCGCACCTCACGCGCCAGCGCCCCGATCGCCACCCCGAGCGCGGCGAAGCCGACCGCGCCGCAGAGGAGCGCGAGCGCCCAGACGGCGATGCGCGAGGCATCCAGCGACACAAAGGCGCTGACGCCGAGCAGCATCACCAGCGCCACGGCAAAGCCACAGCCGGCGGCGAGCAGCACCTTCTCGGCGAGCAGGCCCTCGCGCGTGACGAGTGGGCCTCTGATCAGGCGCGCAAGCGTGTGCTCTTCGCGCTCGAGCGCCACGCCGCCGGCGGCAAGCAGCACCGACAGCAGCATCAGCGAGATGCTGACCGCGACCACCACCGCATATGTGTCAAGCGGCGTGCGGCGCCCGTGCAGCAACGTGCTCTTAACCGCGATCGGCTGGCTCACCGTCGTTAGGACATTCTTGGCGATACCGAGATTGCTTGCCGCGAAAGCGGCGAAACCGGCGATCTTCTTTAGCGTCGTGCGGTCGCCACCGGCGGGGGTGCGCGAGGCCACCCCTGCAAGCGCCGGGGCGATGTGACGGAGGCCGACTATTTCCTGGCTGGAGCCGAGCGCACCGAGTTGCCCGCCCGCTAGCAGCAAGTCGATGTCGTGCGCGGCGACTGTACGTATCTGTTGGGAGAGGCCAAGGTTGGCCTGGGCCAGCGCCGAGTCGATCGCCGAGCGCACGAGCGACTGCTTGAGCGCGTCGCCGTTGTAGATGACTTCAACCTGCGCCTGCTGGACCCCGGAGGAGAGCTTGCCAACGATGTCGTCGGGAATGATGATCGCGGCCAGCACGTCGCCCGAGTTCACCTTGGCGACGGCGGCTGCGCGCGTCTGTACGGGCACGACCTGAACCTGGCTGAACAGCTCGTCGGTGTATTGGGCGATGCCAATGCGTGTGTTCCCCAGAGCGATCGTCGTGTCAGGCGGGGTTTCATCGACGACCGCCACGCGCGGCTTCGAGGGAGAAGCGGAGATGGCAAAGCCGATCAGCAGGGCGATCGCCACCGGATAGAGGACGAGCACGGCGACCAACAGCCGCGAGCGGCGCAGGATCAGCAGGTCCTTGGCCAGCAGCCACCTCACGGATGGCTGCTCCCGCATCCCGCGACGCGTGGACGAGCGGCCCGGCTCACGTGCGCGCCCGCCCGCGCAAGAAGGAGACGAACGCGGCTTCAAAGTCGCTACCGCCACCGGCGGCCGCCAGCTCGCCCGGTGGGCCATCGAACAGCAGCTCGCCCTGGTCGAGCACGAGCACGCGGTCGGCATAACGGTCCGCCTCGGCGACGATGTGGGTGGAGAAGACCACGCACACCCCCTGCGCGGCGCGCTCGCCGACGAAGCTCCACAGCCGCTCGCGCTGACCGGGATCGAGCGCCGAGGAGGGCTCGTCGAGCAGGATCGCCGGCGGCTCGGCCAGCAATGCGAGCGCAACGTTGACGCGCTGGCGGTTGCCGCCGGAGAGCCGCTGCACTCGCTCGCGTGCACGCTCGGCCAGCCCGGTCTGCTCGAGCATCCGCGCCACCGCCGCGTCGGGGTCGGCCACCCGCTCCAGGCGCGCGAACAGCCTCAGGTTCTCGCTGACTGTCAGCTTCGAGTAGAGCGCCGGCTGCTGCGGCGCCCACCCGACAGCCCCACCGGAGCGCACGACCGCCCCGGAGCTGGGGGGCTGCACACCCCCGAGCAGCGACAGCAGCGTCGTCTTGCCGGCGCCGTTGGGCCCGATCACCGCGATCATTTCGCCGGGCCCGGCGCTGAAGCTGACCTCGCGCAGCGCCTCGCGCGAGCCGTAGCGCTTTCCCAGTCGCTCGGCGCGTAGAAGCGGGCCAGGCCCGCCGCT
>DATAQR010000168.1:0-30039 GCA_036264565.1 Solirubrobacteraceae bacterium | reverse complement strand
CGAGGATCAGGACTGTGGGGGGGGCGCTCATGGCGATGACTCTAGTTCCCTCCCCGACGGTAAAGGCCTGACGGCGGCCGGCGCCGCCCGGACTGGGGGGCAGGGATTCGAACCCCGATTCTCAGGACCAAAACCTGATGTCCTGCCATTGGACGACCCCCCAAGGGGACCACAGACTCTACCGTCGCTATCCGCGCCGCGAGGAGCGGCGCGGCACCCGGCCCGCATGCGCACCATCCTCGGAGGCCGGACCACGCGTCGAGGAGAGTCCGAGCACTCGCATCGACTTCAGGCCCAGACTCAGCTTCTCGCGGCCGTCTGAGGATGAGACATCAAGGCCCGTCAACTCGCGCACACGCTCCAGGCGGTAGTAGACCGTGTGCCGGTGGGTGAACAGTCGCTGCGCCGTACCGGCGACGTTACCGTCGGCCTCCAGGAAACGCTCGAGCGTCTGTAGCAGCTCGGTCTCGTACTGCTCGTCGTAGGCCACCAACGGCTCGACGGTCTCCGAGTAGAAGCGCTGCAGCTCAGCCGGGTTCTCGGTCATCGAGCTGAGCAGCAGGCGATAGGCGCCGGTCTGCTCGAAGGCGAGCACGCCGTCCTGCGCTTCGCCCTCGGCGACGTTGGCCGCCAGCAGCGCCTCGCCGCCGGCGCGGCGCAGATCGGCGGGATCCTCGGCCAGGCGGCTGCGACCCACGGCGAAGGTGTAGCCCGACAGAGCGCTCTGCATCTCGCGCAAGACGCCTTCGCCGGCACGAGCGGCCAGCTGTTCGTCGCTGCCGGGCACGAGCAGCAGGATCTCCACGCCGCCCGCTCCCTCACGCTCGGATAGCGCGGCGATCGCACGCGGGGCGGCCGCGCGGGCGCCCCGCTCGGCGACAGCGCGGGCACGGGCGCGCCAGCCCTCCTCGGTGGGCACCTGCGGGTGCGCGCGGGCGACGATCACGCTGGCGCCGTCGTGCAGCTCGATCGACACCTCCCGCGCACGCGCGAGGATGTCCTCGCGTGCGGCTGGACCGCCGCCGAGCGCAAAGCGCAGCAGCTCGGCCGCCGCTGTCTCGGAGGCCAAGTCGGGGGCGCGCACACGCTCGACCTCGGAGGCGATCATCGTCACCAGCAGCCTGCGCACTAGCGGACTGGGCTCTGTGCGGGAGCGCATGTGCAGCGAGCCGACGACCGCGTCGGCGACTCGTAGCGGCAGGTTCGTCACCCCCTCGCCACCGGCAAGCAGCGAGCGCTCGTCGGCGCTGGAGCGGGCCGCCACGGCGATCGCGGCGCCGGCCGCGTCGGTAACAGCCAGGCTGGCGTCGAGCGCCTTGGAGGCGGCCCGCACCACCTCGGGCAGGCCCGCGCCGGACTCAACCGCCTCGGTGACGGCGTCGAGGCCGGTCAGCTCAGACACTGCTCAGCCCCAGAGATAGACGGCTGCCAGCGCGGCCAGGACGCCACCGCCGGCGAACACGAGCAAGACGTACAGCGACAGCACGGTCGCGGCCATGCGCTCCCACACACGCGAGTAGGAGCTCCAGGCAGGCGCCAAGATCAGCCCGACGTACAGCGCCAAGCCAAACACGCCAGCGCAGGCGGCTACGAGATAGGTGACGGCGTTGGTGCTCATAGCGTCAGCGCATTCTTACGCACCGAGGGGCTGTACGGCAGCAAAGCGAGCGCCCACCGTCTCGGCCGCGATCGGCGCGGGGACACGACCGGCCAGGGCGGCCGCGGCGCGCCGAGCGCGCTCGGCGCCGTTGGCGCGCGCGAACAGTCCCACCACGGTGGGGCCCGAGCCGCTGACGAACGCGTGCTCGGCGCCCGCTTCCTGCGCCTGCGCCAGTGCCGGCGCAACCTCAAGGGAGAGGGATCGGCAAGCGTCCTGGAGATCGTTTGCCAGCAGCATGTGCTCGGGCACAGCCGCTCCCAACGCGAACGCGGCGCGCAGCCCCTCGCGACGGTCCACGAGATACCGCGCGTCTCGTGCCGGCTGCGTACGGTCGGCCTGCGCATATACCGCCGCCGTGGAGAGCCCTTGCGCCTGTGGCAATACGAGCACGCCGATCGGCGAGAATGGGTCTGGGAGCGGCTCGAGCAGCTCGCCCGCGCCAGTCGCGAGCGTTCGCGTGGGCATGACTTGAGCCGGGACGTCGGCGCCCAACTCGGCGGCAAGGGTAAGCAGCAGATCCATGTCGCTCAAGCCACTCGCCGCTCGCATCAACCTGAGCGCGGCGCCGGCATCGGCCGAGCCTCCCCCCATCCCCGCGGCGACAGGGATGCGCTTGTCGATGCTCAGGCGCACCGGACCCTCGTTCCAGCCGGTGGCCTGGCGGAACAGCTCGATCGCGCGCGCGGCGAGGTTCTCCCCCTCGACGCCAGGGCACACCACCTCGTCACCGTCTGCAGCCGGCTCAAGCGTGATCTCATCGGCGAGCGAGACCGGCTGCATCACGCTGACCAGCTCGTGCTTGCCGTCGGGGCGGGTTGGCCCGACGAACAGCCCGAGGTTGATCTTCGCCGGGGCGAGCGTGCGCAGCGGCAGCGCCATCGGGACCAGAGCGCCGTCGCTTGCGATCATCGCAACCCGAGCGCCTCAGCCAACGCGACGAACTCCGCCGGCGCCAAGCGCTCGGCGCGCACGTCCTCAGGATGCCCGAGCGCGGCAAGCGCCGCTCTGGTCGTCTCGCGTCCTGGACCGACGCCGGCAAGCGCCGACGAGCGCGCGAGCGCCTTGCGACGGTGAGCAAACGCTGCACCAACCAGCGTTTTCACCCCCGGGCTAGCGCCCGGGCCGATCCGGACGATCCTCAGCAGCACCGAGTCCACGTTCGGCGCCGGACGGAATACGGTCCGAGGGATTCTCCTCACCACCTTCACCTCCCCGGCGATCTGCGCGAGCACGGAGGTGATGCCGTAATCCTTTCCACCGGGCGCCGCCGCGAAGCGCTCCCCCACCTCGCGTTGCACCATCACAAGCATCGAGCCCACGCTTGGAAGCTGCTCGATCGTGCGCAGCACCACCCCAGCCGCGACGCCGTAGGGCAGATTGGCGACGAGCTTCGTGGGCGGCGGCTCGAGCTCGCTGAGGTCAAGCTTCATCGCGTCCTCCCACAGGACACTCACATTGGCAAGCGCCCCAACACTCGCGGTCAATCGCTCGCGCAGCCGCTCGTCGATCTCGACGACATGCAGCCACCGCACACGCGGGGCCAAGTAGCCGCTCAGCATCCCTTCGCCGGCCCCGACCTCGAGCACCACGTCCTCGCCCGACAGGTCGGCCTCGCGCCCGATCACGTCGAGGATGTTCGGGTCGACGAGGAAGTTCTGGCCCAGATCCTTCGCCGGGCGGCCGGTCGCGGATGTTCGCCGCACACCCACCTTTTCGCGCGCGCGTGACGCTCTCACCACGCTCACCACCCGAGCACGCGCCCGGCGGTCCGCTCGACCACATCACCGAGCCGCTCGACGCTCGTGCCGCGCACGTGGGCGAGGAACGCCACGGTATGCGCGACAAACGCCGGCTCGTTGCGGTGCTTTCTAACCGCCTGCGGAGTCAGGTACGGGGCGTCGGTCTCCACCAGCAGCCGCTCGTCGGGCACCTGCTTGGCGGCGTCCGCGAGGTCGGCGGCGCTCTTGTAGGTGACGTTGCCGGCGAAGGAGATCGCATAGCCGCGCTCCAAGCATTCCTGGAGGCGTGTGGGCATCGAGAAGCAGTGAATGATCACCTGAACTCCCTCGCCTTCACGGGCGAGCTGGTCGAGCGTCTCGGCCTCGGCGGCGCGCGAGTGGATCACGAGCGGCTTGCCGGTCTCGCGCGCCAGCGCTATCTGCGCCGCGAAAGCGCGCTCCTGATCCTCCCTGGGTGCGGAGTCGCGGTAGAAGTCAAGCCCGGTCTCCCCGATCGCCAGGCAGCGCGGGTGTTCGGCCAGCGCCCGCAGCTCGGCCAGGTCGGCGTCGTCAAACCCCTTGGCGGAGTTGGGATGCCGCCCGATCGCCGCCCACACCTGCGGGAACGCCTCGGCGGCCGCGAGCGCTGCGCGGCAGGTGGAGCCGTCGGTGCCGACGGTGAGCATCTTCTTCACCCCGGCGGCGAGCGCCCGCTCTACCAGCTCCGAGTCGGGGTCCTCGCACAGGTCGAGGTGGGTGTGCGAGTCGATCACGCGCCGGCGGGCTGTTCGGCGGCGGCGGCGAGTGCGATCTTTGGGAACAGCGGCTCGAGCGCACGTACACGCTCGATCGCGCCTGCGCCAAATGTGGCGCTCGCGAATGAGAGGTTGTGCACACCGAGCACGTCGAGCAGGCGGCCGGTGCTGTCGGGCAGGTAGGGGTGAAGCAGCACCGAGACGACGCGCAATCCCTCGGCGAGCGTCGCCAGCACGCGGTCGAGCTCCTGCGCTCGCGCCGGGTCCTTCGCCAATTGCCACGGCGCCTGCTCCTCCACGTAGCGGTTCAGGCGTCGCACGCCGCTCCAGATCTCTTCGAGAGCGTTAGTCAGCTCGACCCCGTCGAGCAGCTCGGCCACCCGAGCCGGCAACGCGGCGAAGTCGGCGGCGAGCGCCTCGTCCAGCCCGCCAGTGGCAACCGCGCCATCCCGGTAGCGAATGACCATCGCGATCGTGCGGCTCGCCAGGTTGCCGTAATCGTTGGCCAGCTCGCTCTCGTAACGCTGCTCAAACGATGCCGTGGAGACCGAACCGTCCTGACCAAACGACACGTCGCGCAGCAGATAGAAGCGCAGCGCGTCGGCGCCGAAGCGGTCGATCACCTCGAACGGGTCGAGCACGTTGCCAAGCGACTTGCTCATCTTCTCGCCGTCCATCAGCAGGTACCCGTGCACGAACACCTTCCGCGGCAGCTCGATCCCGGCGGCCATCAACAGCGCCGGCCAGTAGACGGTGTGAAAGCGCAGGATATCCTTGGCGACCAAGTGCACGTCAGCGGGCCAGAAGGTCTCGGTCAAGTCCCCGCCGGGACGCGCGTACGCAAGCGCCGAGTAGTAGTTCAGCAACGCGTCGAACCAGACGTAGAACACGTGCTCGGGGTCCCACGGGACCGGCACCCCCCAGGTCAGCTTGTGGCGCGAGAGCGGCACGTCGCGCAAACCCGAGCGGATGAACGACAGCGCCTCGTTGTAGCGGCTGCGCGGAGCCACCCAGTCCTCCCGTTGCGCATACAGGCGTTCCAGCGGCTCCTGGAACGCAGACAGCGCAAAGAAGTAGTTGTCCTCCTGCTCGCGTGTCAGCGCCACGTGGTGGATCGGGCAGCGCTCGCCCTCGTCCACTTCGTTCTCCGCCTTGAAGTCGGCGCACTTCGGGCAGTACCAGCCCTCGTACTTTCCCATGTACACGTGCCCAGCCTCGCGCACGCGCGTGAGAATGTCCTGCACGACCTTCATGTGCTGGGGGTCGGTGGTGCGAATGAAGAAGTCGTTTGACGCCCCGATCCGCGGCGCCAGCGCCCGGAAGCGCTCGGAGTTGCGGTCGGCGAGCTCCTGCGGCTCCACCCCGAGCGCATGCGCCGCATCGGCCACCGGCTCGCCATGCTCGTCGGTGCCGGTCAGGAAGAACACGTCCTCACCGCGCTGGCGGTGGTGGCGCGCGAGCACATCGGCGGCGATCGTCGTGTAGGCGTGCCCGAGATGCGGGGCGGCGTTGACGTAGTAGATGGGGGTCGTCACGTAGAAGGACACTGCTTCGCAGGCTACTGGCACTCGCCGAGGACAGCGAGCGCACCGGTGCAGCCACCATCCGCACTACCGTGCTCAGGCAACCCAAACGTCGACCTGTACGACACGTCAATTGTCGTCCGACACCTGCTAGACTGCGTGTCGTGGCGCTCAGGAGCAGAACAATCAGGGGCAACGAGGTTCGCGTGCCCGACCCCACGCCGGGAGAGGTGGACGTGATCTCACGCTACGGAAAGGAGCGAGCGATGCTCATCCACCCGACAGACTTCCACCGCCTGGACGACTTCGACCGGCTGCTCGACGAAGTCGCCGAGCTCGGGCCGTTCACTCCCAGCCCGGACGCCATGCGGGCGCATCGCGAGGAGGACACACCCGGCGAGCCGATCGTCGACCCGGCGCTCCTGAGCGAGATATTCGGATAGGTGCCGCCGCTCGGACATTGTTACTGGGCGCTCGCTCCGTACAGCCCGAGACCTCCGTTTCGACTGTACGGCGAGGGGATGGCCCCGAAGGAGGTCAGCTCCCCCGGCCCATTCGTCGATGCGGTCCGCAGGGGCATGAGCGAGTTCGTCGTCCTTACGCCCGTGAAGGCTCGTCCCGTTCTGGTGATCACCGAGGTTCTTCCGGAGCACGAAGAAGTGCTCGCGCTGCGCCTGCGTCGCCTGGAGAAGCTCTCATCCGATACCGTCCGCCAGCTGGTTCGCGACGGTGGGGACCCTGGGTTGTTCAGCCTGCGTCCGGACCGCTTTCCGGGCCTGCCCGTCGAGAACGCGGCGATCGTGACATCCCTCCTGCGCCTACCCGTCGAGACGCTTGACAGGCGCGAATCCCTCGGCGCGCTCGACGAGAACGAGCTGCGTGTACTGCACGAACGAGTCGCTCGCGCACACGGGCTCAAGCTCGACATGTTGATCTTCGAGCGCGCGCGAGCGCTCGTCGCCGCGGTCCAGCGGCAACCGTGAGCACGTCTTCGCCGGCGGCCTCGCGAAGGTAGCACCTGGGTGCTGTACTGATCGGGCTTTCCTCAGCCGTCATCATTGTATGTTTCTACCATGCAAATGGCAATTGATCGTGCCGGTCGTGTGGTGATACCGAAGCCACCGACAGCGACATAGACGGTCCCCGACGGTCCGATCGCCAAGCCGCCCTGGCCGGCGCTCTGATTCGTATTCCAGCCGCCGGCGAACTCCGCCACTTCCCCCGAAGCCTGCGACACCCATACGTTGCCATTGGCATCGACGGCGACACCCTTGATTTCAGAGAAGCTCCCAGCAGCCGTTCCCGTCAGCTGGCTGACATACACCCCAGCTGCGGTGAACCTGTCCACCACGTTGTTGGCGCTGTCAACGACATACACATCACCGACCGACGTGTCGAACGGGTTCGACGAGTTATCCACCGCGATCGCGCTCGGCGAAGATCTCTACCTCAAGAGAAGCGCCCGGTACAACTCGTTGGCGCTGCCCCCCATGAGCTTGGCGATCGCCGCCGCCGCTGGCCGAGGGCGTGCGCCTGCCTCCACGAGCGCGCGCAGAGCCGTGAGCGCCTCCTCGCCGCCGGCGTGCCCCTGCGGTGAGAGCGGGCGTGCGGGTGGGCGGGCACCTATTACAAGCACGATCTCCCCACGCGGCGGGTGCTCGCGGTAGTGCGCGGCAAGCGTCGCGGCGGGCCCACGACGGACTTCCTCGTGCAGCTTGGTCAGCTCGCGGCAGACGGCGACCGGGCGCTCGGGGTCGAGCGCCGCCAGGACGTCGAGCGTGGCGGCGAGTCGCCCGGGCGACTCGAACGCCACCAGCGTCTCCGGGGTCTCGCCCAACACCCGCGTCAGTTCCGCGCGCTTGCTGGCCGCGCCTCGACGCGGCAGGAAACCGACGAAGCGCCAGCGCTCGCCGGGCAGCGCTGAGGCGACGATCGCCGTCGTGACGCTGCTCGCCCCCGGCAGGACCTCGACGGGAAGCCCTCGCTCGACGCAAGCACGCACGAGGGCGTACCCGGGGTCCGATACGAGCGGCATGCCGGCGTCTGAGACCAGCACGACGACCTCTCCCTCCTCTATCCGCCCCAGAAGCTGCGCGGCGCGGGCGTCTTCGTTGTGCTCGTGGAAGCTGACGAGCTTTCCTGCGATCTCGTAGCGGTCGAGCAGCACGCGCGTGCGCCGTGTGTCCTCGCAGGCGATCACGTCGGCGGTGCGTAGCGCGTCGAGACCTCGCAAAGTGATGTCGCCAAGGTTGCCGATCGGCGTGGGGCAGACGATCAGCCGACCAGAGGAGGGCGCCGCCAGATCGCTTGCAACTGCCTCCTCCGCACCCCTCATGCGGCAAATATAGGTACGCGATGCCACGCAAGCCGATTCAGCGAGATACGCCGGGGCGCCAGGCGACCGGGGCGGGCGGGTCCGGATACAAGCGCTACCGCGCCGCTCCGCGCCTGTCGCGACGGGCACAAGCGCAATCAACAGACGATCTCGCCGCCGAACTGCGCTCCCCCAGACGCCCCCGCCGGCCAGGTGAGCCGCCGCCCGGGAGCACACGGGGCTGGCGTGAACGCATAACGCCAAAGCGCGTGATCCTCGGCCTGCTCGCGCTCATCGCCGGCTGGCTCCTGCTCTCGCTCGTGCTGTTCCTGCTCAGCGCCCACTTCGAGCGCAGCTCGCTGCCCGGCAACGTCGGGGCCGTGCTCGACCCGGCCGGCCTCCCGCTCACCTCCGCCAACAACATCCTCGTGCTCGGCTCCGACCGCCGCCAGAAGAACTCGAAGGAACCGGGCGCGGAAACGACCGGCTTCGGGCGCTCGGACACGATCATGCTGATCCGCACCGGCGGCGGGCACGCCGCGCGGCTGTCGATCCCGCGCGACACCGTCGTCGAAATCCCCGGTCACGGACTGGAGAAGGTCAACGCCGCGCACGAGTTCGGCGGGCCGGCCGAGTCGGTGTCGGTGATCAAGAGCTGGTTGGGCGTCCCGATCAACCACGTCGTGGAAGTCAACTTCGAAAACTTCCCGCAACTGATCGACGCGATGGGCGGAGTCGACTACAGCGGCGGTTGCGTCCTGTCCAAGCTCGACGGCGGCTCGGCCAACGGCGGCTTCACGCTGCGCCTGAGCGCCGGCACTCACCACATCGACGGCCGCGAAGCGCTGGCGCTGGCGCGCACGCGCGAGAACCTGTGCGCCTCTAGCCAGACCGACATCCAGCGCGAGGAACACCAGCAGGCGCTGTTCAACGACATGAAGGCGCGCCTGGCGTCGTTCTCGAGCTTCGTGCGGCTGCCGCTGATCGCCTGGAACGCGCCGCCGGCGATCATCTCCGACATGAGCGGCGCCGAACTGCTCGGGATGTTCGCCGCGCTCGCCACGACCGGCACGCCGCCCACGCGCGTGCTGCGACCGACCGGGCAGATCACACTGCCAAGCGGCGGAGAAGGGCTGACCGTCTCAGAAGCCGCCCGCCGCGCGGACGTCGCCCGCTTCTTGGCGGGCTGACTACTTCGCCGCCGCGACCGGCTTCGCGTCGCTTTTCTCGGCCGCTTTGGCCGGCGCCTCTTTCTTATCCTGGGGCTTTGCGGATGCGTCAGCGCCGCCAGAATCCGACGAGCCCTTGCCGGCGTCGGCGCTCGAGCCGTTCTCCGACGAGGCCGCGTTCTCGCGCTGGCGTTTGCGCGTACCGTAGTCGGTGTTGTAGAAGCCTTTGCCCTTGAAGTGCACGGCGGGCGCGTGCAGAACGCGTTCGACCGGAGCCCCCGTCTCGGGATCCTTGGTGAGCGGGTCTTCGCTAAATGATTGGACCACCTCGAAGGTGGTCCCGTCCGGCCGTCTGTACTCGTAGGTCGGCATGCTTGCGGGCATTATAGGAGCGCTTCAGTCCGCGACCAGCGAGCGAGCGCACTCGATCCCAGCGCGGATCGTCTCTGAGAAGTCGCGCTCGGGCTCGGCGATCATGCGCAGCGAAAAGCCGTCGCCGAGCGAGAACAGGATGTCGGCGACCGCCTCCGGCTCGGCGTGCAACTGCAGCACCCCCTCGCTCTGGGCGGCCGCGAGCATCCCGGCCAGCCGCTCGCGCGTGAGCCGCACCAGTCGCGCATACTCGACTGCGATGTCCTCGTTGCGGCGCGAGAGCGTGAACAGCTCGAACACGAGCGTGACGAAGTCGGGGTCCTCGCGGATCGTCTCCTGCAGGTTCTCGGCCAGCAGCGCGACGAAGTCATCCGCCGTCTGCGCGCCGGCCAGCCGCCGCTCGAGCGCTTCGATGCGCAGCTCGCAGTCGCGGCGCGCCGCCTCGACCAGCAGCTGCTCCTTGGTGCCGAAGTAGTAGTGCAGAAGCCCGCGCGAGACGCCGGCCTCGCGCGAGACGTGGTCGAAGGTAGAGCCGGCGGCGCCGCGGCGGGCGACGCTGTGGCGCATCGCCTCGACGATACGCCGCGCCTTCTCGCCTGAGAGCCCCTTGGTGCTCGGCGCCGGGGTTGTGCTTGTGCTCGCGCTCACGCGGCGGGAGCACTCTCCGGCGTCGGCGCGGCCTGCGAAGGCATCGTGGTAGAGCTGTAGTCGAATTCCTCCTCGGCCCCGAACAGCAGGTCGAGCAGCTTCGAGCGCAGGTCTTCGCTGAGCGCCAGCGCAAGCGCCGCGCCCACGACGATCAGCAACAAGGTGCGGCCGAGACCGCCTTTGCGCTTGGCTTTCGCCGGGGGCTGTCGGATCGCATAGGACGCTTCCTTTAGTGCATTGGCCGCTTCGGCCAGCTCGCGCTGGAGCTTGCGATCCTCCATCAGCGCCTTGCCCGCGGGCTTGCCGTTGCTGACGCGCCCGTAGGCGCTGCGCGCCGAGGCGTACGCCGAGAGCAGGTTCGCACGCAACTGCTCGTCTTCGATCAGCCGTTTGAGATAGTCGCTGCTGCGTACCGCCTCGCTGGCCTTACCAAACCTGTCTTTTGCCGCCATTTGTGCCACCGCCTCTGCCGAAAGCTTGCCGAGTCTGTCCAATATACCCCCGATGATCGGGATTCGGAACGTGTCTCAGGCATGCAGCGCGGCTTGCTCCTGTGCTGAGGGAAATGCCCACGCAGCGCGCGAGCGGCGCTCCTGGCGAAAGACGAAGCGCAGCTGCTGTGGCGGCGCCAGCTTTGCGTGCGCAGGTCGGAATGTGGAGCAGGGCTCGGCGAGATCCAGGGCACACAGCAAGTTGCACTTGAAATAGCACTCCTCGCAGGTGACCTTGCGGTTTGCTCGCTTGCTCTGCTTCGGCATACGTTCCCCTTTGACTCGGCTTGACTGAACGACAGGCAGGCATCAAAGCACCGCGAGACCAGCGCCTCAAGGGGGGCGCGCAATCGGCTCTCGCAAATCGCAGAGAAAACACGCATCATCTCCGCCATGCGCATCCTGCTCACCGGCGCCAGCGGCTTCGTGGGCGCCGCGCTGCTGCCGCGCCTGCTCGAGCAGGGGCACGACGTGCGCGCGCTTGCACGCGACCGCGAGCGTGTGCGCCGCGCGCTCGCCTACACGGGAGCGGCCAGTCTCGATGACGTCGAGGTGAGCATCGGCGACACCGTTAGCGGTGAGGGAGTCGCCGCTTCGATGCGCGACGTAGAGGTCACCTACTACCTGATCCACTCGATGGAGCCCGTCGCCGACGGTGCCGGCGGATCGCTCAGAACCTCATTCGCCGCGCGCGAGCGAGCCTCCGCTGACACGTTCGCGCAGGCCGCCCGGGCGGCCGGTGTAGAGCGCATCGTCTACCTCGGCGGCCTCGTGCCATCTGAAGGCCGTCCATCCACGCATCTGGCCAGCCGCTACGCGGTGGAGCGAATACTGCTCGATTCGGTGCCGGGCTCGGTCGCGCTACGAGCCTCTGTGGTGATTGGCGCTCGCTCTCGCTCATTTCGCTTCCTCGTGCGCTTGGTCGAGCGCATGCCCGTGCTTGCACTTCCGGCCTGGCGCCGTTACCACACGCAACCGATAGACGAGCGCGATGTGGTCGAGATGCTCGCCGCCTGCGCAGGTAGCGACGCGGTTACCGGTCAAACGCTCGATGTCGGAGGTCCCGACGTCCTTTGCTACGGCGAGATCCTCCAGCGGATCGCTTCGCTGATGCTGCTTTCCCGTCCAAGCGTTGGACTGCCGGTTACCGCCACGCCGCTGAGCGCTCGCCTGGCCGCGTCACTTACACGCGAGAGTCCTGAGTTGATCATCCCGTTGATGGCGGGATTGACGGGTGACCTACTGCCGGCCGAAGATCGTGTGCCCGAGTTGCTCGACGTCGAGCTGCATTCGTTTGACTCGGGCGTAGAGCACGCGCTGTATCAGTGGGAGCGGGTTGAGCCGCTCGCCGCGCGCTGATCGCACGGCGCCGATACCGTTCGAAGCGGAGTGAGCACCGTCACCACGTCGATCCAGATCGCCGCCAGTCCGACCCAGGTGTGGGACGTGGCGATGGATCCACGGCGATTGGGTGATTGGGTCACCGTTCACCGCAGGTTGCGCGACTACGAGCAGGGCCCGGCTCGCGTCGGGCTGAGGATGGACCAGCAAATCCACCTGAGAGGGGTCAGCCTCGACGTACATTGGAGACTGGTGCAGTGCGAGCCGGCCAAGCTCGCTGTCTGGGAGGGACGCGGCCCGGCGCGTTCGCGCGCCCGCACCGAGTACAGACTGAGCGAAACCGCGGACGGAGGAACTCGCTTCGATTACCGCAACCAGTTTCACGCCCCGCTCGGCCCGTTCGGGGCACTTGCAAGCCGCGCGCTTATCGGCGGAATCCCCGAGCGGGAGGCCATACGAACGCTTGAGCGACTCAGATCGATTTTGGAGACTGAGAGCCTCCCTGAGTAGGTTTGGGCCCGGCAGGGTAAATCGACTGAGCGGAGAATTGCACGCGTTGACACTCCGTTGTGTAGAGTGAAGCGAAGTAACTAAGCTCGCAACACCGCGGGTTTCCAGATTCCCCCACCGAACAGGACACGATCGTGACTGACTTTCTTGCCGAGAAGCGCCGAGAGATAACGGATCGAATGGCGGAGCTAAAGCCGCTGATCGACGAGTACAGCCAGCTGGAGGCCGCCGCCAAGGCACTGGCCGGCGTCGGTGGCTCTTCGACCACCTCGACCGCCTCAGCCGTAGCGCCGGTGCGCCGTGGTCCCGGTCGTCCGCGCGGCTCTGCCAACAAGACCAAGACCCGTGCCACCGGTAAGCGCCGTGGCCGTCCGCCCAAGGCGGCGACAGCGTCAGCCGCAGCCACCACCACTACCAGGGCAGCCGCCCCCAAGCGCCGCGCAGGACGCCGTAAGGGCAGCGGCACACGCGCCGCCCAGGCACTCCAGTTCGTAACGGGTCAACCGGGAATCACCATCCCCGAGCTCGCCGCCAAGATGGGCATCAAGCAGAACTACCTATACCGAGTGCTTCCGAGCCTCGAGCAGGAAAAGAAGATAAAGAAGCAGGGCAGGGGCTGGCATCCTGCGTCCTAGTCTCGTCGTCCCTGGCGGCGTCCTCGGTCGCTCGCGTGCAAAGCACGTCACGCTCCCTGCGTCCTTGCCAGGAACGACGATCCGTCGGACGCGGCTTTGATGTGCGAAACGGCCGGGCATGACGCCCGGCCGTTTTTGTTAAATCTAGATGAGGCCTTGGCTCTCGACTGTCGCGCGCTCGTCCTGTAGCTCGGCGATCGACCCGTCGATCTTGGCGCGTGAGAACTCGTCGATGTCCAGGCCCTGCACGATCGAGAACTCTCCTTGAGAGCAGGTGCACGGGAAACCACTGATCAGGCCCTCGGGAACGCCGTATGAGCCGTCTGAGAGGACGCCCATCGACACCCAATCGCTGGTGCCGCTGACCCAGTCGCGCACGTGATCGATTGCAGCGTTGGCGGCCGAGGCGGCGCTGGAGGCTCCACGGGCCTCGATAATCGCAGCGCCGCGCTTGCCGACGTTCGGCAGGAAGTTGCTCTCGATCCATTCCTGGTCGTCAACCACCTTGGCCGCCTGAACGCCGTTTATCTCGGCGTGGAACAGGTCCGGGTACATGGTCGGCGAGTGATTGCCCCATACGCCCATCTTGGTGACCTCAGAGACCGGCACGGCCACCTTGCTCGCCAACTGGGCGACAGCCCGGTTGTGGTCCAGGCGCATCATCGAGGTGAAGCGCTCACGCGGGATGTCGGGTGCGTTGTTCATCGCGATCAGGCAGTTGGTGTTGGCGGGATTGCCGACAACCAACACCTTCAGATCGCTCGCGGCCTTTTCGTTCAGCGCTTTGCCCTGGGCGGTAAAGATCTTGCCGTTCTCGCTGAGCAGCTCTGCACGCTCCATGCCCTTCGTGCGCGGGCGCGAACCAACCAGCAACGCGATGTTGACCCCGTCGAAAGCGTCCTGCGGGTTCTCGTGCAGGTCAAGCCCGGCGAGTAGCGGGAAGGCGCAGTCGACGATCTCCATCGCGACACCCTCGAGCGCTCCCATCGCCGGCGGGATCTCAAGCAGCCGCAGATCGACCGGCTGGTCGGGGCCGAGTAGCTGGCCGCTTGCGATTCTGAACACGAGGCTGTAGCCGATCTGGCCGGCGGCGCCTGTGACGGTGACTCGTACTGGACTCTTCAATTGCTCATCTCCTGCTTGAGGTTGTAGTCGATCGACGCGAGGAACTCCTGCGTGGTCTGCCACTCCTGCTCGGGGCCGACCAGTAGCGCCAGATCCTTAGTCATCTTGCCGCTCTCCACCGTTTGTATGCACACCCGCTCGAGCGTCTGCGCAAACTCGCTCAGCTCGGGTGTGCCGTCCATGCGACCGCGCGCGGACAGCGCGCGCGTCCAGGCAAAGATCGAAGCGATCGGGTTGGTCGAGGTCGGCTTGCCTTGCTGGTGCTGACGGTAGTGACGGGTGACGGTGCCGTGCGCGGCCTCGGCCTCGACCGTCTTACCGTCGGCGCTCATCAGCACACTGGTCATCAGGCCGAGCGAGCCAAAGCCTTGCGCCACAGTGTCTGATTGAACATCGCCGTCGTAGTTCTTACAAGCCCACACATACCCCCCCTCCCACTTCAGGGAGGCGGCGACCATGTCGTCGATCAAGCGGTGTTCGTAAGTGATCCCGGCCGCCTCGAAGTCCGCCTTGAACTCGCTCTCGTAGATCTCCGCGAAGATGTCCTTGAAGCGTCCGTCATAGCGCTTGAGGATCGTGTTCTTAGTTGACAGGTAGACGGGATACCCACGGTCGAGCCCGTAGCGCATGGATGCGCGCGCGAAGTCGCGGATCGAGGCGTCGAGGTTGTACATCGCCATTGCGATACCGGGTCCGGTGAAGTCGAACACCTCGTGCTCGATCGGCTCACTGCCGTCCTTCGGTGTGAAGGTCAATGTCAGCTTGCCCTCGCCGGGGACGAGGATGTCGGTCGCTCGATACTGGTCGCCGAAGGCGTGACGGCCGATCACGATCGGCTTGGTCCAGCCCGGTACCAGACGGGGGATGTTGGAGATGACGATCGGCTCGCGGAAGATCACCCCGCCGAGGATGTTGCGCACGGTCCCGTTGGGCGAGCGGTACATCTGCTTAAGCCCGAACTCCTTCACGCGCGCCTCGTCCGGTGTGATCGTCGCGCACTTGACGCCGACTCCGTGAAGCTTGATCGCCTCGGCGGCTTGCACAGTGATTAGATCTTCGCTTGCGTCCCTGCTCTGAATCGAGAGGTCGTAGTACTTCAGGTCGATGTCCAGGTAAGGCAACACCAGCTGCTGCTTGATGAACGACCAGATGATCCGCGTCATCTCATCGCCGTCGAGCTCGACGACGGGGTTATGCACCTTGATCTTCGGCATGTGGGGATCCTGTATAGAAGTGCGGTCGGGGTCTCCGGCGGCGCGTCTCCGGGCGGGCGAGCGATTGGCCTGCCCGCCGCGGCGGCGATGCTATCGCGGACGCGAAGAGCCCTATGCTCTGCTTGATGGCCACAGCCTCAAAGCCAGCGCAGTGGCGAACGCACACAGTCGCCAACCAGGTCCCACCCCTGGAGGGCATCGACGTCTTCTCCAGCAACCTGCCGCTGGTAGAGGCCGCCCGCCGCGAGGGCGCCGACTGGGCGCTCGAGCGCGCCGCCGCGCTCGGCAAGCTGGTCGGCGGCGAGCCTCAGCAATACTGGGGGCGGCTGGCCAACGAGAACAAGCCCGTGCTGAAGACCCACGATCGCTACGGCAACCGCATCGACGAGGTCGAGTTCCACCCCGCCTGGCACAAGCTGATGAAGCTCGGCGTCGAGCACGAACTGCACGCGCTGCCATGGCGCACAGAGCAGCCCGGCGCCCACGCGGCACGGGCGGCTCTGTATATGACCGCGATGCAGGCCGAGGCCGGCTTTGCCTGCCCGATCACGATGACCTTCGCGGTGCTGCCAGCGCTGCGCGCCCAGCCCGAGCTGCTGGCCGAGTGGGGGCCACTGGTCACCGCCACCAGCTATGACCCGCGCCTGATCGACGCCCACGAGAAGGGCTCGGCGATCGCCGGCATGGCGATGACCGAGAAGCAGGGCGGCTCGGATGTCAAAGCCAACACCACCTTCGCCACACCGCTGAACGGCGGCGGTTCGGGCGCGGAGTACGAGCTGGTCGGGCACAAGTGGTTCTGCTCGGCGCCGATGTCCGACCTGTTCCTCGTGCTCGCCCAGACCGACGACGGTCTCTCCTGCTTTCTGCTGCCGCGGATCCTGCCCGACGGGACGCGCAACGAGTTTCACATCCAGCGGCTGAAGGACAAGCTCGGCAATCACTCAAACGCCTCCAGCGAGGTCGAGTTCACCGGCGCCTGGGCGCGGATGGTTGGCGAGCCGGGGCGGGGCGTACCGACGATCATCGAGATGGTCGGGCACACGCGCCTTGACTGCGTGATCGGCGGCGCCGCCGGCATGCGCGCAGGGGTCGTTAACGCCACCTGGCACGCGCTGCACCGCTCGGCGTTCGGCAAGCTGCTGATCGACCAGCCGCTGATGCGCAACGTGCTAGCCGACCTGTGCATCGAGTCCGAGGCGGCTACGGCGCTGGCGCTGCGTTTGGCGCGCGCATACGACGAAGCCGGCGAGGAGACTCCGGCCGGTAGCAGCGACGATCTGAGCGACGCCCACCTGTTCAAGCGGCTGGCGACGGCGGTCGGCAAGTACTGGGTGTGCAAGCGCGCGCCCAACCACGCCTTCGAGTCGCTCGAGTGCCTTGGCGGCAACGGCTACGTCGAGGAGTCGGGCATGCCGCGCCTGTACCGCGAGGCGCCACTGGCCTCGATCTGGGAGGGGTCGGGCAATGTGATGAGCCTCGACGTGCTGCGAGCGCTGGTCAAGAGCCCGCGAACGCTCGAGGTGTTTATGCACGAGCTGCGCCAGGCCCAGGGATCTGACGAGCGCTTGGACGCACACGTGGCCAAGCTTGAGCGACAGTTCTCCGATCCGGCCACGCTGGAGCTGCGTGCGCGCAGGATCGTGGAGTCGATGGCCCTGGCGCTGCAGGGATCGTTGCTCGTGCGCAACGCACCGCCCGCGGTGGCCGACGCTTTCTGCGCTTCGCGCCTAGGTGGTGACGGCGGTCTCGAGTACGGCACGCTGCCGGCCGGGACCGACTTCGAGGCGATCGTGCAGCGCGGCCGCCCGCAGTTGGCCTAGCGCGGCCAACCGGGAGCGCCCCGCGCTCGACCTAGAATCGAGTGATGGCGGTAAACAGACCGACGCGAACCCGCGGCAGCATCCAGCTAGCGCGCATCTTTGGCATCAGGATCGGAGTCAGCGCGAGCTGGTTCGTCGTGCTCGGCTTCCTGATCATTTTCTTCTACGGCGAATTCCATCGCGTCATCGCTAGTTCGCAGAGCACCGTCTATCTGCTTGCCGTCGCCGGCGCAATCGGATACTTCGGCTCGATCCTGCTGCACGAGCTCGGCCATGCGCTCGTCTCGCGCCGGCTTGGTATCCCGATATTGGGGATCGAGCTGTGGTTCTTCGGTGGAATGGCCAGACAGACGCGCGAACCGGAGACCAGCGGCGAGGAATTCAAGGTCGCCGCGGCAGGGCCAGCCGTGACGTTCGTGCTGTTCCTCGCCTTCGCATTCGCCGCTCAGCTGGTCGGCAGCGGCGGCCATCGAGTCGGAGGCGCCCTCTTTGAAGAAGGGCAAAGGGTCTCGCCCGCGCTGGCGCTGCTCTCGTGGCTGGCGATCATCAACGCGTTCCTGCTCGTCTTCAATCTGATCCCCGCCTTCCCGCTCGACGGCGGGCGAATCGCGCGGGCAGCGATCTGGTGGCGCACCGGTGACCGCCATCGCGGTACCCGCCTGACTGGCCGCGCTGGCCAGGCGCTCGCGTTGGCGCTGGGATTGCTCGGTCTGATCGGCCTGGCTAACGGCGATGGCTTCGGGCTGTTCACGCTCGTGCTCGGCATGCTCCTCTACCAGGCCTCCGGCGGGGCGGTAATGCAAGGAATGCTCGGACAGCGCATCCAGCGCGTCACCGTCGGGGACATCATGGACCGCGAGCCGCACACGATTCCAGCCGAGCTGAGACTGCTCGACGCCCAGGAACAGTTCTTTACGCGCTACCGCCAACCGTGGTTTGCCGTCGTCGATCAGGCGCGCCATCTACTCGGCGTCGTGCGCTCCGAGCGCGTCGATCAGGAGATAGCGGCCGGACGACCGGCGCTGGAGGTCTCCGACGTGCTCGAGCAGGATCTGGCCGTGCGAATCGGCGAGCAGGAGCCGCTTGAGTCATTGCTGCGCAGCGAAGGACTAGGTCGGCTTGGAGGGATGGTGGCGGTGGACGCCGAGAACGTCGTCCAGGGTGTGGTCACCATCGCTCAGATTCGCCAGGCGCTTAACCCCGCGGCTGGGCGCTGACCGGTAGCCGCGTTATAGAGTCCCCGCCCGTGTCATCCCATGACGTCCTGATCATCGGCGCCGGCCTGGCCGGCCAGCGCGCCGCTCTCGCCGCCGCCCAGGCCGGATCGAGCGTCGCGATCGTCAGCAAGGTCCATCCGGTGCGCTCGCACTCCGTCGCGGCCGCCGGCGGCATCAACGCCGCCATCAACGTGGCCGACGACTGGAAATCGCACGCCTACGACACCGTCAAGGGCTCGGACTTCCTCGGCGACCAGGACGCGATCGAGATCATGTGTGAGCAGGCGCCGAAGGAGGTCATGCACCTTGAGCACATCGGCGTCACCTTTCACCGCAACGACTCCGGCGAACTGGACCTGCGCGCGTTCGGCGGGGCGTCGATGAAGCGCACCGCCTACGTGGCCGACATCACCGGACAAGCGATCCTGCACGTCCTCTACGAGCAGCTGATGAAGCACCACGAACAGGTGGACCGCTTCGAGGAGTGGTTTGTCACCTCGCTAGTGCAGGACGACGCGGGCCGCTGCTGCGGGGTGGTCGCGCGCGACGTTCGTTCCGGTCGGATGGAGACGCTGCGCGCCAAGAACGTGATCCTCGCCTGCGGCGGCGCCGGGCAGGTCTATTCGCCCACCACCAACGCACTGATCGTCACCGGCGACGGGATCGCCCAGGCCTACCGCATCGGCGCGCCCTTGATGGATATGGAGATGGTCCAGTACCACCCGACGACGCTGGTCGAGAACGGGCTCTTGATCACCGAGGGCGCCCGCGGCGAGGGGGCCGTGTTGCTGAACTCCGAGGGCGAGCGCTTCATGGAGCGCTACGCGCCCAACAAGATGGAGCTCGCCTCGCGCGACGTCGTCTCCCGCGCCGAGCAGACCGAGATCCTCGAGGGGCGCGGCGTCGGCGCGAGCAAAGACGGGATCTACCTGGACATCACGATGGTGCCGCGCAAGCGCACGCTCGAGGCGCTGCGCGAGATCGTCAACATCGGCAAGGACTTCGCCGGCGTCGACATCACACGCGAGCCGATCATGATCCGGCCCGGCCAGCACTACATCATGGGCGGCGTCAAGACCGACGTCAACGGCGCCACCTCGATCGAGGGGCTCTACGCCGCCGGCGAGGTGGCCTGCGTGTCGGTGCATGGCGGCAACCGGCTCGGCGCCAACTCGCTGCTGGACACGCTGATCTTCGGCCGCCGCGCGGGCGAACACGCAGCCGTGCGGTCATCCTCGATGGCGATGCCGGACGGCGGCGAGGCGAAGCTGCGCGAGGACGAGGCGATGATCGCCGAGATCCTGGCCCGGCCGCGCGATGGTCGCCGGGTCTCGGAAATCAAGCAGGAGCTGGGCGAGACGATGAACCAGTACGTCGCCGTCTACCGCGACGAAGAGGGGCTGGCCAAGGCCCACGAAGTGGTCAAGCGACTGCAAGTGCAGGCGCAGAGCGCCTACGTGGACGACCACGGGACCGTCTTTAACCAGGACGTGCTCGGAGCGATCGAGCTCGGCTACATGCTCGACTGCGCCGAGGCGACCGTCGCCGCCGCGATCGAGCGCAAGGAGTCGCGCGGCGCCCAGTTCCGGACCGACTTCCCCGCGCGCAACGACGATGAGTGGCTCAAGCACATCGACATCTCGCTGAACGGCGACGGACCGCAGGTGAGCTATTCGCCGGTGACGATCACCCAGTGGCAGCCCGAGGAGAGGAAATATTGATGTGCGGGGAAATCGCGACGATGATCCGCATGGATAAGCCAATCTCGTCGGCAAGCATCCCGGGATGCTTGCCGAACCGCATCGAGCAGGAGCGCGCCTGATGGCCGAGACCCACCGCCCGCCGGAGCAGTTCACGCTCCGCCTGCGTCGCTACGACCCGGAGTCCGGCGGCGGGCCCTACTGGGACGAGCACACAATCGAGCTCGAGCCGCACCGTTCAGTGCTGGAGGGGATCCTGCAGGCTAAGGCCAAGTTCGACGGTTCGATCGGCATCCGCTGCTCCTGCCGTGCGGCCATCTGCGGGTCTTGCGGGGTGCGCATCAACGGCGAACCCGGGCTTGCCTGCCACACCCACCTCGACCACGCCAAGGCGTCGGGGAAGGACGGGGTGATCGAGGTCGAGCCGATGGGCAACATGCCCGTGATCAAGGACATGATCGTCGACATGGACGCCGTGCACTGGAAGAAGGTGCAGCGTGTGACGCCGTGGCTGCTCAATGAGGGCCCCCAGCCCGAGCGCGAGCATCTCGTGCCGCGCGAGTCGATGGTCGACATCACCCAGACGATGGCCTGCATCCAGTGCGGCGCCTGCGTGTCGGACTGCCTGGCGATGGAGGTCGATCCCGGCTTCATCGGGCCCGCAGCACTCGCCAAGGCCTACCGTTTCGTCGGCGATCCCCGCGACGAACAGCAGCGCGAGCGGCTGATCGACCTCTCCGAAGACCCGCTCGGGATCTACGACTGCACGCACTGCTTCAAGTGCGTCGAGGCCTGCCCGAAGGACGTCAACCCAATGGGGCAGATCATGCGGCTGCGGCGGATCGCTGGGGCCGATCAGCACATCACCGACCAGAACAACGGGCACCGCCACGAGGAAGCCTTCACCACCCTCGTAAAGGATTACGGACTCAACCACGAGTCCGAGCTGCTGGCGCGCTCCTATGGCGGCAACTCGCCGCTGGGCAAGTTCCACCCCGCGGCCGGGAAGGAGCTGGCCAGTTCCTTCCCCGTGATCGTCGCGGCCTTCGTGCGCAAGCGTGTGAGTCCGATCCTGGCTCTACTGGGGCACAAGATCCCAAAGCAGGACCTGAAGGCGGTGCAGCGGATCTACGAGCAGGTCGAGAGCCGGCCCGAGCGCTACGAGCTGAACCTGTACGTGGTCGGCGAGGACGAAGACGCCCAGCAGACGCCTGTAGGCGTCGGCGCCGCCGGCGCTGAGGCACCCTCGGCCGAGTCCACGGAAGGGAGCACGGCATGAAGGTCGCCTACTGGCCCGGCTGCGTCAGCCGCGGCTTCACGCCCGAGCTGCACGGCTCGATGGCCAAGGTCGCGCCGCTGCTTGACATCGAGCTGGTCGAATTGGACCGCGGCAACTGCTGCGGGGCCGGCGTGATCGCCGAGCACAACCAGGAGCTGGCCGATACGCTCAACGCGCGCACGTTCGCGCTGGCCCAGCAGGTGCAGGGGGCGGAGCTGATGATGAACATCTGCTCGACCTGCCAAGGAGCCCAGGGCGAGTGCCAGGAGCGCTTGGACGCGAACGCCGAATATCGCGCACACGTAAACGAGACACTGGCGGATGAGGGGCTCAGCTACGAGCGCGGCCTGACCAACAAGAACTTCCTGTGGCTGCTGGTCGAGGAGATCGGGCTGGAGAAGCTCGGCTCGATGGTCAAGCGGCCGCTCACCAACCTCAAGGCCGGGCCCTTCTACGGCTGCTACATCGTGCGCCCGCGCGCGCGGCTGGGGATCGACGCCGAGCATCCGCGCGACCACTACCTCGAGCAGCTGATCGAGGCGCTCGGCGGCACCGTGATCGAGTACGCCGGCATGCGCAAGTGCTGCGGTTTCCCGATCATCACGATGAACAAGGAGGCGTCGCTGAAGCAGGCCGGGAGGCACCTGGGCGACGCCAAGGACGCGGAAGCGGACTGCCTGGTTACGCCCTGCCCGCTGTGCCACCTGAACCTCGACATGCAGCAGCCACTGGCTGAAAAAGTCGTGGGCCGCGAGCTCCAGATGCCGGTACTGCACCTGCCGCAGCTGGTCGGGCTTGCGCTCGGCCTGGAGCCGAAGGAGCTCGGGCTCTCGCGGCATGTGGTGCGGCCGACATCGGTGATCGACTGGTCGAGCGCCGTGGTCGGCGCTGCGGGCTGATCCGTCGTCTCAGCCGCCGCTGCCTCAGCGCCACCCCTCAAAGTGGAGCACGTTTGTTGCTACCGCTCCGGCCAAATATCGTTCGCCCATAGTATAAATCCAGCTGATGTACTATATTTATGTTGGCGGCTAAGTTTAGTATTTGATCTAAATGAATGTTGAAAAGCCCACGATCACCTTCGAGAACCCCTTTCGCCCCGGCGCCGGACACGCGCCGCCGTATCTGGCTGGGCGCGTTGGCGAGCGGGAAGAGTTCGAGCGGCTGCTGAGACAAACGACCATACTCGAGAATCTCGTGCTCACCGGGTTGCGAGGGGTGGGCAAGACGGTGCTGCTGGACTCGCTGAAGCCGATCGCGCTGGAGCGCGGCTGGCACTGGGTCGGAGCAGACCTCTCCGAGTCGGTGAGCGTCAGCGAGGAATCGCTCGCCGTGCGCATACTCGCCGACCTCTCTGTGATCGGCTCCCGGATGACCGTCGCCACCAGCGATGCGGTTGGCTTCGCCGGCGTGGCCGATGAGAGGAGGCTGGACTTCGCGACGTTGAGGAGCGCGTACGAGCAGACTCCGGGCCTGGTCGCCGACAAGCTGAAGGCCGTGCTCGAAATCGTCGCCGCGGCAGTCGCGCGCGAGGGCGGGCACGGGGTCATCTTCGCCTATGACGAGGCACAGACGCTTGCGGACAGGCGAGCAGAAAACGAGTTCCCGCTGTCTGTCCTACTCGACGTCTTCCAGTCGATTCAGCGCAAGGGCATCAAGTTCATGCTCGTCTTGGCCGGACTGCCCACCCTGTTCCCAAAGCTGGTCGAGGCGAGGACCTTCTCCGAGCGCATGTTCCGTGTCCTCACGCTCGACCGCCTGGACGAGCCGGACAGCCGTGAGGCGATCATGAGGCCAGTCGAGCACGCTGGATGCCCGATCCGCTTCGACGAGGAGTCGATCGTGCTGGTGGTACGGGAGTCGGGCGGCTACCCGTACTTCATCCAGTTCATCTGCCGCGAGGTGTATGACGCCTTCATCCAGTCGCACCGAGACACCGGAGAGCCGCAGCCCGTGCCCATCGACGGGATCACGCAGAAGCTCGACACCGACTTCTTCGCCGGACGCTGGGATCGTGCCACCGACAGGCAGCGTCAACTGCTCTGGTGCATCGCCAAGCTCGACACGGCCGAGGACGAGTTCACCGTGCAGGAGATCGTCGCCAAGACGGAGGGGCTGTTGGAGAAAGGCTTCAGCAGCTCTCATGCCAATCAGATGCTCGTGGCGCTCGGCAAGGCCGGACTGGTGTACAAGAACCGCTGGGGCAAGTATTCGCTGGCCGTGCCTCTCTTCAATCGGTTCATCCTCCGGCAGGCCTCGGCGATCGAGCCAGGGCAACTCGCGTAGCGGCATAGAAAGGCTGCTTGGATGAAGATCCTCACGGTCGTCGGCAACCGCCCCAAGTTCATCAAGGCGGCCGCGGTCTCCGGGCCGCTGCGCAGCGAGCACGAGGAGGTGCTCGTGCACACCGGCCAGCACTACGACGACGCGCTCTCGGGCGTGTTCTTCCGCGAGCTGGGCCTGGCCAAGCCCGACCGCGAGCTCGGCATCGGCGGCGGCTCGAACACCTCGCAGACGGCGCGGATGCTGGCGGCACTGGCGCCGCTGATCGAGGCGCTCGCGCCCGACGCGGCGCTCGTCTACGGCGACACCAACTCGACGCTGGCCGGCGCCCTGGCAGCCGCGCAGCACGCGGTGCCGGTGGTGCACGTCGAGGCCGGGATGCGCTCGTTCGACCGCTCGATGCCCGAGGAGCTCAACCGCGTGCTGTGCGATCACATGAGCGCGCTGCTCTTGTGCGCATCGGAAACGGCGGCCGCGAACTTGCGCGCTGAGTCGGCGTACGGGGCGATCGAAGTAGTCGGCGACGTGATGGTCGACGTCGCGCTCTCCTGGCGCGAGCACGCCGGCGCCCTGGAGGATGTGCTGGGTCGATACGGGCTGCACAGAGGCGACTACCTCGTGCTGACCGCCCACCGTGCAGGCAACGTCGACGATCCGCAGCGGCTCACAGCATTGCTGGCGCTCGTGCAGGCGCTGCCCGGGCCGGCGATCTTCCCGCTGCACCCGCGCACGCGAGCACGCCTGGATGCAGCCGGCCTGCTCGCGCAGCTCGAAGCGATCGACGGCATCACCGTCACGCAGCCGCTGGGCTACGTCGAGTTCGCGGCGCTCGTGCACGGAGCGCGGGCGGTGCTGACCGACTCCGGCGGGGTGCAGAAGGAGGCCTACCTGGCCGAGGTGCCGTGCGTCACACTGCGCCCCAACACGGAGTGGGTGGAGACCGTGCAGAGCGGCTGGAACACACTCGTCGACCTCGATCCCGGCCGCGCGCTGGCGGCGCTGGAGCGTCCGCGACCCGCCGAGCATCCACAGCTCTACGGAGACGGGAAAGCCGCAGGGCGGTGCGTGGCGGCCGTTAGCGGGCTGGGGGTGTCCGCCGAGCGCGCCTAAGAAGGTGTTTCCTGAAACACCTTCAAAGGACCCCTGAGGGTCCTAAGCGGGCGGAACCTGGTTGTTGACCTGTTGCCCGCGGTAGAGGTGGTCTTGGTCCCGGCAGGCGGGCGGAAAGAAGAACTGGACGCTGTCGCTGCGCACGCCGTTGTAGCTTGCGAACAGGGTCGCGTGACCGACGGTGCGAGCTTTGCACCGCCGGTCGGTGCTGCTGCGCACGCGTACGACGATCTTCATGACGTTGCCGGGGTAGCCCCACATCGTGGCGTAGTGCGAGTGGTAGAGGAGGTGGTGCTCGACCGACATGATGATCACACCGGCCCGATCCTGCTGGCAGATGACCCCCGAGACCGTGTTGGCTTCGAGGTTGATGTCTCCGTGGCCCTTGGCGAAGCTGCTCTGCCCCGTGTACGGGCCGGTGTGAAAGCCCCACGGAGGTATCCCATACACGGTCGGTACCTCAGAGCAGGACGTGGCTGCGCTGGCCGAGCCCGCCGCCACGCACGAGGAGCCGCAGACCGCCAGCGCGGCGATCGCCAAGATAATCCGCAAGGTCGACATACTGAGAGCATCGGCGTCTCAGCGCCGAAACCGTAGGGTAGCGTCACCCCCCCACCTGCCGCGCCGCCATCACCTGCCACGCCGGCCGGGCGCAGCTCCGGGCGTGTCTCAGGCGGCCGCGGGACCGAACGGCTGCTCCACCGCGATCGTGTCCGGGCCGGAGAGCTCGAATGCCTCGTGCAGCGCCCGCACCGCCCGCTCGACCTGATCGCGCGCGATCACGCAGGAGATCTTGATGGGTGAGGTGGAGATCATCTCGATGTTGATGCCCTCGTCGGCCAGCACGCGGAAGACCTTGGCGGCGACGCCCGGGTGCGAGCGCATGCCGGCGCCCACGATCGAGACCTTGCCCATCTGCTCATGAGCGGTCAGGCCGGTGAACGCGTCGCCTTGCAGCGGGCGCAGGGCGTCACGGGCGGCACGCAGGTCTTCGTGGGGAACGGTGAACGCGATCTCTGCTCTCCCCCCGGCCGCAGTGGGCTCGTTCTGGACGATCATGTCCACGTTGGCGTTGCCGTTCGCGAGCGCGTCGAAGATGCGCGCGGCTGCCCCAGGCGTGTCGGGGACACCGACGAGCGTGACGCGCGCCTCCGCGGTCGAATGGGCGATGGCTGTAACCAGTGGCTGCTCCATGGTGTCTGCCTCCGTGACGACAATTGTACCAGGGCCCTCGTAGAACGAGGAGCGGCAGTGGATGCGCACGCCGTGGTTGCGCGCGTACTCGACCGAGCGCAGCTGCAGCACGCTGGAGCCCGACGCCGCCATCTCGAGCATCTCCTCGAAAGAGACGATCGGCAGCATGCGCGCGTCGGGCACGATCCGCGGATCGGCGCTGAAGACGCCGGGGACATCGGTGTAGATCTCGCATTCGCACGCGCCGAGCGCGGCGGCGACGGCGACGGCGGTCGTGTCCGAGCCGCCCCGCCCCAGCGTGGTGACGTCCAAGGAGGTCGAGATGCCCTGAAAGCCGGCCACGAGCACGATCCGGTCCTCGCCGAGGGCGGCCTTGATGCGCTCGGCGCGCACGTCGATGATGCGTGCCTTGGTGTGCCAGGTGTCGGTGACGATGCCCGCCTGCGAGCCGGTGAACGAGATCGCGCGGTGGCCGAGGTCATGGATCGCCATCGCGCACAGCGCGCAGGAGATGCGCTCGCCGGTGGAGAGCAGCATGTCCATCTCGCGCGCGTCGGGCCGCTCTGAGACCTCCTGCGCCATCGCGATCAGCTCGTCGGTGGTCTTGCCGCGCGCGGAGAGGACGGCGACCACTCCGTATCCGGCCTCGCGCTTCTCCACGATCCGCCGCGCGGCGCGCTTGATCCGCTCGGCGTCGGCGACAGAGGTGCCGCCGAACTTCATAACTACGATCTCGGACACATTCGCAGAATAGTTGGGCGTCAAGGCCGCATGCGGCCTTGACCACCCCCGCACATGTGCGGGGGTGCCGACAGGCGCATGCGCCTGTCGGTCGACGCGCCGCATGCGGCGCGTCGCGGGACGGCGCATGCGCCGTCCCGAACTACAAAGACGTTCGCCCGGCCAGCGCCTTGCCGAGCGTGACCTCATCGGCGTACTCGAGGTCTGACCCGACCGGCAACCCCGAGGCCAGTCGGGTGACCTTCAGCCCCGGCGCGCGCGAGCGCAGCTCCTCGGCCAGGTGCAACGCAGTCGCCTCACCCGTGGTGGTGGGATTGGTGGCGAGCACCACCTCGCGCACCGGCGTCTGCGCCGACTCGATGCGCGCGTACAGCTCGGCGATCTTCAGGTCCTCGGGCTCGATCCCGTCGATCGGAGACAGAGCGCCGCCGAGGACGTGGTAGAGGCCGTGATATTCGTGCGTGCGCTCCATCGGAATCACGTCACCGGGCTCCTCGACGACGCAGATCATCGAGGCGTCGCGACGGGTGTCCTGGCAGATCCGGCAGCGTGGCTCATCAGCGAGGTTGAAGCACAGCTCGCACAGCCCTACCTTCTCCTTGACTTCCTTGATCGCATCGGCCAGGCCGAGCGCGTCCTCGTCGCCCGCGCGCAGGATATGGAAGGCCAGACGCTGCGCCGTGCGGTTGCCGATCCCCGGCAGCTTGGACAGCTCGGTGACCAGCCGCTGGATGGGGGGAGCGAACGTGCTCACGCCGCTGCCGGCCGTCTCCCGAGCGCCAGCGAACCTGTGCGCCGGGGCACTCCTACAGCCCCGGCAGCCCGAGCTCGCCGAGCGATCCGAGGTCAAGGCCGCCGGTGACGGCGCCCATCCGGCTGGCCGCCAGCTCCTGGGCTGCGCGCAGCGCCTCGTTGGTGGCCGCCAGCACCAGGTCGCACAACATCTCGACGTCCTCCGGGTCGACCGCATCAGGGGAGATCTTCACGGCTTGGATCACCAGGCCTCCGGTCACGGTCACCGTCACCGTGCCGCCGCCCGCCGACGCCTCGACGGTCTGCTCCTCCAACTCGCGCTGGGCCGTCTCCATGTCCTGCTGCATTTTCTGCACCTGTCCAAGCATCTGCTGCATGTTGGGACGCTGCTGCCTTGGCTTGGCCATCAATCGCCGCCTTTCTGTTGTGCAAGCTGGCCCGCCGGCAGCTCCTCGGCGTCGAGCTCGCTCATCAGCCGCTGGAGCAGCTCCTCCTCGCTGAGGCCCGACCGATCGGGCGCATCGGCTGCCGTGATCTCCACGTCGCTCAGCTCAAAGGAGACGCGGTAGCGCCTGCCGGTCAATCGATGCAGGGTGTCCAGCAGGATCTTGCGGTTGTCGGGTTCTTCGGCTTTTCGCTTGTTGAAGGAGGCTGACGGGGAGAAGGTGACCGTCAGCTCATCCTCGGTGACCCTCGTGGCCTCGGCTTCGTTGAAGAACGCCCGCAGCAGCTTGTGCTCCTCGCGAATCGAGTCCAGCACAGCCGGCCAGAGCGCCTCCAGGTCCTCGCCCGCGCTGCCAACAACCTCTGTCGGCTCGGCCGGCGCGGGCTCAGGCTCGACCGCCACGGACTCGGCCAATAAAGGCTCAATTGGCAGCGGTTCAACCGCAGCCGGCCCGGCGACATCAGGCGGGTCCTCAGCCGCTGCGACCTGAGGCGCCACCGGGGCCTGCTCGGCGGCGGCAGATCGGGCGCCACCTGCCAGAGACTGCTCCAAGCGCCCGATCCGCGCAATCAACGCCGGAGTCGAACCATCGACCCGCGGCGAGGCCGCCTTGACCAAGGCCAGCTCCAGCTGCGTGCGCGGCTCGGCGCCCGCGCGCACGCTCTCCAAAGCCGCGCCGAGGAGATCGAGCACTCTCACCACCTCAGCCGTGGTGAGACGAGCCGCCTGCTCGCTCAGCCGCGCATCGATCTCCGGCGTCAGCGACAGCTCCAGCGGAACCTCCCCGAGCGTCTGCACGACCAGCAATTCGCGCGCACGAGCCTCCAGGTCGCGCATGAACGAGCTGGCGTCGCGGCCGCCCTGCAAACAGCGCGCGACCGTCAGCAGCGTCTCGCGCGCATCGCCCGCGTGGACGGCGTCAAAAGCAGCCGCAAGCAGCTGCTCGTCGGCGACGCCGAGCACGGCCAACACATCGCCCAGCTCGATCTTCTGGCCGCTGTAGGTGAGCAGCTGCTCGAGCGTCCCGAGCGCATCGCGAAAGCTGCCGGTGGCCGAGCGGGCGATGGCGGCGATCGCCTCCGGCGGGATGTCGATCGCCTCAGACTCGGCGGCGCGCGTCAGCACGCTCGATATCTGCTCCACACTTGGACGATGAAAGTCAAAGCGATGGCAGCGGTCTACGACGGTTGCTGGAACCTTCTGCGCCTCCGTGGTGGCAAGCACAAACACCGTCGCCGGTGGCGGCTCCTCAAGCGTCTTCAGAAAAGCGTTCCAGGCGGCCTGGGAGAGCATGTGCGCCTCATCGAGGATGTAGACCTTGTGGCGGCCCGAGACGGGCGCGAAGACCACCGACTCGCGCAGCTCGCGGATGTCCTCGACCGAGTTGTTGGAGGCCGCGTCCATCTCGATCACGTCCAGCGAGTTAGCGGCAGCGATCGCGCGACAGGAGTCGCACTGGCCACAGGGCTCGACGGTCGGTCGGTCGGGATCCCTATCACAGTTCAGTGAGGAAGCCAGGATCTTGGCCATCGAGGTCTTGCCGGTGCCGCGCGAGCCGACGAACAGGTAGGCGTGGTGCACCTTGCCGCGCTCGACGGCGTGGCGCAGCGTGCGCACGACCGCCTCCTGGCCGACTACGTCGGCGAAGGAGCGCGGGCGATGCCTGCGGTAGAGGGATTGCGCGCTTGCGGCCATCTGGAGCTGAGTCTATCCGCGCCCAAAGCGCCCCGAGCGGATAGCTTGCAGGCCGTGACGAGGACCCTCAAGCACGGCCCAGTCGTCTTCGCCATCCTCGTCGGCGCGCTGGCGCTATGGCTGATCACCGACGTCGGGTTCGTCAACTACGACACCCTGTACGGGCTGGTCTGGGGAGCGCAGTTGACTCGTGGCGAAACGCCGCAGTACGGACTGCCGATCGCGCCCACCCCGCACCCGCTAGTCGAGGCGATCGGCATCCCACTGGCGCCGCTCGGCGCGAGCGCGACCACGGCGATCGTCGTCGCGCTGGCCTTCATCGCACTG
>DATAQR010000069.1:0-1681 GCA_036264565.1 Solirubrobacteraceae bacterium | reverse complement strand
GTGCGGCTGGGGCGTTGCTGGACCAAGCTGGGCGTCGCGGGGCGCCGCAGCGCGTACTGGTGGTACGTGCAAGGCGCCACGTGGCGTCCAGCGCAGTGTCCAGGGACGCATCCAGACGTGCCGATCATCCTGAAACACCTTCTAAAGCTCACTGCCACTGAGACTCTCGCTCTTCCCGTACTTGTGCGCGGTGCGATACTAACCAGAAGCAACGTCCATGATCGTCGGCAACTTGAGACCGTCGATCAGGGTGGGAGCCAGGGACGCGATGCCAGAGCACGTAGCAACCGAGGGGAGGCCAGGCGCCCGGAGTGTAAACGGGAGCCCAACCGCGCGCCTGTTCTCAGACCCACAGAGCACCGAGCACCTGCAGGCGGTGCTCGTCAACCTTGCCGAGGCGATCACGGTCGTCGACCGCGACGGGCATACCGTGTTCGCCAACCAGGCCGCGGCGAACCTACTTCATGTGGAGAGTCCGGCAGCACTCATGAGCGCTGCCCCGGGCGCGATCATGCCTCGCTTTCGCGTCTTCGACGAGCACGGCGCCGAACTCGACCTCGATGCAATGCCGGGACGACGTCTGTTCGCCGGCGAAGCGGTCGAGCCGCTGTTGGTGCGCAACATCGTGCGCGCCACCGGCGAGGAGCGCTGGATCGTCGTGCGCTCCTCCTCCGTACTCGACCCCAACAGCGGCGAGATGCTCTACGCCGTCAACGTGTTCGAGGACATCACCGATGTTAAGCGCGTACAGCTGACCGAAAGCTTCATGTCCGAGGTCAGCCGCGTGCTTGCCTCCTCGCTGGAGTACGGCGAGACGTTGCGACGGGTCGCACGGCTGGCCGTGCCGGTAATAGCAAGCTGGTGCGCCGTCGATGTGGTTGCTGAGAACCGCGAGATCGAACGGGTCGCGGTGCACCATCCCGACCCTGAAATGGTGGCGCTCGCCGAGCGACTGAACCGTGACTACAGCCTCTCCTCGGACGAGCCATTGGGCGTGCCCGAGGTGATCAGGACCGGCGAAGCCCGCGTCTACACCGACATCGCGCCCGACGCGCTGGCCGACTACGCGCGCGACAACGAGCACCTGCGGCTACTGGCGAGCATCGGCGCGACGGCCGTGATCATCGTGCCGATAATCGGCGCCGATCGCGTCAGCGGCGCGATCACACTCGTCTCCTCCGGAGAAGATCGCCGGCTCTCGGTTGAGGATCTGCCGCTGGCGCAGCGACTCGCGCGCAGGGCCGGGACGGCGATCGAGAACGCGCGGCTGTATACCGAACGCAGCCGGATAGCCCACACGCTCCAGCAGGCGCTGTTGCCCGCCTCGCTGCCGGCGCTGCCGGGGGCGCAGGTGCGGGCGCGCTACCGCGCCGCCGGTGAGCTGGGCGATGTCGGCGGGGACTTCTACGACGCCTTCCAAGCCGACGACGGCGCCTGGATGCTCGCGATCGGCGACGTTTGCGGCAAGGGGCCACACGCCGCCAGCGTGACGGCGCTCGCGCGCCACACGTTGCGCGCCGGTGCGCTTGGCGGCCAATCGCCCGCGCAGATGCTCGACATGCTGCACCGGGCGCTGCGGGCACAGGCCACCGAGGCGGACCTCTGTACGGTCTGCCTGGTGCGCTTCGAGCGTATCGGTGAGAACGGACGACTGCAGGTCGCGCTGGCCGGGCATCCGCCG
>DATAQR010000165.1:0-11181 GCA_036264565.1 Solirubrobacteraceae bacterium | reverse complement strand
CCCGTCGAGACCGCGACCCGCGCGATCGGCTCCCTCCTGCAGCAATGGCCGCAGTTCGGATACGTGCTCGGGTGAGAACAGCGTCGGGATCCAACCGTCGGCGATCTCACCGGCCAATGCGGTGTTCTTCGGCCCGATCGCCGCCAGGTAGATCGGGATGCGCTCCTGTACAGGCGAGATCGTCAGCTTCAACGCCTTGCCAGGACCGTCGGGCAGTGGCAGCTCAAGCGTCTCGCCGTGAAACTCGACCCGCTCGCGCGCAAGCGCCATGCGAACTACGGCCACATACTCGCGCGTGCGCTGCAACTGCTTGCCAAAGCGCTGCCCGTGCCAGCCCTCGGCCACCTGCGGCCCCGAGGAGCCGATGCCGACGATCATGCGCCCGTTTGAGAGCTGGTCGATCGTCGCCGCCGTCATCGCCGTCATCGCCGCCGAGCGCCCTGGCATCTGGAAGATGCCCGACCCGAGCCGGATCTTCGAGGTCTGTCCCGCCAGCCAGCCGAGCACCGTGGCCGAGTCCGAGCCGTACGCCTCGGCGGTCCACACCGAGTCATAGCCGAGCCGCTCGGCCTCTTGCACGATTTCGAGCTGATCCCGCGAGCTGAGCCCAAGGCCCCAGTAGCCGATGTGCACGCCTAGCCGCATCTATCGATCCTTTCCTCAGTCGAGAGCGCCTAGAGCGCGTCGCCCGGGCGGACGAACATCATCTCAGGAACGACACAGGCGGGCGAGACGCGCAGCATGAAGCGTACGGCCTCGGCGATGTCCTGCGGCCGGATCATCTCCTCCGCTTTGACCTGCTCCTTGACGAAGTCGGTCATCGGCGTGTCCACGAAGGCGGGGCAGAGGGCAAGCGACTTGATCCCTTGGGCGCCGAGCTCCTTGTTCATCGCTTCGGTCCAGCCGACGACACCGTGCTTTGTGGCCGAGTAGACCGACAGCCACGCCTCCGCGCGCTTGCCGGAGATCGAAGAGGTGTTGACCACGAGCGCGTTCGAGTGCTCGGCGCCGGCGGCCTTCAGCATCTCAAGCGCCTCGCGGTAGAACAGCACGATCGAGCGCAGGTTGACCGACAGCTGCATGTCCAGGTACTTGGTCTGGATCTCGCCGACAGTGGCCCCGATCCCGACTCCGGCGTTGTTGACGAGCACATCCAGCCGCCCGTAGTGATCCTTGTGCGCGGCGACGACCTTCTGGACCTCGGTCTCCTCGGCCAGGGAGGCCGGGACCGCATGGACGTCGAAGCCCTCGGCGGCGAGCCCGTCGACGGCGGCTTGCAACTTCTCCGGCCGCCGCGCCGCCATCGTCACGCCAAAGCCTTCTTCGCCCAGCACCCGCGCTATCGCCAGCCCAATCCCGCTGGATGCCCCGGTAACGATCGCTGCCCGCTCCGCCATGTCGCTCCCTCCGTTGGTTGTGAGGGGCGTATCAAACCACGGGGTGGGCGTCGGCCGCGCTCTGCCGGGCGTGTTGGCGGCCGCGGAAGCTCGCGTTGGTCCCTGGCCGCTGGTAGCGTCTATGCGGCCGCGCGTGCGCGCGTGGCAAGGGCCCGTAGCTCAGTTGGTTAGAGCCGTCGACTCATAATCGATTGGTCCCTGGTTCGAGTCCAGGCGGGCCCATTCGCGAGCCCCAAAGGCGTTCGGAAAGCTTGACGCCTAAGCAGCTTGGCCCTGACCCGGCCACAGTGCAGGTAGCCGACTGCCGGCGTCAGTTCAGCTCGGCGCCAAAAAGTAAACCCGTGCCGGCGGATACGGCGCCCACGAGAACACCTGCCAGGGGCGACCGCGATACACCACCCTGCCATGCGTCGGCAGATGCCTGGGCCCAGCGTTCAAACCCGCGATCTGCAGCGAACCTTCGCGCACGTACACAAGCCCACCCGTAGAGCCCTCGAGCGTCCCGACAAAATCCTGGTATTGGGAGGTGAGCGGGTGAAAGCGTGAGGCGACGTGCTTGACGACGCCGCCCCATGCGACGTTGCGCACCGCCGCGCAACTCTGCGCCGCCAGACTCCTCGCGGGCGTCGCGACGAGCAGCGCGACGTGCAGCTTGCCGTTTGGCATGGCGTTGACCTGCGCGACGCGCGCGAAGTACGACGATCCGTGCGCTTTGACCGTCGCGCCATCACTCGGCAGCGGCGGGGCCGGCTGGAAAGTCCCCATTAGGAACCTGCCGGCGGGGCGGGGAGGTGGGCCTCCATACAGATCGATTGGCACCCCCGCGAAGCGCGTGACCAGCTTCACGTAGCCGACGTCATCCTGGATCGACATCACGAAGCTGCCGACCTTCACGCCGTTCTGACGCAGCGCGCCCGTGATCGGGGCGATGATGTACGGGCCGCCGACGTCGGCCAGCACCTGGCCGTTTCTGACCACGCGCAGGCGCACGATGTGCCAGTGTGGGGTGTAGACGATCTGGTGCACGACCGCATAGGCGGCGGCGCGACTGCCACTAGCGACAGCGCTCGCCAGTTCGGTCGAGCTGGCGACGTGGGCGACGTCTTCGCCGACCTCGTGGCCGGTCAGCTCGCCCCTGTAGATCTTGTGCGCGACGGCCGCGTCGACTGCTCCGATCGTCGCGGCGGTCGCGGGGCCACACGCGCTACTAGCGCCAGCATGCGCGAGCGCGATGCGGGCGTGCTCGGATCCATCCGGGTCGGCCAGCGCCACCGTTCCGCCGACCAGCCCGGCCACGAGCAGCACGCCGGCCACCCAGCGCGCGGCTGATCGCTTTCTCTTCGGTCCTGGCATCGCGATGAGGTTGGTTGGATTTGCTTAGGGAAAGCTGAGCGGCCGGTGAGAGATGTCATACCTCCCACCGCGCCCTCAGCCAGTTGAACATATAGGACGCTGTGGGACGGGACGCCGGCTTATCGCGCGAACACCTCGTTCGCCATCGACGGGTCGCCCAGAGTGTCGAACGCCACAAGCTTGCCAGCAGCGTCATAGGTCAGGACGTCGGCGCTCTCCACCGACTGGCCGTTGAGGGCGACGGTGGTGAGCACGATCACCTTGTCGCCGTCGGCGATGAAGTCGTGCGGCGCGGTGCGCAAGCCCTTGCCTAGGAACTGTCCCCACAGCTCGCCCACCGCCTGCTTGCCTTTGTGCTGGCCGGTCAGCGCGTGGTTGCCGCGCACGGTCCAGACGATCGAGTCGTCGATGTTTTTCATTGCGCCCTCGGCATCGCCGTTGCTGAAGGCGGCGTAGGCGGCCTGCGCTGTCTGCTTGTTCTCTTGAGAACTCATGGTCTTGGCCTTTCTTGGAGGTGGGCATGGCAGCAGGACGAACCCGCTCCTTTGGAGCGGGTTCGGAGCCCGTAGCGGCTGCGGCGCCGGTGTCGAGTCGGGTGATGGGCCGAGCGCTATCCCACTGTGTACCCGTAGTCGCCCAGGGTCATTCCGCAACCCCCTGCCGGCCGATCCCTCCGACCCGGTCACTACGCTTCTAGTCGTGGAGTCGATGGCGGGAGAGCGCGTCGCGGTCATAGACCTTGGGTCCAACTCATTCCGCATGGTCCTCTTCGGCATGCACGCAGGCAGCTGGGAGCGCGCGCACGAGCTCTCAAGCGCCGTGCGCATCGGCGAGGGGCTGCTGGCCAGCGGCCGGCTCGGCGACGCGGGGATGCAGCGCGGGCTGCTGACTCTCGCCGAGTTCGCCGCCACCTGCGAGCAGGCTGGTCTCGGCGCGGGCGAGATCGACGCCGTGGCTACCAGCGCGATCCGCGACGCCGAGAACGGAGCGGAGTTTCTCGACCTCGTGCGCGAGCGCACCGGTTTTGACGTGCGCGTGCTCAGCCGCGAGCAGGAGGCCCGCTACGGCTACCTGGCCGCGGTGCACTCCACCACGCTCAGCGACGGCTGCGTGCTCGACCTCGGCGGCGGCTCGCTGCAGCTGGTGCGCGTCGCCAGCCGGATCGCGCGCGAGTCGGGTTCGTGGCGGCTGGGCGCCGTCAGGATGACAGAGCGTTTCCTCTCAAATGAAGGACCCGCCCACCCCGCCAAGCGCGGACAGTGCAAGGCGCTGCAGGCGCATGTCGCGCGCAAGCTCGAGCGCGGCGCGCCGTGGCTTGCCGGCAGTGGCGAGCGTCTGGTCGGCCTGGGTGGCACTGTCCGCAACCTGGCCAATGCCGCCGAGCGGGCGGCGGGCCTGCCGGCCGATGAGGTGCAGGGTTTCGTGCTTACCGACGCTGCCCTCGACGAGCTGATTGAGCGCCTCGCCGTGCTTCCCGCCGCCGAGCGCAGCACCGTCCCGGGTATCAAACCGGCGCGCGCCGACATCGTTCTAGCCGGCGCGCTGGCGATCCAACAGGTGATGCGCCAGGGGGAGTTCGAGGCGCTGGAGGTGACCGGCGCGGGCCTACGTGAGGGCATCCTGTTCGAGCGACGCCTGCTTACTAACCAGCTCCAGGAAGCCCAAGCGGCTCGCGCGGCCTGAGGCGTGACTCAGCCGCGCGGATGCGCTTCCAGCGCGTGCTCACGCCCCAGGCAGTCGAACAACACCAGCACCCGCGGCCCCGGCGCCGGGCCGTGCCAGGCGTCATGGGGAACCTGCGGACAGTCGCGCAGGACCGCCGCGGTCGCCGCGTTGCCGCCGCGATCGGCGTAGGCGCCGCCGAGCACCACATAGCGGGCCCGCCCACGTGCGATCAGGCGCGCGAGGCTGCGCCCGTCGAGCACCGGGTCGCTGCCGCCGTAGCCGCCCAGGGCACCGGCGGGGGAGCCGAGCAGGATCAGCGGCGCGGCGGTGGGGGAGGCGTCGGTGAGCACGCTCCAGCCGTTTCGGTCCCGCCCACCCCGGTGACTGTCCACGTACGCAACTAGTTTGCGGTTTTCACGCATCCCCCTTTCGTCGATGCCGTACAGCCCGAAGCCGGTCGCTTCGTGTGGCCCCGCGGCCGGGAACGTGCCCTCGCCCGGGGCCAGCCACGTCGTCGTGGCATACGCGGTTGGCGCCACCAGCAGCACCGCCAGCAGGAACGTCACCGCCGGCAGTGCCAGCCGCCGCACTGCGACTGCGAGCAGGCCGACGACCGCGCCGACGATCAGGAACGGGATGAACCACTGCAAGTAGTCCTGCTGTTCGAGGATCACGATCTGGGCGGCCACCGTCCCGACCACCGCCAACACAAGCAGCAGCAGACGCGGATCGCGCCCGCGCGCAAAGTCCACGAACGCCGAGACGCCGGCGCCGACCATCGCCGCCGCGCCCGGAGCCAGGGCGGAGATGTAGTACGGATGGACGATGCCTTTGGAGTAGCTGAGCACGACCAGCTCGACCGCAAACCAGCCGCCGAGCACGATCAGCGTCGCCAACCGTGGGTCGCGGCGACCGATCGACGATCGATACCCCATTCGGGGCACGCGGTGGGATCGCCGATCGTCCAGCCCACGACCGAGCGTCTGCAGCGCGAGCGCCAACAGGCCGAAGATCGCAAACGGCAACAGCCACGCGCCCTGACCGTTTAGCTGTGACTCGAACAGGCGCAGCGGGCCGACTTTGCCACCGAAGGCGATCGGGTTGACGTAGCGCCCGTTGGGCCGCAGCTTCGAGCCGGTCGTGCTTACCGGCGGCTTTGCCCGCGGCGTACGCGCACCTGTGCGCGTGGACGATCGCACGGCCGCATGGCGTGGCGCGGCGGCAACCGTCCCTCCCGGCCGGATCGACACGTTGCCCGGGCCCCCGACCTCGCCTTCGACGCGGCCGAAGCCGTTGTATTCAAACGTCAGCCCGATCTCGGTGTTGTTGGTCGAGCTGCCCACGAACGGTCGCTGCGAGGCCGGCGTGAGTTCGACCAGCGCTATCCACGAGAACGACACGAGGCCCGTCACCACGCCCGCAGCCACGACCGCGACTACGCGCCGGCGCAAGCCGCCTAGTGCGCACACGAGATAGCCCAGCGCGATCGACGGTACCGCCAGGTAGGCGGCAAGCGTCTTGGTGTTAAACGCGAGCCCGATCAGCGCGCCCGCGACCAGCAGCCACGCTACGCGCCCACCCTCGATCGAGCGCAGCGCAGCGCCGCAGGCCAGCACCATCAACAGCACCAGCAGCGGGTCGACCCCGTTGGCGCGCGAGACGGCGACAAAGACTGGGAAGACGGCTAGCGTCAACGCGGCTGCAAGCGCCGCCAGCCCCCCGAGCCGGCGCGCCAGGATCAGATACAGCGCCAGCACCGTCAGCGTGCCGATGATCGCCTCCGGCAGCAGCAGGCTGAGCGGCTGGAAGCCGAACAGCTTTGCGTTTAGCACCTGCACCCATACCCCCAGCGGTGGCTTGTCGATCGTGACCAGGCCGCCGCGGTCAAACGAGGCGAACAGGAAGTTGTGTAGCGAGCCGAGCATCGACTTGACGCCGGCCGAATAGAACGTGTTGGCCCACGCGTTCTGGCTGAGCTTGACCGTGTTTAGGACGGCGGAGAGGGCGAGGATCGCCACCAGCGCCAGGTGCGCCGGCGAGAGCGCCTGACGCCGCGCGATCCGCCGCGAGCGCGCGGGCGCGAGTGGGCTCCTCTGCAGTTGTGATGACATCGCGTTATCAGCCAGACGAGCTAGGAGCGACGGCTTCGACGGACTGTAGGCAAGGGGGTGGGATGAAGCCGGCCTGAATTCGTGCCGCGGTCTGGCCGGGTTGTCCCGGTGGCGGCGCCAGGAACGGGGTGAGCGCGGGCTCGGTCAGCGTCGGCTGTTCGACCACCGGGCCGGAGACGCGCGGTTGTAGCGGCGCCGGCGGCCCGACCAGCGAGAAACCGATCGTGCTGGCGCCAGGCGGGACACTCACGGTCCGGCGGATCTGCACGGGGGTTGTTGTCAGCGAACGCTGTTCGTTCACTGCGCCCGGGTAGTGGACCAGCAGCGTCAGCGGGTGCGAAGCGTGCATGTAGATGCGCATCTGCAGCGTCGCTTCGCGAGCGAGGAGTGAGGGATTTGACAGTTCGATCCCTTCGGTGCCGCAGGCCGTGCGCAGCGGGTAGAGCGTGCTCGCGCGTAGGCCGGCCAGCTGGGGCGCGGGATGCAGACTCGCAAGGCGCGCCGCGAACGGGCGCAGGTCGAAGAACATCAGGTCGTGGGCCGGGCTGAACAAGGGATAGACGCCGAGCACCCGCTCGAGTATCGGCACCAGCCGCGGGCGTGCGGCTGCGCTGTAGCCGTGCGGGTCCACCCACAAACCGTCGAACCCGTTAGCGGCCGCCGATACCAACGACAGGTACAGCGGCTGCGTGGCTAGCGGCGCCTGCCAGTCGGCCGGCCGGCCCTTCATCGCGCCGTAGCTCCAGCGCAGCCGGGCGGAGGAGTGAATCGGGCCGCGCGCGAGTTCGTAGGTGGTGCCGAAGTTGGGATTGGGAGCCGAGACGCTCGTCCCGGTCGCGCCGTAGCCCTCCGGGAAGGGGACGTAGGGCAGCTGGAAGATCGCCGCGCCGGCGGGCATACGCGCTTCGATCTCGCGCACGAAACTCGCGTCGCTGACCCACTGCTTGGCGTCCTTTGCGTACTTGGGCACGAAGAAGCTCGATGTCTCATCGACGATCCCCAGCGCCATCACCACAGCGCACACGGCCGCGCCCGCGCCGATCGCGGCGACCCGCGAGGAGACATGCGCGGTCAACCTGCGCAAACCCGCGTCGAGGCCGAGCATCGCCGCCAATAGCGAGAAGAAGGCGACGAACAGCGAGATCCGGTTCCAGCCGCGGATATCACGCGTGAGGAAGAAGGCGATCAGGCTGGAGAGGCCGCCGATCGTCGCCAACACGAACGACAACGACACGCCCAGCGCCGCCGGCCGATAGATCGAGCGCGTGCCGATCCGCCGCCCCAGCGCCCCCGCCAGACCGCCGGCGCCGACGATGCCGGCAATCGCGACGAGCGCCACCAGCCCCAGCCACAAAAAGCCGATGCTGCCGACGGCGCCGAGGTTCTCGTAACAGGCCTCGCAGTAGCCGGTCGAGGTCGCTTCGATATAGCGCTGGTTGACGTTCGTGAAGGGGCCGAACCGGTGCGCCTCGACGGGCAGCAGCAGGTCGCTGAGGCGCAGGCCGAACTGGTCGGCTTCGATCGTCGTGCGCTTGATCGCGATGTCGGCGCCGTGCTGAGCGCGGTAGGAGAGCGTCGGCGAGATGTTCGCCGCCAGTGTCAGCGCGATCAGCGCTGCCGCGATCACGCCGGAGAAGAACGAGGTACGGCCTCGCCCGACCAACAGCGCCAGCGCGCTGCCGGCGAACAGCAGCAGGATCGCGAACACCGCGTAGTAGAGGCCGGTCGAGCCGACGACCAGGCAGCAGGCGACCGTCAGCAGCGTCGTCGGCGACAACCATCTGCGCGAGCCGCGCGCGAACAGGCCCGGCGCCACCCACAGGCGCATGAACAAGAGCGCGCCCAGCGGCACCCCGTAGTAGGCCGACAGCAGCACCTGGGACTCGCCGCGGTAGAAGTGGTAGGGGAGCAGCGCGAAGATGCAGGCGCCGACGATCGCCGCGCCGATCGAGACGCCGAGTAGGCGCATAGCCGCGAATGCGGTCACGGCGACCAGCGCGAACGTCAGCAGAAAGAAGACGTTGAGCACCCACGCCGGGTTCTGCGAGAACAGGCCGAGCGCGCGCACGATCAGCAGGCTGAGGTTGTCGCCACCCTGGGGGAAGTCGTACAGCTGCAGTCCGAAGGGAGCGCCCAGCGACGGGTTCACCTGATAGGAGCCGTGGGTAAGGATGCCCTTGATCAGCAGCAGATAGAACTTGGTGTCGCCCTCGCTGGCGTAGTTCCAAGGCAGCGACAGATGCCCTTCGCCGACGTTCAGCACGAGCGCCGCGACAAGGACGCTTACAACAGCCGCGGCGAACGCGCCGATGAGCGCCAAGCCGTGTGCGCGCAGCCACGCGGCGTCACGCGCGCCGACGGACAGCGGCGGTCGCGCGGCCGTGACGGAATCAGCCGCCGCCGAAGGAGTGGCTGCCTGGTTCATCGCGCCAAGCCAGCCAGCAGTCGATCGAGGTCGCTCTCGTCGTTCCAGGCGCCCACCGACGCTCGCAGCCAGGGGCGGCCGGGGATATTTCGCAGGACGACGCCCGCCGCCGCAAGCGCATCGCGCTCGGCCTCAGGATCGGCACTGGTGAAGGAGACAAGCGTCGTATGCCAATCGCGCGGCGCCAGCTCGCGGCCATGCTCGCGCAAACGATCGACCAGCACACAGGCAAGCGAGCTCGAGCGCTCATACACGCGCTCCCAGCCAAAGCGCTCGAAGACTCCTATCGCCGCAAGCGCGCTGGCCAGCGCCTCGGCGGAGAGCGCGGGTGTGTCGAAACGGCGGGCGTCCTCGTGAAGGTGAGCGTCGATGCCCAGTTCGGGGTCGGCCAGGTTGCCGTAACCGCGCCGGCGCGAGGCAAGGCGCTCACCCAAAGCCGGGGTCACGTAAAGCATGCCCGTGCCATCGGGTCCGCATAGCCACTTCTGGCCCGCGCCGGCGTATGCGTCACAGCCCAGAGCGTGCACATCCACATCCACCGCGCCTACCCCTTGAGCGCCGTCGAGCAGGACCGTTACGCCCGCCTTCGCCACGTCCTCCAGGCCAACCGGCGCCAGCAGGCCGCTCATCCAACCGACGTGACAGCAGGCCACCAAGCGCGTCTGAGCACCGACCGCCTCGTCGATTCGATCGAGCGGCGCCATCCGCACGCTCACCCCGTATAGATCGCGCGCGGCCGCCAATGCTCCGAGCAAGCCCGGGTGCTCCTCGTCGCTGGTGAGGATCTCATCGCCGGGGCGAAGCTCCAGGCCGTCGATCACGATCCCCAGGCCCTCGCTGGTGCAGGTGGTCAAGGCGACGTCAGCCGGATCGCAGCGCAACGCGCGTGCGTAGGACTCGCGCAGCGCTGTCCCCAGCTCCGTGCGGCGCTGGAAGTGATCGCGCGTACGGCCACGCGTCGCCTCGCCAAGCAGCTCATCGGCGCCTGCCTGCGCAGCCTCGGCGGCGAGCGGGCCGTCGGTGCCGGCGTTCAGGTAGGCGAGCCGCTCAAAGACTGGGAATCGTCGGCGCAGATCCTCGTTGGTCACGGGCCGGGAGCATAAGGCGGCGGGCGCCAACGTGGGACACTTGCAAGCGCGCCACGCAAGAGAACAAGGGGTAGGTATGGCCGACACCGACGAGCAGGACCCGCTGTGGAAGCCGTCCGCCGAGCAGATGGCGACGGCGCGGATGACGCACTTCATGGGCTGGGCGGGCGCTCGCCACGCGCGCGAGTTCGCCGACTACGACGCCCTGTGGCAATGGTCGATTGACGAGCTGGAGGAGTTCTGGGGCGACGTCTGGGAGTACTGCGGCGTGTGCGCCTCAGCGCCGTATGAGCGAGTGCTTGCCCGCGCGGAGATGCCGGGCGCCAACTGGTTCGAGGGCACCAGGCTCAACTACGCGGAGAATCTGCTGCGGCGCAAGCTCGACGCGCCCGGCTTGCTGGCTGGCCGATCGGAGGTCCCATCGACCTCCGATCGGTGGCGATCCGGCTGTGTGCCCCGAATGGGGTATCGATCGAGGATCGGCGACGACGAGCGCGACGCGCGCGCAAACCGCACCGCGGTTCTGCACGCCTCCGAGCTGCGAGCGCTCGGGGAGCTGAGCTGGGGCGAACTGACGGAGCAGGTCGCCGCCGCGGCCGCCGGGCTGCGAGCGCTTGGCGTCCAGCGCGGAGACCGTGTTGCGGCCTACATGCCGAACATCCCCGAGACGCTCGTCGCCTTTCTGGCCACAGCCAGCATCGGCGCGATCTGGTCTTGTGCGGCGCCTGAGTTCGGCGCGAGCAGCGTGATCGACCGTTTCGCCCAGATCGAGCCGAAGGTCCTGCTCGTCGTCGACGGCTATCGGCACGGCGGCAAGGACTTCGACCGCACCGACGCGCTGAAGAGCATCCTCGGCGGGCTGCCGAGCGTCGAGCACGCCGTGCTGCTGGGCTATCTGGACGAGTCGGCGGCGCCGGACGGCCTTCTCAGCGACCAGGCGGGCCAGGCGAGCGATCGGCGGTCTCCAGGCGTGCCCGGGATAGAGGGTAGATCGTCGTTCGGGGCTCTGAGCTGGAGCGACCTGCTCGCCCTGGGCTCACCCGGCGGCGTCGCAGCCGAACTTGCATTCGAGCAGGTGCCCTTCGACCATCCCCTGTGGGTGCTCTACTCCTCGGGCACGACCGGTCTGCCCAAGGCGATCG
>DATAQR010000132.1:0-2986 GCA_036264565.1 Solirubrobacteraceae bacterium | reverse complement strand
GTCGTTGGTGATGCGCGAGATCAGCACTCCCGCCGGGCGGCTCTCATAGAAGCCGATCGGCAGGCTCTGCAGGTGGGTGAAGATGCGCACCCTCAAGTCGGCCAGTGCCTTCTGGCCGACCCACCCCACGAGATAAGTCTGAACGTAGGTCGTCAGCCATACCAGCAGCGCGGCGGCGACGAACAGCACCACCACCAGCACCAGCCGCGCGCTGTCGTGCTTGTTGATCCCCTGGTCGATTGCCTGCTTGGCAAGCAGCGGCGGCGCCAGCGCGGCGAGCGTGCCGAGCAGCAGCGCCACCACGGTCACGGCAGCGCGTACACGATAGGGACCTATTAGCGCGATCAACCCGCGCAGGTTGCGCCCGCGCGTGCCTTTCGCCGCGCGCTCGCCCGTCCACTGCGACCCCATCGGGCCGCGCCCGCCCACGAACCCTCTGCCTCCGTGGGCGCTCATAGGATCACCCCCCAGATCGGAGGTGAAGGGTGATCTAGTGGGAACGGGAGCGCGCTCACAGGCTGCTGACCTCGCGCTCGCAGGTGTCCTTGGTCATGAACACGCTCTCGGGCAGGCCCTTCTCCACTATTTCGCGGTAGAGCGGGGAGAGGGTGAGCAGTTCGTGGTGGCTGCCGTAGGCGACGACTTTGCCGTGGTCGATCACGGCGATCTCATCGGCCAGCGCGATCGTGGAGAGGCGGTGGGCGATCACGAACGTCGTGCGGCCCGCCATCGCCTCGGCCAACGCCAGCTTGATCGACTGCTCGGTGGAGGCGTCCACCGAGGAGGTGGCGTCGTCGAGAATCAACACCCGCGGGTTGGCCAGCAGCGCGCGGGCGATCGCCAGGCGCTGGCGCTGACCGCCGGAGAGCGTCAACCCGCGCTCGCCCACGCGCGTGTCGTATCCCTGCGGCAATCGCTCCACGAACTCATGCGCCTGCGCGCGAACGGCGGCAGTTTCGATCTCCTCGCGACTTGCCTGCGGACGAGCGTAGGCTATGTTCTCCGCCACCGTCGCTGAGAACAGGAACGGGTCGTCGCTAACCACGGCTATCGCTTGGCGCAGCGAGCGCAGGCTGACGTCGCGCACGTCGGCGCCGTCGAGCAGCACCTTGCCGGAACTCACGTCATACAGCCGCGAGATCAGCGAGACGAGGCTAGTCTTGCCCGACCCGGTGGCGCCGACCAGGGCAACGGTGTGGCCGGCGGGCACGTCGAGGTCGACGTCGCTCAGGACCGCTCGCGTCTGTGCGTGATCGACACTGCCCTTGCCGACATGACCGTTGGTTGCTGCTACCTGAGCAGCCGTCACCGCGTGAGCAGCCGTCATCGTCCCCGCAGACGTTGTCGCTGTAGCCGCGATCTCGGTCTGGCCGTCGGCGGCGAGCGTCGGCGCCACCAGCTCCTGGTCGCTGTCATAGCGAAGCGTCGCTGCCAGCAGCTGCACATGCCCGCTCCCAGCCGGGAGGTCGGGCGCGCCCGGCGCCTCGGTCATGCGCGGGTCGCGATCGAGCAGCTGGAAGATGCGCGCGCCAGAAGCCGTGGCGCGCTGGGCCAGGTTGAGCGTCATGCCCAGTGAGCGCATCGGGCCCACCAGCATGTTCAGGTAGAAGTAGAAGGCGCTGAACTGCCCGAGCGTGAGGCTTGCGTGGATCACGCGCTCGCCGCCGATCAGCAGCACCGCGGTCAGGCCGAGCTGCGGCAGGAAGCCGATGATCGGGTTGTAGCGCGCCTCCTGGCGGGTGGCGACCATCGACTGCTCGAACACGCGTGTCGTGCTCTGGCTGAAGCGGGCCAGCTGCCTGGGCTCGCGCGCGAAGGACTTGACCACGCGCACACCGGAGATGTTCTCCTCGGCGTTGGCGGTCAGTTCGCCGATCCGTTGTTGAACCTCTTGGATCGCGGGGCGCGCCTTACGCCCGTAGCGGTAGGAGATCACCACCACGAACGGCACCGGCGCCAGAGCGATCAGACCGAGCGAAGGGTTGATGATCATCATCGCCACGCCCGCCAGCAGGATCGTCAGCGCGAACTGCAGGATGAAGACGAGCCCGTACCCGAGGAAGAAGCGCACGGCGGCGAGATCGACGGTGGCGCGCGACATCAGCTGTCCCGTCTGTTGGCGGTCGAAGAAGCCGAGCTCCAAGCGCTGCATGTGGCGGTAGAGGCGGTCGCGCAGGTCGTACTCGATGCCAAGCGAGACGCGTCCCGCGATCATCCGCCGCCAGTAGGTGAGTCCCCAGCGCACGAGTGCGGCGGCGAGGATCGCGGCGGCGATCAGCAGCAGCGTTTCGCGGTCTTCGTCCCTGAGCGCGGTCTGGTGATGCGCGGCGTGGCTGGCGCCTTTGTTGATCGCTTCCACGGCGGCGCCGGTGAGGCCGGGTAGCAGCACCGTCATCACCATCGCCGCGCTGGCCAGCACCCAGGAGATCGCCAAGCCGCGCTTGTAAGGCCGCAGGAATCCCAGGAGTCGGTAGAAGGTGGTCATAGTTGCTTAGTCAACGATTATTGCAACTACGCTCTTGGCGTGTCACTCCAAGGCTCGCCAACGTCTCGACGGCCTGATCCGGATGCCGGTCTGTGCCAAACGTGCGCTCACCGTCGGCTCGTCCCCAACACGCGCGGCTCCATGTTCTGGCTGTGCGAGCGCTCGCGAACCGACTCAGCTTATCCGCGCTACCCACGGCTGCCGGTGTTGACGTGCGCGGGGTACGAGCCCCGCGGTGGAGAGACGTCGTGAGCTTCAGCGTCGCGGGCAGCGCACAGTCGTTTGGGCTTGCGCCTGCGTGCCGTCCAGGAACGTGAACGTCGCGCTGAAGCGAAAGCCCCCGCGCGGGCAGCGCTTGGGCAGCAGGATCCCCTGCGGCCGGTAGGGGACACGCCGGCCGTGCACACGTTCGTAGTAGGTCAGCCGCCCGCCGAGCGTTACGTGCACGTCGGTGACCGCTACGTCGGGTCCTTCGGGGACGGTGGGCACGAGCGGCACTTG
>DATAQR010000048.1:0-6075 GCA_036264565.1 Solirubrobacteraceae bacterium | reverse complement strand
CTCGAAAGACTGGCACGTCTGCGCCACAGCGCGCTTCAACGCTCAACCAGCCAATTGCGCTTGCCGATAGACGGGCATGCAAATCGCCGATATGCCTATGCCTGCGACACGTTGGGGGGGCTGGTGGGGGCGCCACCAGCTGCTGTTGCGGGCCCTAGCCCTGCTGGCGCTGGGTTGGTCCGTCGCCTACCTGCTGTGGCGGGTCGGCTGGAGCGGACAGCACACGAACCCACTGCTGTGGGGGTGCCTGCTTGCCGCCGAGGCCTACGGCGTCTGGAACCTGTCCACCCTTAGCTGGCTGACCTGGGACGTCCGAGCCCGTGCGCGGCCCATACCGCAGCAGGGACATAGCGTGGATGTCTACGTCTGCACCTACGACGAGCCTGTTGCGGTGCTCGAGGCGACCCTCTCCGGCTGCGCGCTGCTGAGCTATCCGCACACCACCTGGCTGCTCGACGACGGCGCCCGCCCCGAGATCGCCGAGCTCGCCGCCACCTGGGGGGCGCGCTACATGACGCGGCCCGACAAACGGCACGCTAAGGCCGGCAACCTCAACCACGCGCTGCCGCGCACGCAAGGCGACCTGGTGCTCGTACTTGACGCCGACCACGTGCCCATGCCCGACGCGCTCGAGACGCTCGTCGGCTACCTCGACGATCCGCAAGTGGCGCTCGTGCAGACGCCCCACGACTTTTCAAACCACGACTCGATCCAACACTATGCGCTCGGGCGCCACGAGCAGTCGGTGTTCTTCTCTGCCATCTGCGCTGGCAAGGACCGCCACAACAGCAGCTTCTGGTGCGGCTCAGGGGCGCTGATCCGGCGCGAGGCGCTGCTGTCGGTCGGTGGCGTGGCGACCGAGACGATCGCCGAGGACTTTCACACGACGATTAAGCTGCACAAGCACGGCTGGCGCACCCACTACGACGAGCGAGTGATCGCCCAAGGGCTTGCACCCCACAATCTCGCCTCCTACCTGCTGCAGCGCGATCGCTGGGCGCGCGGCAACCTGGCCGTGTTCAGCACACCGGAGAGTCCCCTGCGAGCGCGCGGATTGACCCCCGCCCAACGTCTCAGCTACCTGGCGAGCCTGACCGGCTACCTGGCCGGGCCCGTTCGCCTGCTGCTGCTCGGCGTGCTGGCAGCGGTGCTGTGGAGCGGGGCGCTGCCGATGCAGGTCTCCCCGCTCGCGCTGATCGCGCTGTGGGCGCCGGCGACGCTGCTGATGGTGATGGCCGGCTCTGCGCTGTGTCGAGGCGAGCAGAGTAGCGGCGAGGCGATCCACTACGAACTGTGCACGGCGGAGATCTTCACGCGGGCGCTGCGCTGCGTGCTCAGACCCGGGCGGACGGCCTTTAAGGTGACGCCGAAGGAGGGCGTGGACCGCGGCGGCTGGGAAGCCCTGCGCCAGTTCCGTCTGTTGATAGCCATCGCCCTGTTGCTTTCCGTAGGGCTGGTGCTGAGAGTGGCACAGGATTTTGGATTGGATGGCGCGCTTCCGGCGATACATGGCTTCGCTTCATGGTTCGTGCCGCTGCTTGGCCTGATCGAGCTGGGGAGGGTGCTGCGCACCCTTGCGCATGTCGCCAAACACAGGCAGTTGCGCGGCGAGTACCGCACCCCCCTCGCGGCCTCGGCGGTGATCGTCGCCGACGAGGACACCGCGAACGGTGATGACTCCATGCTGGGACGCATGCGTGACATCACTCCGAGCGGCGTCGGCTTCGAGCTCTCGCGGCCACTCGCTCCCGGCACTCGCGCAAGCTTGACCGTGCAGCTGCCGAGCATCTCGGGCGAGGCTACGGCCACGCGTCTTCAGGTCGATGTACGCTCCTGCCTGGCCCACGAGCACGACTGGCGCATCGGAGCGTCGATCGTCGGCTGCACAGAGCGCGATCGACGCGCGCTGATCGCCTACTGCCACGTGCTCTGGCCCTACATGCGCCTGCGCGGCGAGGACGCGGTGCACCGGCCCGCGGCCGGTCTCGGCAGCGAAGCAGCGTCCGCGGCGCCGCTAATCCCCGCGCTCGCCGCGCAGCCAGTCGCTTAGCTGGCGACCGGCGTCCTCAAGCGACTCTCCCGCGTCGCAAACCGACTCTCCCGCCTCGCGGAACATTTCGCGGAAGCGCTCGGAATAGTGGGCGACCGCGTCGCTTGCCTCCTCGCGCGGACGCACCGGCTCGTCGCGGGTTTGGTACTCCCCGCCGACGATGCGGTCGTAGTCGCCAGCCTTGACCCACTCCATCAGCTCGTGCACGCGCCTGACCGGCATTGGGTGGGTGATGCCCAGGTCGAGCAGCAGTCGCGACAAACGTTCCAGGCCCGAGCCCTTCTCGCGATAGTCGATACCCTGGCGCATGAACACGTCGAGATCCAAACGCTCGGCCTCGGCGCCGGCGGCGACGATCATAAGCGTGCGGCAGACCGTTAGCGGATCGCGCGTGACTAGCGCCGCCGCCCGGTCGCAACTGAGCTCGGCGGCCCGGAACCACTCCATCAGCGCGGCCCGCACCGGCAACAGCGGCAGCGGTATGCCGGGCACCGAGCTGAGCCGCAGCAGGATCACAAGAGCCGTGCGGTAGAGCACATGGTCGGAGAGCACATGGCCCGCCTCGTGGGCGAAGACGGCGCGCATCTGCTCGACGTCAAGTAGCTGCACGAGGCCCGACTGCACAACAACGATCGGCCGCCCAGCACCGATCGTCAGAGCATTGGCGATCGGCACCTGCGTCAAGTACAGGTCGGGGACGGGCTCGACGTCGAGCGTCGCATAGGCGCGCATGTGCGCCAGCCAAACGTCGGCGAGCTGATCGTCGCCCAAGCGCACCGAGGAGCCGAGGTAGGCCTGGCGTAGCGCCCGCTCGTAGCCGAGCTCGATCAGCTTGCGCACGACAGTGTCCAGATAGGGGATCGCCTTCAGCGCGGCGGTCGCTGCTCGATCGGCGGGGTGCTCGTAGGCCTTGGGCGAGATGCCCTTCAGCTGATAGCCCTCGGCGGGTAGCGATGCCATGCGCGACTTGCGAGCATACGGTAACGAAAGCCCATTGTGCGCAGACCCGGCGGTGACAGCCGGGACGCGAGAGCGTCATCCGTATACACCGTGCTACGCTGAATACATGTCATCCGTGAACGTGTCGGTGCGACTGGACGAGGAGTTGGCCGAGCGACTGCGACTACGGGCGCGCGCCGCCGGGGAGAGCCTGTCCGATCGCCTGCGCCGCTACGCCGAGGAGGGGGCGCGCCGCGAGGAACACCCGCTCGTCACCTTCCGCGAAGGGCCGACGGGGCGGCGCGCCGGACTGCTCGGCGGACCCGATGTCTGGGAGATCGCCATGTGGCTCGATGACCTGGACGACGAACCCAAGTCAGCGACTACACTCGTCGGCGAGTCCTCACTGACGCTCGCCCAGATCGACGCTGTGCAGCGCTACCGCGCCGCCTATCCGCAGGAGGTCACGGCGCGAATCGAGCTGCACCGACGCGAGACGGCGGCCGCCGAAAAGTATTGAAGCTGCTGCTCGACGAGATGTACCCGCCGGCACTGGCCGACGCGCTGCGCGATGTTGGGATCGACGCCGTCACCGTGCGCGAACTCGACCTGGTGGGAAGATCCGATCTCGACGTGCTCGCCGCGGCAGCCGCGCACGATCGCGCCGTACTCACCGAGAACGTCGCGGACTTCGCGCGCATCTGCAACGAGAGTCTCGCTGCCGGCCACCACCACGCCGGCGTGTTAATCGCGCTGTCCTCACGCTTTTCCCGTCGCCCGGCGGGCATACCACCACTGGTCAAGGCCATCCACGCCATCGCCGGCCAACAACTGGAGGACCGCGTCGTATATCTGACACGCGCGTAGACCCGCGTTGTCGCTGATCCTGGCGGGACTTTGGGCTGCTTGGCCTGAGCGGGAGACCGAGGAATCGAACCTCGAGCAAGGGTTTTGGAGACCGAGGGTAGCAGGTCGTTTGGCCCGTAGATTCGAGGTTTGGGCCGGCGCTGGTTGCAATTTAGTTGCAATTTTCGTCGCGAACTTCCACGTCAGCGACGCTGGCAGCGGCGAGTATCGACGGCCCGCACGCCGGTGTTATTCGAGCTTCTCCGGTAGAGGTTTTAGCGCCTCGGCACGTGCCGCCGCGTGCAGACGCCGATCCCAAGTGGCGAACAGAAGCTCGTCCCGAGGAAGCATCAACCCAGCGGCAAGATGAAGCGCGTCCAGGCTCCGCAGTTCACGATCGACAGCAAGCTCCGCCGCGTCCTCAACCAGCCGCTGATCGACCTCGATCACCCCGAACGCAGGCCACTCCTCCCGAACAGCCCGCGCGGCCGCCCGACCGGCGCTCAGCCCGACGGCGCGGACCGTCTCCACATACCCGGCACGGCACATAAACCACCCGTCAGCCCGATCCATCGCGTCGCGGACAACCTCGCTGCCGGCCTCGGCGACATAGCGCTTGACCAGCGCGCTCGCGTCGAGATAGAGGTTCAGCGCTCGGCGTCCCGCTCGGCAAGCACCAGCGTCGAGGCGCCGCGAGGCGCCGCGACGAGCCGTGGCGCCCGCTTGGGTCGCGCGCGCGACGGCGCGAGGAGCCTGCCCTCGGCAACCAGCCTACCAAGGCGATCCTCCTGCGCCGGCGCACCGGCCGGAACGATGTCAGCCACCGCCCGCCCGCGGACAGTCACGCGCACCCGCTGACCGCGACCGACCGACCGCAGGGTCTGGCTCAACGTCGTCTTCAACTCGCGCACACCGATCTCACGCATGTGACCACCTTAGCAGCCATGAGTCCACATCGTACATTAAGGAGGGCCGATGAGGCATTTCGCCATGTTTGACGAAGCGGGAGACCGAGGAATCGAACCTCGAGCAAGGGTTTTGGAGACCCCCATGTTACCGTTACACCAGTCTCCCGGGCACTCGGCGTTCCGCTGTACGATACCCTCGAGCAGGGATGAGGGGACGCTTGACAAGCATCGCACTGGCGGTCTTGGCGCTCGGGCTGGCACCGACCGCAACAGCCGCCGCAAGCTCGCGCGACGTCGCCTCAACCCACACCTACCTGGTTGCTGACTACGCCGTCCTGCACACGACCGTCAGCGGCTGGTCGCGAGTGGAAGCAGCCATCGGCAAACTCGATGCCAAGTTCGCCTCCGAATGCCCGCACGTCGGCGCCGGCTCGCCCCAGAGCGAAGAGGAGCAGAAGCTCAGCCTCGAGGTCGCGGGCGCACTGTGGGCGACCGGCTACCACGCCAACGCAGGGGCCGTCACGAGCTTCGTCAAAACCGTCGGCCACCTGACATGGAGCAACCCGGCGACGACGCGCGCGGCGCGGCGGCTGACCAAAGCTCTGAGCGCGATGACCTCGCTGGCCGTACCTCCCCTGTGTGCGGACGTGCGCACCTGGGCCGCCGGCGGCTACACCGCCGTTCCCGTCGACGTAACCGCCTACGCCAAGCACGTCGAAGCGATCGAAATCAGCCAGATCCCGCACAAGCTGCTCGCCCCCTTCCTGCAGGGCTCGGACAGGAGCCTGGCCGCCCGCGACCAGCAGCTCAACACGCACTTTGAAGAACTCGAATTCGTGCACGGCCAGGACCAGTGGAACAAGCTGCTCGAAGTCCTGTCCCTGAACCAGTAGGTCCCTAAAGCGCATAGGCGGCGATGCCGACACCAACGGTGATCGGTATGCGCCCATGCTTGTAGCTTTTCGCACAATCCTTAGGAGGACCGGCAGCTTGCGCTCGCAGGAGGGCTTCACGTTGATCGAGCTGCTCGTGGCCTCGGCGCTCGCCCTGGTCGTGTTCACCGCGATGCTGAGCGCGCTCGAGACCAGTCAGAGGACGCAGTCGCGCGACCAGGAATGGGCGCTTGTGATCCAGGAAGGCCGCGCCGGCTTGGCGCAGATGGCACGCGAGATGCGCCAGGCCTACTCGATCCGCGGCGACTCGCACAGCGCCATCGACTTCTACGCCACGATCGGCGGCAAGAGCTACGAGATCTCCTACAACTGCGCGGAAAAAGAAGGGGAATTCAACAGCTGCGTACGGCGCGCAGCCGAATTCATCGGCGGCAGATCG
>DATAQR010000020.1:0-2542 GCA_036264565.1 Solirubrobacteraceae bacterium | reverse complement strand
CTCCGTTCCCCTCGTGACGCGGGTCGTCTACATCCGCGAAATCGCCGACGCCCGCCGCCGACACATGCGCCGCTCCCGCATGACCGCCGAGTACGCCGGCGCCCTCCGGATCGCGCTCGCTGACGACGGCACGTAAGCCAGCACATCGCCCGGCCCGGCAAACAGACGCGCCCCCACCCTGAAACCGGGGCTGGGGGCGCTTCGCGTTTCAAGCAGTCGTGCGAGAACGGGCTTCCAAATCGCTTCCATCACCGCCCGCCGGCGGAAGGCGCACCATCGAGTCGAACTCATAAGCCGTCAGATTGCAGGGATTTCGTGAGAGCCGACGCCCGGACTCGAACCGGGGACCCCTTCATTACGAGTGAAGTGCTCTACCAGCTGAGCTACGTCGGCGTTTGCAGGGATTCCCTGGCTCCTCCGCACTCGCGCCGCGATCTGGTGCAGCGCGGGTGCAGCAGAATCGAAGTCAGCCGCTGCTGCGGCCAAGCGTAGCCGACGTTCGTACTGCGTGACGGGAGTCGCGGCGGCGGAACCGAGTATCGCCGTCACGCGACCCTAAGCTGACGACGACGCCCGGCAAGAGCAAGCTGTCGGGCCCGGAGCCGCTCCTCCTCCGCCGGCTTGGGGCCCTCGTCCTCGAGGTCCTCGATTGCGAACGAATAGCTGCGCTCGAGCATCTCGACGCTCGTACCGCAGTGCTTGGCGATCGCCTGACGATCCTCGCCGGCTCGGATGCGCAGCGAGATCATCCCGCGTCGTAGCGAATACGGAGTCGCTCCGATGATGTCGCCGTGCTCGTCGGGCCATTCCTCCGCGACCTGCTGGACGGCTGGGGTGAAGTACTTGCCAGGCCACTTGTGGGCCTGGTTTCCAGTTACGTGCCCGTCGGGAGCGCCGTATCCGCCCAGATCTCCGCGCAGGAGGTAGTCGTCAAGGGCCGTCGGGTATCCGTGGGCTGCAAGAGCAGCCCTCCAGGCGGCGAGATCGTCTGCGAGTAGAGCATCGATCGGTGGCCTCCGCGAGGGTCCGGTAGCGCCCTCGGTCTTCCCAGCGTCGAGGGCGCCGTAGCTGAGTACTTCACGAACTGTGGCGCGGCGGCCGGCAACGTCCCCCAGGCTGAGCGCCCAGATCTCCTGGTTGCGCATACCGAGGCCGTACTGCACGGAGACGACTATGGCATCGCGGTGCGCGAGCAGCGGGGACCTCTGCTCCAACCTCTCCAGCATTAGGAGTCGAATTCGCTCCACAGCGAGCGGCGACAGCGACCAGGACGAGAGATCGTCGCGGCGTTTGCCCGGAGAGGCGCCGCGGACTGCGCCTGTCCCGGCGCGGCGAGACGCCCGGCGCATCCCGCGGCGCCGTTGCATGGTTAGGCAGCCGTTTGTGGACAGGGGCCACGCATCGTCTTCAACGGCCCAAGACAGTGCGGAGGAGAGGACCTTCCATGCCTTCGCCTCGGTGGATGGGCTGACGCCGGCTTTGCGCATCGCCTGCACCCAGCGCTTGAGGGTGTGCGCTGTCGCGAAGTCGACGGCGGGAAGGTGGCCGATCGCGTAGCCGCCTTGCTGCCCGAGGGGTTTGACGACTGGCTCGACCTCGACGATCTCGCCGGTCTTCTTCATGTGCCGCTCGATGGGGTTGCCGATGATGTGCCGTGAGGCGGTCGAGCGGTAGCTGTCCCACGTGCTCCGGGCAAGCCCACCAGGAGAATCGGGATTGGCGTCTGTCGCCAGCCACTCGAGGATGAGCTCGCCGACGGGCGCGGCGTCCGGCAGGACCTCGGGGGCATCGGAGCCGAGCAGGAATTCACGGAGCTGGTTGCGACGCTCCGCCTCGACGTACTCCTTCGCCCATCGCTCGCCTCCAGCCCTGGTCTTAAAGCTCTTGGACCGTTGACGTCCCAGATGGTCTGGATAACCGAGCTGCCACGTCTTGCCACGTCGGCCTTCGTGTGGCCAACCTCCGTGCTTTTTCCAGGGCTCGCCCATGACTCCCCTCCCTACCTTGGGAGTCCGTCTTCGAGCGTCGGTCGCGCAGCGCGTTAGCGGAGAGATCGAAGCGCTGCTGGGCACCGAGCTTGGCAGCGCGCGTCGGTTGATCTGCCGGCCTGGCGATCCGCCGCGTTTGCGGCCGGGCGCGCGCAGATTCGCGCGCAGCAGCCGGCGGCGCGGTCGGCTTCAGCATCTCACCTCGTACCCACTCGAGCACATCCTGATTGTCCAGGAGCACAGCCAGGGATCCACGTCGGCGATAGGCGGTGAGTGCACCGTTTGCGTACGCGCGCCGGACCGTCTTGACCGAGCATCGTGCGATCGCTGCCGCCTCTTCGGGGAGTCAGGAGCTTTGGGCTAGCGAAAGTCATCCCGTGCACGCCTTGTCTGGATTCGCCCAGCGCACCGAGTCGCAGCCGCGCGAGGACTCACGAGCTCGACGAGACGGTCGCGGCTGGTTTGACTCATGGCCACACCGCCTCGATCCGCTCGCCGTCCAGGAGCAAGTCGGTGAGGTCGTAGCCGTCGTTCCGATCGGGTGCGAGGTCGAT
>DATAQR010000139.1:0-25854 GCA_036264565.1 Solirubrobacteraceae bacterium | reverse complement strand
CGCTGAGTCTCACCGACAGCACGACCCGCTCGCTGATCGCTCCGAAGGCGGCGCGCAGAGGAGTGCGCAGGCGCAGCTCGTGCCGGCGCACCGAGAGCTCCACGGCGGCCGCGCTCAGCTCCCAATCCCGCCGCTGGCGAGGATGCCGGCGGAGAACAGCACACAGAAGATCAGCTGCAACATCCCGGTCTTAGCAAGCGCCCCGTTCAAAGTCGGCCCGTCCACGCGCGTGCGCACGATCCGCACGAGCGGCACGGCCAGCGGGATCGCCAGCCACGGCAACAGCAACCAGGCGGTCATCGAGCCCAGAGGCCACGGCAGCGGCGCCAGTAGAAACGCCAGCGCGATCATCGCCGTATACAACGTGCGCGTGCGCTCGCGCCCCAGTCGCACCGCCAACGTGCGCTTGCCCGCGCGCCGGTCTGTCTCCAGGTCGCGGACGTTATTGACGACCAGGATCGCGCTGGCCAGCAGTCCCACCGGCACCGCGCAGGCGAACGCCGGCCAGGCCAGTTCGCCGACCTGCACGAAATAGGAACCGGTGACGGCGACGATGCCGAAGAACAGGAACACGAACAGCTCGCCCAGCCCCTCGTAGCCGTAGGGTCGTGGTCCGCCGGTGTAGAGCACTCCGGCCAGGATCGAGGCGGCCCCGACCGCGATCAGCTCGGGCCCGGCCACAGCCACCAGGTAGACGCCGCACAGCACCGCCAGCCCGAACGTGACCCAGGTGGCGAGCAGCACCTTGCCCGGCGGCACGAGCCCGCCGGCGGTCACCCGCACGGGCCCGAGCCGGTCCTCGCTGTCGGCGCCGCGGCGGGCGTCGGAGTAGTCGTTTGAGAGGTTGGTGCCGACCTGGATGAAGATCGCCCCCAACAGCGCCGCCACGAACGCCAGCGGCCGAAAGCTGCCGCCGCCGAGCGCGAGCGAGGTGCCGACCAGTACAGGCGCCACGGCGGCTGGCAGCGTGCGCACGCGCGCCGCCATCAACCAGGTGTGGATCATGCTCGCCGCGGGAAGCGCGCGAAGTCGGGTTGGCGCTTGCTCTTGTAGGCCTCGCGCCCCTCCTGGGCCTCCTCGCTGCCGTAGAACAGCAGGTTTGCGTCGTGGGCGAGCTGCTGGATCCCGGCCAACCCGTCTTCGGCGGCGTTGAAGCTGGCCTTGAGCAGCCGCAGCGCAAACGGGGAGAGCGCAAGCATCTCCCGGCACCAGCGCACCGTCTCGGCCTCCAGCTCCGCCAGCGGCACGACCGCGTTGATCAGCCCCATCTCCAGCGCTTGCGCCGCGTCGTACTGGCGGCACAGGAACCAGATCTCCTTGGCCTTGCGCACGCCCACCATGTTGGCCAGCAGGGACGCTCCGAAGCCACCATCGAAGGAGCCGACGCGCGGTCCGGTCTGCCCAAAGCGGGCGTTATCGGCGGCGATCGCCAGGTCACAGACCAGCTGCAGTACCTGTCCACCACCGACGGCGTAGCCGGCGACCATCGCGACCACCGGCTTTGGCAGCCGGCGGATCTGTACATGCAGATCGGTGACATGAAAGCGCCCGGGGCGGGTGGGATCAGGGTCACCGGCGGCATCCTCGGCCAGGTAGCCGGAGTCGCCGCGCACGCGCTGGTCCCCACCCGAGCAGAACGCCAGCGGCCCCTCGCCGGTGAGGATGATCACGCCGACCTCGGTGTCCTCGCGCGCCTGCTCGAGCGCTCCAGAGATCTCGATCACGGTCTGCGGCCTGAAGGCGTTTCTGACCTGGGGCCGGTCGATCGTGATCTTGGCGATGCCGTGGTCGGGCTCGGCGGCCTTTTCGTAGCGGATGTCGGTGTAGCTGCCTGCCTGCGTCCAAGTCGTGCTCAAGGGTGAAAGCTCCTCTCTGCGCCGGCCTGTGCGCCGGCGGCCTCGTGCGCCCAGGATGCTCTAAGCGCATGCGAAGGCTACCCTGGCGCAATGCAGGTCGAGGCATGGCTGGCGCGGGCGGCTCGTAGCACGCCCGCGGCTGTTGCGGTTGAGACTCCGCTGGCGGCGCTCACCTACGCCGAGCTATGGGGTGCGGCAAGGCGCGGCGCGGCCGAGCTGGCCGAGCGCGGTGCGGCCCCTGGCGATCGGGTGGCGATCGCGCTGCCGGCGGGGATCGACTTCGCGGTCGCGTTGCACGCGTGTCTGCTGCTCGGCGCCGTCGCGGTACCGGTGGACCTGCGGTTGACGCCGGCGGAGCAGGCGCGCACGGGCGCACGGGCGCGCGGCCTGGTGGATGCGCCGCTTGCTGCCAAGGCCCCCCTTGCTGTCGTAAAGCCCGACTTTCGCCAGGCGCCCGTTTCGTTCACGCACGAGCTGGACGACGTCTGCGCGATCATCCACACCTCCGGCACGACCTCGGCCGCACGCCCGATCGAGTTGACCTACGGCAACTTCCTGTGGAGCGCGTTGGGCTCGGGAGTAGCGCTCGGGGTCGATCCGTGCGAGCGCTGGCTGTGCACGCTGCCACTGGCGCACGTCGGCGGCCTGTCGATCCTGTTGCGATCGGCGATCTACGCCACCACGGCGGTGATTCACGAACGTTTCGACACCGAACAGGTATTGGCGGCGTTGCAGGACCAGGAGATCACGCTGGTCTCGCTGGTGGCGACCACGCTCGCGCGCCTGCTCGACGCCGGCCTGCGCGAGCCGCCGTCCTTGAGGCACGCGCTGACCGGCGGCGGCCCCGTCCCCAGTGCGCTGCTCGCCCGCGCCCGCGCGGCCGGTGTTCCCGTCACACCGACATACGGCCTGACCGAGGCGTGCTCGCAGGTGAGCACCGCCGGCCCCGCGCGAGCCGAGACGGGCGCGGCTGGTCCACCGCTGTTCTGCACGCGCATAGGCATCGACCCGTCCGGCGAGATCCTCATCGCCGGCCCGACCGTCGCTCCCGCTTCAGTGGCGCCAGACGGCTGGCTTCACACCGGCGACCTCGGCGCGATCGACGCCGATGGGTCTCTCAGCGTCAGCGGCCGTGCCACTGAGACGATCGTCAGCGGTGGCGAGAACATCGTGCCCAGTGAGATCGAGGCGGTGCTCGAGTCCCACCCCGACGTGCTGGAAGCAGCCGTCGTCGGGCGCGAAGACGCCAAGTGGGGGGAGGCGGTCAGCGCCATAGTCGTGCTGCGACCAGATCCGGCGCCGTCTGGACAGGGCATGCCGGCAATACCCTCGGCGGGAGTCGTCGAGGCGGAGCTTCGCGCCCACTGCGCCGAGCAGCTGGCTCCGTTTAAGGTGCCCAAGAGCGTGTCGCTGCGCACGTCGCCGCTCCCGCGCACGCGCTCTGGCAAGCTGTTGCGCAGGGAGTTGTGAAGGGATCTGACATGAGTACGGTCAAGCGCGAGGACGGACGCGAACGGGAGCGCCCCGACGGCGCCGCTGCGGTCGGCCTGAAGGGCGAGGCGGCGCGTGCGCACCGAGTGGCCAGTCTCGCCGGCTGGGAAGAGGCCGCCGTCGGCTGGATTGCCCGCCAGGAGACGTTGCGTCAGCTCTCCGCTCCGGTCTCGCACTGGATGATCGACGCGGTAGATCTGCAACCCGGCCAGCGCGTGCTTGAGCTCGCCGCGGGTCTTGGTGAGACGGGGTTTCTTGCCGCCAAACTGGTGGCCCCGGCGGGCGGCGTGATCACCAGCGACCAGGCCGACGCGATGCTCGACGGGGCACGCCGGCGCGCCGGCGAACTGGGACTGACTAACGTCGAGTTCCAGGTGCTCAACGCCGAATGGATCGACATGCCGGTCGCAAGTGTCGACGCTGTCCTGTGCCGCTGGGGCTACATGCTGATGGCCGACCCGCCCGTCGCGCTGGCCGAGACGCGCCGCGTGCTGCGCTCAGACGGGCACGTAGCGCTGGCGGTGTGGGATTCGATCGAGCACAACCCGTGGGCGCTTCACCCGGGCGCTGAGCTGATCGAGCGCGGTCTGGCGCCGCCGCCGCAACCCGGCACGCCAGGTCCGTTTGCGCTTGCCGACAAGCAGGGTCTGCGTGAGCTGCTGGCGGCCGCGGGCTTCCAGGATGTGTGGGTGGAGCGGCTGTCGTTCAGTCAACACGCCGCGAGCTTCGACGAGTTCTGGGAGACGACGCTGGATATAGCGCGCGGCTTCCACGACGCCGTGCTCGCACGTCCGGAGGCGGAGATCGCCGACATCCGGGGGAGTCTGGCCAAGCGCTTGAAGCCGTTTACGGCCGACGACGGCTCGTTGGAGATCCCCATGCAGGCGTTGATGGGTACTGGTACGGCCTGAGCCGCCGCCGGTTGGATAGTCTGCGGCGCATGCTCTACGACGACGACGCGGACCTGGGCCTGCTCGGCGACAAGACCGTCGCGATCATCGGCTTCGGCTCTCAGGGTCACGCCCACGCACTCAACCTGAAGGATTCCGGCGTCAGCGTCGTGGTCGGCCTGCGCGAGGACTCCTCCTCGGTGGCCAAGGCGCGCGAAGGGGGGTTGGAGGTGCTCGCACCGGTCGAGGCCGCTTCGCGCGGCGACCTGGTGATGATGCTTGTGCCCGACGAGCTACACCGCCAGGTGTGGGGGGAGATTTCCGATGGGATCGCCGCGGGCAACGCGCTCCTGTTCGGCCATGGCTTCTCGATCCACTATGGCGAGGTAACGCCGCCGCCGGGCGTGGACGTGGCGATGGTCGCGCCCAAGGGCCCCGGTCATCTCGTGCGCCGCCAGTTCACGGAGGGCAGCGGTGTACCCGGCTTGATCGCGGTCGCCCAGGATGCGACCGGCAACGCGCGCGCGCTTGCGCTCGCCTACGCCAAGGGTATCGGCTGCACGCGCGGCGGCGTGATCGAGACGACGTTCAAGGACGAGACCGAGACCGATCTGTTCGGCGAGCAGGCCGTGCTCTGCGGCGGCGCCTCCGAGCTAGTGCAGGCCGGCTTCCAGACGCTGGTGGACGCCGGCTATGACCCGGAGATGGCCTACTTCGAGTGCCTGCACGAGCTCAAGCTGATCGCCGACCTGATGTATGAAAAGGGTCTGGCGGGCATGCGCTACTCGATCTCCAATACGGCCGAGTACGGCGATTACACGCGCGGTAAGCGCGTGATCACGCAGGAGACGCGCGAGAAAATGCGCCAGATCCTCAAGGAGATCCAGGACGGCGACTTCGCCCGCGAGTGGATCGCCGAGAACCGTGCCGGCCAGGAGAACTTCAAGCGCATGCGCGCCGAGCAGGCCGATTCGCAGGTCGAGCACGTCGGCGGCGAGCTGCGCGCGCACATGGACTGGATCAAGACGTCTTTTTAGATGGCCGCCGAGCTGGTCATCCCCGGTGAGCTGAAGCCAGCCGACGGGCGGTTTGGCTGCGGGCCCTCGAAGGTGCGCCCGGAGGCGCTCGCGCGCCTTGCTAGCGACGGGGCTGCCCTGATGGGAACCTCGCATCGCCAGCAGCCGGTCAAGTCGCTGGTCGGAGAAATCCGGTCTGGGCTGCGCGAGCTGTTCTCGCTACCCGACGACTACGAGGTGGCGCTCGGCAATGGCGGAGCGACCGCCTTCTGGGACGCCGCCTGCTTCGGGCTGATACAGCGGCAAGCGCTGCATCTGGCCTTCGGTGAGTTCTCCAGCAAGTTCGCGCAGGCGACGGCGGAGGCGCCGTTCCTGGACGGGTCGATTGTCATAAGCGCCGACGCTGGCGATGCGCCCGACCCGGACGAGATCGACGCCGGCGATGCGGATGTCGTGGCGTGGGCGCACAACGAGACATCAACCGGCGTGATGGCGCCAGTCGCGCGGCCGGTGGGGGTGGGGGACGCGCTGGTCCTGATCGACGCAACCTCGGGCGCCGGCGGACTGCCGCTCGAGGTCACGCAGACCGACGCCTACTACTTCGCGCCGCAGAAGGCGTTTGCCTCCGATGGCGGGCTGTGGCTAGCGCTGCTCAGCCCCGCCGCGCAGGAGCGGATCGCTCGGATCGACGAGTCCGGGCGTTACACGCCCGCTTTTCTCTCACTGCCGGTGGCGCTTGAAAACTCGCTGAAGGACCAGACCTACAACACGCCCGCCGTGGGCTCGCTGTTCCTGCTGGCCGACCAACTGCTCTGGATGCTCGAGCTCGGCGGGCTCGACGCGTGCGTGGCGCGCACGCGCGAGTCCTCGACGCACCTGTACGGGTGGGCCGAGCAGACGCCGTATGCGACGCCGTTCGTCTCCGACTCGGCCAAGCGCTCATTGGTCGTTGGGACGATCGACTTCGATGAGGCGCTCGACGCCAAGCTGTTGGCGAGCACGCTGCGCGCAAATGGGATCGTCGACGTCGAGCCTTACCGCAAGCTCGGGCGCAACCAGCTGCGAATCGGGATGTTCCCGGCGGTCGATCCGGAGGACGTGAGGGCGTTGACGAGCTGCATCGACTGGGTGGTCGAGAGGATTGCTCCGTGAGGCCGCCGGGAGATATGTCCAGTGCGATTCGTCGATTCGTACCACGACGGAACGATTCACAGATGGAACGATTCACAGACGGAATGATTTACGCGATGAACGATTTCAAGCGAGCATGAGCGCGACGGGCAAGTCCCTAAGGGTGCTCGTCAAGGAGAACGTCGGCGAGTCCGGGGTGGCGTTGCTGCGCGAGCACTTCGACGTCGACCTCGGCGTCGACTGGTCTCAAAAGGAGCTCGAAGAGAAGATCGCCGACTACCACGGCATCCTGATCCGCTCGGCCACGAAGATGACCGCGGAGCTGATCGAGCAGGCAAGCTCACTGCGCGCGATCGGGCGCGCCGGGGTGGGGGTGGACAACGTCGACGTCGCGGCCGCCACGGCGCGGGGGATCGTCGTCGCCAACGCGCCCGAATCCAACGTGGTGACCGCCGCCGAGCACACGATGGCGATGTTGCTGGCGCTGGCGCGCAATATTCCCCAGGCGCACGCTTCGCTGACGAGCGGCAAGTGGGAGCGCTCGAAGTTCTCCGGCGTCGAGCTGTACGAGAAGACGCTCGGCATCCTCGGCTTCGGGCGGATCGGTCAGCTGGTCGCTCACCGCGCACGCGGGTTCGGCATGCGCGTGCTCGCCTTCGATCCCTACGTGTCGGCCGAGCGCTACCGCGAGCTAGGGGTCGAGAAGGCCGCTAGCGGCGAGGAAGTGTGCGAACAGGCCGACTTCGTCACGATCCACCTGCCAAAGACGCCCGAGACCGAAGGCTGGTTGAACGCCGAGCGGATCGCGCGCATGCGCGACGGCGTGCGCATCCTCAACGTAGCTCGCGGTGGGCTGATCGACGACGGGGCGCTTCAGCAGGCGCTTGACTCGGGCAAGGTTGCGGGCGCTGCCCTGGACGTGTTCCCGGCTGAGCCGATCACCGACTATCCGCTCTTCGACGGTTACCCTCAGGTCGTCGTCACCCCTCACCTCGGCGCCTCCACGGCCGAGGCGACCGACCGCGCCGGCTACCAATCGGCCGAGCAGCTGATCGCCGCGCTGACCGGCGGCGTCGTCTCTACCGCCGTGAACATTCCTTCCGTCGGCGCCGAGGACATGGCCGTGCTCGGGCCGTTCCTGCCGCTCGCCACCAAGCTTGGCCGCCTGGCGATGGAGCTGGCCGCCGGCAGTTCGGTCGAGCGGATCGAGGCCGCGTTCATGGGGCGGATCGCCGACTTCGATACGCGCATGCTCTCGCTGGCGGTCGTCTGCGGGGCGCTGGAAGGCCGCGGCGAGCAGGAGGTCAACCTCGTCAACGCGCTCACGACAGCCCAGCAGCGCGGCATCGTCGTCGAGGAGAAGTCGGTCTCCGAGGCACAGGACTTCAACGAGTTGATCCGCGTCACCGTCGTCGCCGGCGCCGAGAAGGTGGCGGTGGCGGGCACCGGCATCGGGCCCAACCGCGTGCCGCACCTGGTCGAGGTGCAGGGGCGGCGGCTGACAATCGAGCTGACCCCGTTCGTCACGGTCTTCCGCTACGCCGACCTACCCGGCATGGTCGGGCGCGTCGGCACGATCTTCGGTGCGCACGGCATCAACATCTCCTCAGCCGCGGTCGGGCACACGCCCGATGGCGCCGAGGAGCGCCACGCGGCGATGGTCGTCACCACCGACGTCGCGGTGCCCACGGAGGTGGTCGATGAGATCGTCGCCTCGGAGGGATTTGCCTCCGGCTGGGCCGTCGTCCTCGAGTAGCATGGCCATGTGTGCAACGAGCACGACCGCGTCAAGATCTTCGACACCACCCTGCGCGACGGCGAGCAGTCGCCGGGGATCTCGCTCAACCAGCAGGAGAAGCTGGAGATCGCCCACCAGCTGGCGCGGCTGGGCGTGGACATCATCGAGGCTGGGTTCCCGATCACCTCGCCTGGGGACTTCGAGTCGGTGCAGGCGATAGCGCGGGAGGTCGAAGGACCCGTGATCTGCGGGCTGGCGCGCACAGCCAAGCAGGACATCGACGCCGCCTGGGAGGCCGTTCGCGACTCCGAGCGGCCTTGCATCCACACGTTCATCTCCACGTCGGACATCCATATCGTGCACCAGCTGCAGACCACACGCGAGGACGTCAAGGGTCAGGCTCGGGCGGCGGTGGCTCACGCCAGGGAGTACACCGACAACGTGGAGTTCTCCCCAATGGACGCGACCCGCGCTGATGTGGAATTCACCGCCGAAGTGGTGCAGATCGCGATCGACGAGGGCGCCACGACGATCAACATTCCCGACACGGTCGGCTACACGATGCCGCACGAGTTCACCGCCTACCTAGAGCGCTTGTACGAGCTGGCCCCCGACCTGGGGGAGGTGGTCCTGTCCGTCCACTGTCACGACGATCTGGGCCTGGCGGTCGCGAACTCATTCGCCGGTGTGTTGGCTGGCGCAAGGCAAGTCGAGTGCGCCATCAACGGCATCGGCGAGCGCGCCGGGAACGCTTCGCTGGAGGAGGTCGTGATGCTGTTGCGTACTCGTCGAGTTGACATCGGCCTTGACACGCTCATCAATACAACCGAGATCGCGCGTACGAGTCGGCTGGTCTCCCGTCTTACCGGCTACCCCGTACAGCCCAACAAGGCGATCGTGGGGCGCAATGCGTTCGCGCACGAGTCCGGCATCCACCAGGACGGGGTGCTGAAGGAGCGCGCCACCTACGAGATCATGGACGCCACCACCGTCGGGCTGGCCAGCAACTCGATCGTGTTGGGCAAGCACTCCGGGCGCCACGCGTTGCGCCAGGCGCTGGAGGAGATGGGGTTCAAGGTGGACGGGCAGGCGCTGAACACCGCCTTCAAGCGTTTTAAGGAGATCGCCGACCGCAAGAAGCAGGTAACCGCGATGGATCTGGAGGCACTGGTCGCTGACGAGCTGCGCTCAGACGACGTGGCGGCTTACGCGCTGGGCGAGTTCGAGGTGAGTGCGTCCTCGATGCGGCCACCGATGGCGCGCGTGGAGGTCTCAGTGCAGGACGGGGTATCCGCTGGCGGGGCGCCAACGGTTAAAGTCGGCGAGTCCTCTGGTGACGGCCCAGTCGACGCGATCTTCAAGGCGATTAATGCCGCCGCCGGCGTCGATGCGGCGCTGCGCGAGTTCCGTGTGGATGCCGTCACCGAGGGGCAGGACGCGCTTGGCGAGGTCTCCGTGGTCGTCGAGGTGCAAGGGCAGACCGGCGCCGGGCAGGGCGTCTCCACCGACATCATCGAGGCGGCGGCGCGGGCATATGTGCGAGCGCTTTCGATTGGGGTGCTGCGGGCGCGCGAGGGCGAGCGCGGGATGGGTATGCCTGAGCCGGCGGCGTAGACCGTCTGTGATAACGTACGCTCGTATGACGCCAGCGGGCACCACCGCGCTAGACAGCCGCTTTGATTCTCAGGTCATCGGCGCGCGCGTGAAGGCGCTGCGCGAGGCGTCAGGGCTGTCGTTGCGCGATCTGGCCGAGCGCAGTGGCGTTAGCGCGCCGATGCTCTCACAGGTCGAGCGTGGGGAGACAAGCCCGACGCTGACGGTGGCGGCGCGGATCGCCTCCGGGCTCGATCTGCGCCTTTCGCAGCTGCTGCGTTTGGACGAGAGCGACTCGGTCACGATCGTGCGTGCCGCCAAGGGTCAGCGCGGTGGCAATCCCAAACGCGGCCATCGCTTCGAAGTGGTGACCGCCGCCCAACCGGGTCAAAGGGTGGAAGTCTCACGCCACACACTCGCCCCAGCGGGAACGACGGGTGCGGCGGATGACCCGCCGATGCACGAGCCGGGAAGCCGTGAGACCGCCTACGTCGAGGAGGGTGGCCTTGTGCTCGTCTGTGACGGCCAACTCTATCCGCTGGAGAAGGGCGATTGCGTCACCTTCGACGCCGACCTGCCGCATCATTTCGAGAATCCGACCGAGGCGGAGACAGCCTTTCTGGCCGTTGTTTCCGCTGGACTGAGAAGGAGCTAGCGACGTGCCCAAGACAATGTTCGAGAAGATCTGGGAGGCCCACGCGCTCGCCGACGGTCTGATCTACATCGACCTGCACCTCGTCCACGAGGTGACCAGCCCGCAGGCCTTCGACGGGCTGCGGCTGGCCGGGCGCAAAGTGCGCCGGCCCGACCGCACGCTGGCCACCGCCGACCACAACACACCCACCGACGGCACACCCGTAGCCGCCCGCATCAACGACGAGCTCTCGCGTGTGCAGGTGCAGACGCTCGAGCGCAACTGCGCGGAGTTCGGGGTTCCCGTCTACTCGCTGGGCTCCGAACGGCAGGGGATCGTGCACGTGATCGGGCCGGAGCTGGGGGTCACCCAACCTGGGATGACGGTCGTCTGCGGCGACTCGCACACCGCCACGCACGGAGCGTTTGGCGCGCTGGCCTTTGGCATCGGCACGAGCGAGGTCGAGCACGTGCTGGCGACACAGTGCATGGTCCAGCAGCGGCCACGTTCGATGCGGATCAGCTACGAGGGAGAGCTCGGTTTCGGCGTCACCGCCAAGGACCTGATTCTTGGCACGATCGGGCAGATCGGCGTTGGTGGAGCGAGCGGGCACGTGGTCGAGTACGTCGGGCCCGCGATCGAGGCGCTGTCGATGGAGGGGCGGATGACGATCTGCAACATGACGATCGAGGCCGGCGGGCGGGCAGGGATGATCGCGCCGGACCAGACGACGTTCGAGTGGTTCACCCAGCCGGGCGAGCGCTGGGCCGACGGCCGCCCGGGCGCGCCGACGGGCGCGGAGCTGGACGGGGCGATCGTGCGCTGGCGCGATCTGCGCAGCGATGAGGGGGCCTTCTACGACTCGGAGGTCATCGTCGACGCCGCCGCGCTCTCGCCACAGGTGACGTGGGGCACGACCCCGGGGATGGTCGCGCCGGTCGACGCGAACGTACCCTCGCCCGATGATTTCGACTCGCCCGCCGACCGCGAGGCGACCGAACGCGCACTCGCCTACATGGGGCTGCGGGCCGGCACCCCGATCGAGCAGATCGCGATCGACCGCGTCTTCATCGGCTCGTGCACGAACTCGCGCATCGGCGACCTGCGCGCCGCCGCCGAGGTCGTGCAGGGGCGCAAGGTCGCCAAGGGTGTAGACGCGATGGTCGTGCCGGGCTCCCAGCAGGTCAAGGCCCAGGCCGAGGCGGAGGGGCTCGACGAGGTATTCCGTGCCGCCGGGTTTGACTGGCGCGTGGCGGGCTGCTCGATGTGCCTGGGGATGAACCCCGACATTCTCTCCCCTGGCGAGCGTTGCGCCTCGACCTCGAACCGCAACTTCGAGGGCCGGCAGGGGCGGGGGGGACGCACGCACCTCGTCTCGCCGCAGATGGCCGCCGTCGCCGCGATCGAGGGGCATTTCACCGACATCCGCGACTGGAGCTGAGCATGGAGCCGATCCACACGATCTCCGGCAACGTCACGCATCTGGACCGCGCCGACGTCGACACTGACCAGATCATGCCCAAGCAGTTCCTCAAGCGGGTGCAGCGCACCGGCTTCGGCGAGTTCCTGTTCTACGACTGGGCCAAGGAGCCCGGTTGGGAGTTGCCGGCGAACCCGATCTTGGTGGCGGGGCGCAACTTCGGTTGCGGCTCGTCCCGTGAGCACGCGCCCTGGGGACTGCAGGACTATGGCTTCAAGGCGATCGTGGCGCCGAGTTTCGCGGACATCTTCTACTCCAACTGCACGAAGATCGGGCTGCTGCCCGTCGTGCTCTCAGAGGAGGACTGCCGCGCACTCACCCACGCCGGCGAAGGCGAGATCGACTTGGAGGCGCAGGAGGTGCGCTGGCCGATCGGAGATTCCTCCGATCTTCGATCGATGGGGCGCGAGGTCGCCTTCGAGATCGACCATGAGATACGCCGACGGTTGCTCGGTGGACTCGACGACATCGGCGTGACGCTCACCCGCGAGGATGAGATCTCAGCCTATGAGCGCGCTCTAGAGCAAGTAAGCGGGTGGGCGGGGGTTCGAACCACGGCGCTGTAATCTCGTTGCGTTGATTTGCGGACGCGCGCCGCAGTCGCCCTATCGCGTGAGCATCTCCTCTGGGCCGAAGGCCAGGACGTTCTCTTGCGCTACGCCCCGCTCGACCCCTCCGCGTCCCCACAGCGCGTACGTCGGCTCCTCGATCGGACGTGGCGCGCGCGCGGTCTTGCGCTTGAGCTGCTCGAGGTCGCGGCGTCCCAATGCGCCTCGCTGCCAGCGTGCCTCGCCCAGCAGGACGGTCCGCGATCCGCGCAATCCGAGAACATCGATCTCGCATGACTCGCCACGAATTGCCCACCAGCGACCCACGACCGTATCCTCCGGCAGGGTCCCGCTGACCACGAGCCGCGCGGCGTGGGCCCTGGCTGTGTCCTCGAACACAGCGCCTAGGCGTCGCTGCCACTCGGCGCGGCTGCGATGGATCACGGCGGTCCCCTGACCCGCCCCGATTTGGGAGATGTCGGAGTAGAGCACTGAGAACCAGAAGGCCATGTAGGGGTCCGCTATCTCATAGCTGGCCCGCGCTCCCTTGGGTGCTCCCACGGGCGTGACCTTGGCGATCAGGCCGGCTCTGGTGAGAATCTCAAGCGGCCGTTCCACCCGTTGCTCGCTCTCGGCCGCGATCTCTCCGAAGCGCGTCCTTCCGCGTCCGATCGCCGCCAAGATGCGGGCATAACCGCCGGCCTGTGGAAGCTCCTCGGCCAGCATTCCGGCGGCGTCCTCGAGCAGGATGCCGCCCGGCGTGGCGGCCAGACGCACCAGATTCGTCTCCGTAGTGGCGGTTTCGTCCCATTCACGCAGGTGCAACGGATATCCGCCACACGCGGCATACGCTTCGATGAAGGCGGCAGGCTTCAGCCGCGGCAGGAACGCGTGAGCCTCAAGCGGCCCCAACGGTCCGAGCTTGATGGTGAGCGTCGGACGACCGCGCAGCGCCCCGCCAGCGCCAACCATGGTCTCCATCATTGCGATCGCGGATCCCGTCAATACGAGCATGAGCTTGTTCTCGGCGGGCAAGTGGTCCCACACGGCCTGGACAACGCTTGCGAAGCCCTGTGTGGAGCCGGCGAGGTAGGGAACCTCGTCGAGTACCACCACCAGCGGCTCCTCCGAGGCGAGAGCCGCGAAGAATCGCAGGGCCGCCTCCCAGCTCGCGAAATGCCCGCCCGCGAGGTCCGCTACCCGATCGCCGAGATCGCGTCGTGTGGCGTCGACGAGACGGGCCAGCTCAACGGTCTCGGCCTGCTGTGTCGCGCCAAAGAACACCGCCCGTCGGTGCTGCGTGAAGTGGGACAGCAGGAAGGTCTTGCCCACGCGGCGCCTACCCCACATGACGACCAACTGCGGACGCTCATGGGCGGCCTGCTCCCAGGCGCGGTCGAGCTTCGCCATCTCGTCCTCTCGGTCCAGCAGTCGCGTTAGCCTCGCCACTCTAAGAAAGTACCACAAAGGCCTGGTACCACAAAGGCCTTGTGGTACACGTGGCGTGTGGTGGCCGCCGCGAAGGATCCTGCCAAGCGGCCCGGTCCCAGTCGCCGCCGGGTACAGTTCGCCGCTCGCTCGCTGGGAAGTCCGACACAGGGGGCGTCCCGGTCAGAGAGGAACACATGGCACACCACATCGTCACGCTTCCCGGCGACGGAATCGGCCCTGAGATTCTCGCGCCGACACTCGAGGTGCTGAGTGCGGTCGGCGAGTTCGAGTTCGAGCAGCATCCCTTTGGCGGCGCCTCGATCGACCTGCACGGAGCCGCGCTCACCGACGAGACGCAGCGCGCCTGCGAAGGGGCCGACGCGGTGCTGCTGGCGGCGGTCGGCGGGCCCAAGTGGGACAGCACCGACCCGTTGGCGCCGCGGCCAGAGCAAGGTCTGCTCGGGCTGCGCAAGGGGCTCGGGCTGTACGCGAATCTGCGTCCGGTCAAGCCGCTGCCCGCCCTGTACGACTCTTCGCCCCTGCGCCGCGAGCGGATCGAAGGGACAGACCTGCTGGTGGTGCGCGAGCTGACGGGCGGGATCTACTTCGGCGAGAAGACGCGCACGCGGGACTTCGCCTCTGACGTTTGTTCCTACTCGACCTCTGAGATCGAGCGGATCGCACGCACCGCCTTCACCGCAGCGCGCGCGAAGGTGACGAGCGTGGACAAGGCCAACGTACTCGAGACATCGCGGCTGTGGCGAGAGGTTGTGGTCGCTCTGCACGCGAGCGAGTTTCCGCACATAGAGCTCGAGCACGTGCTCGTCGACAACGCCGCGATGCAGTTGGTCGCCGCGCCGAAACGTTTCGACACGATCCTGACCGAGAACATGTTCGGCGACATCCTCTCCGACGAGGCGGCGATGATCACCGGCTCGATCGGGATGCTGCCATCGGCGTCGCTGGGGGCCGATACCCGCTCGCCTGACGGCTCGCCGGGCACGCGTGCCCCAGGCCTGTTCGAGCCCGTCCACGGCTCGGCGCCGGACATCGCCGGGCAGGGGATCGCCAACCCACTCGCGATGTTCCTCTCCGCGGCGCTGATGCTGCGTCACGGCCTTGGCTTGGAAAGCGAGGCAACGGCTGTAGAATCGGCTGTTCAGCGCTCGCTCGACCAGGGGCTGCGAACGCCCGACCTGGGCGGATCGGCAGGCACCGCGGAGGTCGCGCGCGCCGTGCTCGATCACCTCTAAAGGAGAGAAAAGTGGAGACCTGCGATCTCATCTGGATGAACGGAGAGCTCATTCGCTGGGAGGACGCCAAGGTCCACGTCCTCACGCACGGGCTGCACTATGGCACTGGTGTGTTTGAGGGGATCCGCTGCTACGACACCGAGATCGGCCCCGCGATCTTCCGAGGAGCCGAGCACATGGAACGGCTGCTGCGCTCGGCCGAGCTGTACTACATGCCGGTCGCTCACACGGCCGCCGAGCTACAGGCCGCCGCGCGTGAACTGGTTGCCGGTAACGGGCTTCGCTCCTGCTACATCCGCCCGATCGTCTACCGCGGCTACGGCTCGATGGGGCTGAACCCGATGGACGCGCCGATCGAAGTGGCGATCGCATGCTGGGAGTGGGGTACGTATTTGGGCGAGGATGGGATGGCTAATGGCATTCGCGCCAAGGTCTCCTCATGGCGGCGGATATCGCCGGACTCGTTGATCCCGCACGCCAAGGCCTCGGGGCAGTACCTGAACAACGTGCTGGCCAAGGTCGAGTCGATGAAGGCCGGCTATCAGGAGGCGATCCTGCTTGACGATCAGGGGCACGTGTGCGAGGGGACCGGCGAGAACATCTACATCCTCGCTGGCGGTGAGATCGTCACGCCCGGCCACCAGAACTCGATTCTCGACGGCATCACGCGCCGCTCGATTATGCAACTGGCCGCCGACCTCGGCTACAGCGTGGTTGAGCGCGACATCGCGCGCGCTGAGCTCTACCTCGCCGACGAGGTGTTCATGTCGGGTACCGCCGCGGAGCTGGTGCCGGTGGTGGAGGTCGACGACCACAGGGTCGGATCGGGCAAGCCGGGCGCGGTCACGCGCCTGCTGCAGAGTGCCTTCGACGACGCGATCCACGGGCGCTCGGAGCGCTACCGCGAATGGCTCGACCCGGTCGCGACGGGCGCTCCAACGCAGCCGCCGACGCCGACTCCAACCGGCTGATGCCCGAGATAGAGCTCTACGACGCGACCCTTCGTGACGGCATGGGGGGAGGCGGCATGAGCCTCACCGCGGAGGAGAAGCTGCGCGTCGTGCACGCGCTGGACGCGCTCGGTGTGCATCTGATCGAGGCCGGCTTTCCGGCCTCAAACCCGAAGGAGCGTGAGCTGTTCGGGCTGCTGGCCGAGGAGTCGCTGGAGGTCTCTGAAATCGTGGCGTTCGGGATGACGCGCCGGCGCGACCTGACGGCCGAGAAGGACGAGGGGCTGAGCGTGCTGGCGGAGTGCTTCGCGCCGATCTGCACACTGGTGGGTAAGAGTTCGGTCCTTCATGTCGAGAAGGTCGTGCGCGTCTCGCGCGAGGAGAACCTGGCGATGATCGCCGACTCGGTCAGCTTTCTCGTCAATGAGGGAAAGCGCGTGCTGTTCGACGCCGAGCACTTCTTCGACGGCTACCAGCTGAACCCGAAATACGCGCTGGAAACGCTGCAGGCGGCGATGGCCGCCGGCGCCGAGCGGATCGTGTTGTGTGACACCAACGGAGGGTCGCTGCCCAACCAGATCCGCCAGATCGTCAACCATGTACGTCACTCGCTGGCCGAGATCGAGATGGGGATCCACGTGCACGACGATTCCGGTTGCGCCGTGGCCAACACGTTGGTGGCCGTCGAAGCCGGCGCTACCCACGTGCAGGGGACGATCAACGGCATCGGCGAGCGCACCGGCAACGCCAACCTGGTGACGATCATCGCCGACCTGCAGCTGAAGCTGGGCTACGACATCCTCGAGCCCGAGCGGCTGGCGCGGCTGACCGAGACGGCGCACCTGCTCGACGAGCTGCTCAACCGACCGCCCAACCCGTCCCAGCCCTATGTGGGCAAGCACGCCTTCGCCCACAAGGCCGGGCTGCACGCCGCCGGCGTCAGCGCTGACGCCGCCACCTTCGAGCACGTCGAGCCGCGGCTGGTCGGCAACACGAGCGACCTGATCATCTCCGAGCTCTCCGGTCGCGCGACCGTCGCCGAGAAGGCCGCCGAGCTCGGCATCGAGCTGGACAAGGACGCGGCCGCGCGCACGCTCGAGCGGCTCAAGCAGCTCGAGCACGAGGGCTTCCAGTTCGAGGCCGCCGACGGTTCGTTCGAGCTGCTGCTGCGTCGTGAGGCCGGGCTGCACGAGCCGCTGCTGCGGCTGGACTCCTGGCGGGTGACGGTGCAGAAGCGCAAAGATGGGCGCGTGGAGACGGAGGCGACGATCAATGTGTTCGCCCCGCCCGGGCCCGAGCAGAAGCGCTACGTCGCCACCGCCGAGGGCAATGGGCCCGTTAACGCACTTGACAAGGCGCTGCGCGAGGCGATCGGCGAGCTGTACCCGCACCTGCACGATGTCGAGCTGGTCAACTTCAAGGTCCGGATCCTGGACGAGGCGAAAGGCACCGACGCCGTCACGCGCGTGCTGATCGACGCCTCCGACGGCGAGCGCGTGTGGGGGGCGATAGGGGTATCGGAGAACATCATCGCCGCCTCCTGGGACGCGCTCGTGGATTCGCTGGAGGTGGGGGTGCAAATTCGGGAGCCCGCCCGCCCGCGCTCGCCAGCAAAGACGTGATCCCACTCGCCCGCCCGGTCCTCGGGGCCGAGGAGGAGCAGGCGGTGCTCGAGGTCTTGCGGTCGGGGACGCTCTCGCTCGGGCCGAAGGTGGCGGAGTTCGAGCAGCTGTTCGCCGCGCGCGTGGGTGCGCGGTGTGCGTCCGCGGTGTCGAGCGGGACCGCTGGGCTGCATCTGGCGCTGCGGGCAGCCGGGGTCAGAGACGGCGACGAGGTGATCACGAGCCCGTTCTCGTTTGTGGCCTCGGCCAACGCGGCGCTGTACGAGCGTGCGCGGCCGGTGTTCGCCGACATCGACCCGGTCACGCTCAACCTCGACCCGCGGACCGCCGCGGCGGCGGTGACGGAACGCACACGGGCGCTGCTGCCCGTGCACATCTTCGGCTATCCCGCCGACATGGTCGCGTTCGAGCAGATCGCTGCCCGGCACGGGCTGGCGATCGTTGAAGACGCCTGCGAGGCGCTCGGCGCCGTCTATGCAGACGGACGGTCGGTGGGCGGGCGGGGGCATCCGGCCGTGTTCGGGTTCTACGCTAACAAGCAGCTGACGACCGGCGAGGGTGGGATGGTGACGCTCGGCTTGGACGCGATCAAGGCCCGGATCGACTCCGAGCGCAACCAGGGGCGCGCGCCAGACATGGACTGGCTCGATCACGATCGGCTTGGGTTCAACTACCGGCTGTCGGACATCGCCTGCGCGATCGGGATCGCGCAGATGCAAAGGCTCGATCGGATGCTCGCGGACCGGGGGCGCGTGGCCGGCTGGTATCGGGAAGCGCTGGCGGGGATTGAGGGGCTGGAGCTGCCGTGCGCGGATCGTGGCGGCGAGCGGCGCGGGTGGTTCGTGTTCGTCGTGCAGTTGCCGCGTGAGGTCGATCGCGACGAGATCGTGTTACGGCTGCGCGGGCTTGGGGTACAGAGCAAGCCCTACCTGCCGGCGATCCACCTGATGAGCTTCTACCGAGAGCGCTTCGGGCACAGGCCGGGGGAGTTTCCGGTATGCGAGGACGTGGCTGTGCGTTCGCTGGCGCTGCCGTTTCACCCGGGGCTGGGCGAGGTCGAGGTCGAGCGGGTCGCTGAGGCGCTCGGTATCGCTCTCGGTCGCTGTTGGGCGGCGCGATAAGTGCCGCACTAAGTGCTACACTTCATCTGTGCCGACAAAGAAGCGTCGTTACACCATCACCGGGGACCAAACGGTCGAGTTCGCACTTCGGCGAGGTCGGCGCAGTTTCCCGCAGGGAACTTCTGATTCGAAGATCCTCGCTGCGCTCGTCAGCAAGGGTGAGCAGGCACTTGAGCGGGAGAGCCAGGCGGAGGCGACCTACGAGCAGCGCCGGCGCGTGGCCGCCGAGCGCCTGAGCGAGCGCTTTCGGCGTCCGGAGGGACTCGACTACGCGGCGCTCGGAGAGGCTTCCGTGCGCTGGCTTGACGGGTGAGCTCAGCGTTTGAGGGCTTCGAGCTCCTCGTCGACAACTCGGCGTTTCAGCGCGGCGGTCACCCGACCGTGCGAACTGATTGGCTTGCGGCCCTCGGGGAGGGACATCTCTATCGCTCGCCGATCCTGGAATTTGAGGTCCTCTACAGCGCGCGCAATACACAAGAGCACTCTGAGCTGAGGGAGGAGCTCGAGGCGTTCCGGCCACTGGAGCTCTCTGGCGCTGTGGTTGAGGCCGCGCTTACAGCCCAGTCCGAGCTCGCTCAGTATGCGCCCGGCTTTCACCGTGTCTCCCACCAGGATTACCTGGTCGCGGCGATCGCTGCCGCACATGGGCTGGGCGTCCTGCACTACGATGCCGACTTCGATCGCATCGCCGAGCATTCCTCACTGGCATTCGAGAGTGTCTGGATCGCTTCCGCGGGCACACTCGACCAGGCGGCTCAGGATCCGCTGCGCCAGCATCGCAGGGCCGTTACCCACGGTCTGGCGCAGTTCAGGGGCGAGCGCGCCAGAGAAGTCCTCGAAAGCGTACTCGACCTGCTCGAGGGCGAGCTCCGTGCGGACGAGCTTCAGCCACCCGCGCGCCCGTGAGCCCGCAGGACTGTCTCCGACTCGGGCGGACCCACCGCCAGCGCAAACCTGTCGGCACCAACGCGATCGCTCGAGCGTTCAGGTCGTATCCCCGAATTGGAAACGCCGTTGGATGAACCTCGGGAAGTGGGGGACTGCGAACTCGGTGAGGCCGTAGGAGGGGCTGTAGATGAGGCCCTTCTCGATCAGGCGTCCACGGGTTGGTGCGACGCTTGCGGAGCCGCGACGGCCGAGCTTGGCGGCGATCTCGCCCGAGCTATAGGGGCCTCCTCCGAGGTCTGCCATCGCAGAGAGGTAGTCGAGCTCGGTCTGAGTCGTCCTGCCGATGCGCACTTGGAAGAAACTCTCGTCGAGCTCCAGTTGGACAAAGTCGTGGGCTCGCTCGACGTCGAGGGGCGTGATCGCCGGTCCAGCGGCTACGTTCCAGACGTGCTTGCCGTACTCCTGCAGGAAGTAGGGGTAGCCATCGGTCAACGCCAGGATCTGATCCGTCGCTTGGTGTTGATAGCTGACGTCTACCGCCCGGACTGGTAGTTCGAGCGCGTCGCGGGCGGCTTGGGTGGGGAGGCGGTCGATCGCAAGGAAGCGAAACAGCCGCTCCGAATAGGACTTCGCGGCCCCGGTCAACGCCGGTAGTTGAGGCAGACCGGCGCCGGCGAGCGTGAGCGGAAGCTCGCGCTGGGAGACCTGATGCAGCGCGGCGATCAGCGCCTCCAGCTCCGCGCGGGCGAGGAACTGGACCTCGTCGAGCAGGAACACGACGCCCGTCTCATGCTCAGAAGCCGCCTCGCCGAGTGCCACGAACAAGTCGGAAAGGTCCTCGCCCAGATCGCCGGAGTCTCCGCGGCCGATGAGCGCGTCGACATCGACGCCGATCTCGAACCCCCCCGGGGTACGCAGCGTAAACGCCTTGAAGACAGCGGCGGCAAGGCGGGCGCGCTCTCGCATGCGACTGGTGGGGCTGATCGCAAGCAGCGCCCGTCGCGCCAGGCGGGCGATCAGGGGACGAAACTCGGTCTCGTGGGTGATCTCGCTCTTGGCGGTCCGAAAGCCAGCCTCCTCGGCGATAGCCTCGAAGGTATTCAGCAATACGGTCTTGCCGACGCCTCGCAGGCCCGTGATCAGCATGCTCTTCTCGGGATGCCCGATGCGCAGGCGGGCGAGCAGGATCCGGAAGGTCTCGATCTCCTCGTCGCGGCCGGTCAGCGCCGGCGGGCGAGAGCCGGCGCCAGGCGCATATGGGTTGCTGATCGGGTCGATCGCCGGAGTATACCGACCTATACAGAGTTTTGCCTGATCCCCTAAACTTTAGGAAACTCTGTACAACTGGTCGGATTGGACTCCCGGCAAAGTCCACGCCGTGGGTGTATAACGACCAGATGGTGGACGATCTGCCATGAACACGATCGCTCGAGCCATCGCTCCACGCCTGCTCATGGCGGTGGCTAGAGCGCCGCGTCCGTCGTGTTCGGGTTCTACGTCAACAAGCAGATCGCGACCGGACTGTTTCTGACTCGGGACGGGATTTCCAAGAGCTCCAGCGGGCAGCCGAACAAGCGGCTCGCACGCGCGTACAGGTGAGTAAGCGGTCCGGCGCCAAGAAAGACGAAGTCCTCCAGGCAAGAGGGGCTGTTCAAGCAGGTGGCGAAGGCCGTCCGACAGCTTGCCGAGAATCCCCGCCACTCGAGCCTCAACACTCACGAGTACGACTCACTCGATCATCCCTTCGATCCGAAGGCGAAGGTCTTCGGGGCGTACGCACAGAACAACACGCCCGGCGCATACCGCATATTCTGGTGCTACGGGCCCGAGAAGGGCGAGATGACCATTATCGCCATCACCCCGCACCCGCGAGGTCGGCGCAGTTTCCCGCAGGGAACTTCTGATTCGAAGATCCTCGCTGCGCTGTAGCGGCGATCGCTGACATCCACGGGCTCGGTGTCCTGCACTACGACGCCGACTTCGATCGCATCGCCGAGCATTCATCGCTGGCATTCAAGAGTGTCTGGATCGCTTCAGTGGGCACACTCGATCAAGCGGCTCAGGACCCGTTGCGCCAGCATCGCAGGGCCGTTACCCACGGCCTGGCGCAGTTCAGCGGCGAGCGCGCCAGAGAGGTCCTCGACGGCGTTCTCGACCTGCTCGAGGGCGAGCGCCGTGCGGACGAGCTTCAGTCGCCCGCACGCCCGTGAGCATCCGGCAGCTGGGCAGCGCTGGCGCTACGAGGGTGAGCCGATCGGCCACCGCATCCCCGAGTTCCTAGCCGGCGAACTCTCGCCGCCGCGCTCAGCGGGCCGCGAGCTGGTGGCGCTCAGCGCTGGCGGCCTCGATCGCCTCGACGGCGGCTCGCGGGCCGATGTAGGGGGCGAGCACCAACAGGCTGATTTCGTCGATTAGGCAGGGTAGGTACTTGAGCCGGTCGAGCGGCGCGTAGCTTGCGAGGATCGCCCAGACCGCGCCGACGATCGCCTCGGCGGCGACGCTGGGAGCGCGCTCGGGGGCGGGGATGCGCTTGGTCATCGCCTTGACGAAGCCGTCGAGCGGGCCGCTGACGCGCTCGGCCGTGCCATTGCCGGAGTCGAGCAGGTCGATGAACGTGAGCCTCACCAGGCCCGGGTGAGCGGCGCAGTAGCCGACCACGGCCGCGACGCCTTTGTAGACGGCCTGCGGCCACTGCTCGTCGTTGCGGGTGGCGCGCAGGATCGCGTCGTGCAGTTCGGCCGCGAACTCGTCGACGATCGCGAGCAGGCACTCCTGCTTACTTGAGAACTGGCGGTGGAAGGCCTCCGTGGAGATCGCGGCGGCGCGCGCGATGTCGGCGTCGCAGATGTTCAGGTAGCCCTCTTGCAAGGACAGCCGCACGAGCGCGTCCATGGCGAGCGAGCGGCGGTCCTCGCGCGTCAGGAAGCGGGCCCGCCTGACTACCAGCCGCGGCGGAGCCGAGCCGAGCGTGCGCCGGCGGGCGATCGCCGAGGAGCCGTACGAGCCGATCCAGTCGAGTATTTCGTCGGTCAGGTTGGCGATCTCCGCCTGGCGTCCTTCGCGCAGCCGGCGCGCCACCACGAAGCGCACGCCGCCGACGATCGCGCGCGGGGCGAGCGGCGGCAGGGCGATGTCGTCGGGAGCCTGGCTGAAGCCGGTCGCCAGGACGCGCTCGAACGAGGTGGCGGTGCAGCGCAGGCGCTGGCTGTCGCACGGCCCCGCGCTCGGCGCCTCGACCAGCACCAGGTGAGCGCCGCGCGGGTCGTGGGCGATGCCCGCCAGGAACACGCTGCACACCGCGTACAGGCGGTTGGCCCATCCCTGCTCGGACAGCCATGTGCGCAGCACGCGCCTGCGCGACGCTTTGACCAGCCCGTCGTAGGTGAACAGGAAGCAGGCTTCCTTGTTGGAGAACCGCTCATAGAACGCGCGGCGCGAAACGCCCGCCAGCGCGATCAGGTGAGCGACGTTCGTCGCGGCATAACCACGCCGATAGACCGACTCCACCATCGCACCGCAGATACGCGCTCGCTGATGGCGCGCAACCTGTTCAGGATCAAGACCATGAGGGCCATGCGGCAACTGCTTGTACAGGGGCGCAAGACCCGCCGAAGGACGACCGGGTGCTTTGCTCGCGGCGCTTCTCATCAGCGCGAGCGGAGTGTTCTCAGACGCCCGAGCGCCGCCGCTCAGCGGCGCAGGCTGCGCAGACACCTGACCTCTTCGCGCGTTCGACTGATCCCTATCGTTCGGCACGCTACGTTAATCGTTTACTCCAGAGCCATGCTATCGGCAAGCCCCACTCGGGAAGCTGGGGTCGGATTGTTTCTGACCGGCGCTGGGCGCGTTCCTACTCTCGCTGCGGGCGGGGTATGTCACGAGCGCGTCGAGCGGGTCGCCGAGTCGCTGTCCGCTGCGGCAGGCACCGGTCACACGCTCTGTCACCCACGCGGCCGTCTCAGAAGGGAGCTCGCGGCTCGCTCGCCGTCAGCACAGCCGCACCCGCGCTGACGATCGCCGCCGCGGTGAGCGAGCCGAGCACCCCTGTGGCGATTAGCGACCCGAGCGTATTGTGGCGGGTAAGAAACCCGTAGATCGTCACGCATGTCAGGACGCTGATCAGCCCCCAGCACTAGTGCAGCGGTACGCGTCGATCCATCCCGCTGCGAGCAGGTCGTTGTAGAAGTCGTACTCCAGGCTTCGAACCAGGGGTTAGTGGGGACGGTGCTCGGGTTCGAGCACGTTGAGGTCCCCTATCAGGACTCCCAAATGCGCGGCGCTGTCGCCTATGGCCCTTGACAGTGCGTCGAGAAACGACGGCCTTGACTGCCCACTTGAACTGTTTCCGGGGGTCTGTCTTGGAGCGCTCTCGAATATCGGCGATCAGCGCCTTGTGATCGGGGAGCAGTAGCTCCAGGGCGAGCTCCGTGCGGACGCTCTCCAGCCCACCCGGACGCCGTGAGCCCGCGGGACCGTTTCTGACTCGGGAATGGACGCTGCCCCAGGGCGAAAGGCGAAAGGCGGCGATATGTGGGTGGAAAGCCGCCGCAGGGGACGAGCGGAATCCTGGCTGATGAGATAATCCTGTGAAGCGGTCTAGCGCCCGACGCTCGGACGTGATAAGCATGCAGGGTCACGACGCCTGCCAACCAACGCGGGGATCGGATGGGTACGGCCGGCTCGGCTGGGGCGCTTTTCAACCAACGAGCGTCCCGGCTCCGGCCCTCGTGTCTCGCAAACCTCAGCGAGTCAGACGGGTTGGTGTCCATGAGCGGGTACACTCGTGGCTGTGGCTGCCCGTCATCCCCGCATTCAGGTTCCTAGGGACAACGCGCTTGACCGCGCGATCGCACGCGGACGCGGCGTCCTGGGGGTGGGCACGCCGTACTCTCAGGTGGTCCACGAGCTCGCCGTCCGCGGCGCTGCCGCGCTGGATGACGATCGCGAGGCCGCCGATCGCGCGCGTGAGTTCTTGGTGCATGTCGCCGACGGCGAGTCCGGGCTCGATCTCGAGCGTCTGCGGGACGTCCGAGATCGCGCATGGCGCTGATTTGGGGGCAGGGTCCGTGGGTCGCGGACACTTCGGCCTGGGCGTGGGCGTCGCATCCGTCGGTCTCGCGCCAGTGGAAGACCGCGGCACGCGCCGGAGAGATAGTCGCCTGCCCGGTGGTCACGCTCGAGCTGCTCTACGACGCGCCTGACCGCGAGCACGTCGAGCGGGTCGCCGAGGCGGTCTCAGCTCTGCGCCAGGCGCCGCTCACGCGGTCTGTCACGGACAGCGCCATCTCGGCCGTCCGCGAGCTCGCCGCTCATGGCTCGGCGGGCAGCCATCGCGTGCGCGTGCCTGACGCGATGATCGCCGCGGCCGCCGCCGAGCGGGGCTTCGCCGTGCTTCACTACGACCAGCACTTCGATCGGCTCGCCGCGGTACTCGGCTTCAGGAGCCAGTGGATTGCTGAGGCGGGGAGCGTCCCCTGATGCACGCTCGTGAGGGAGCTTCAGCGGCTCTACGCACGCCCCAGATCCGATCCCACGCGCCCGGCCGGCCTGGGACTGGAGGAGGAGCAGGCTGTGCCGGAGGTCTTGCGCTCGGGGACGCTCTCGCTAGGGCCGAAGGTGCGGGCGGGACAGGCGCTGGCGCAGGCGATTGGGCGCTGAGTGGCCGAGGTTGTTTCTGACTAGCTCCGGCTCTCACAGTCGGGCGAAGGCGCCGGTTTTGCAGGGGAAAGCCTGACCGATCGCACGGCCATAGTTCCAGTGGATGAGAACATCCTGGGAAATGGGTGGCGCCCGGCGAGCTGTCGTGATAAGAATCCCGGCCACGACGCTTGCCAACCAAGGCAGGATCGGATGGGCAGGCCGGCTCGGCCGGGGCGCTTCTCAACCAACGAGCGTCGCGGTCCCGGCCTTCATATGACGAGGGAATGGCTGCCGGGTCGCCGCTCATGGCTGGTGGGCGACCCGGCGCTGAGATTTCAAACGAGCTGGGCGAAGCTCGCGGGTATGCAGGCAAATAGCCTCGATCAACCCGGCTGAAATTCCGGCCGACGGGAGTGCTCTTGACATTGGGGTGGCGCTCGATGACGGGCTGTGATACGAGTTCCCGGGTCGCGACGCCTGCCAACCAAGGCAGGATCGGATGGGCATGGTCGGCTCGGCTGGGGCGCTTCACCAACCAACGAGTGTCCCGGCCCCGGCCGTTCTATGGTGAG
>DATAQR010000085.1:0-12272 GCA_036264565.1 Solirubrobacteraceae bacterium | reverse complement strand
CGCTCGGCCTCGCGGACGTCACCCCGCACGATTTCGGTCGGATCGCCGCGATGACAGCCAAGCAGGTCATCCTCCAGCGCATCCGCGAGGCCGAGCGCGACCTCATGTTCGAGGAGTACCGCGACCGTGTCGGCGAGCTGATCACCGGCATCGTGCAGCAGTCCGATTCGCGCTACACGCTGGTGCAGCTGCGCGAGCGCGTCGAGGCGCTGTTGCCAAAGTCAGAGCAGGTCGACGGCGAGCGCTACGACCACTCACAGCGGATCAAGGCCGTCATCAAGGAGGTCTCGCCCTCCACTAAGGGGCCTTCAATCATCGTCTCCCGCCGCGACCCCGAGCTGATCAAGAAGCTGTTCGAGCTGGAGGTCCCGGAGATCGCCGACGGCCTGGTGGAAATCGCCAACGTCGCGCGCGAGCCCGGCTACCGCTCGAAGATCGCGGTTATCTCTCACGCCGACGGCGTCGATCCGGTCGGCGCCTGCGTGGGGCCGCGCGGCTCGCGCGTGCGCATGGTCGTCTCCGAGTTGCGCGGGGAGAAGATCGACATCATCCCCCACAACGATGAGCCCGCCCGCTTCGTGGCCAAGGCGCTCTCGCCGGCGCGCGTGCGCGAGGTGCTGGTCGACGACGAGGCCAAGCAGGCAACCGTGATCGTGCCCGATGACCAGCTCTCGCTGGCAATCGGCCGCGAGGGGCAGAACGCCCGTCTGGCAGCACGACTGACCGGCTGGCGCGTGGACATCCGCTCGGAGACCGAGTTCGCCGCCGAGGAGGCCGAGCACGGCTACGAGGAGGAGGATCTGCAGGGCCGGTGCGCCGCTGTCCTCTCCAACGGCCGCCGCTGCCCGAACGCCTCGCTACCGGGCTCGCGCTACTGCGGCCTGGAGTCCCACCAGGCACTCAACGAAATCGAGGGCGACAACGTCGCTGACCTCTCGCCCGCGGGGGGCGCCGATGTGGCCGAACACGAGCCGCCGGTCGAGGACGCGCCGGTTGAGGCGCTGGCCGAAGCCGAAGCGGAGAATGCGACAGAGGAGCAGGCGTCATAGGTCACGTCCCCCGGCGCCGCTGCGTCGGCTGCGGACGGGTGGCGCCAAAGCCCGAGCTCGTGCGCTTTGCGGCCGCGCCGTCGAGCGGCGGCGGCTGGCTTGCGATGCGCGACATCGATGGCACGCTGCCCGGGCGAGGGGCCTACTTGTGCCGGGTCGTCACCAGCAACCAGGCCAACCAGAATTGTCTGCGACTTGCCACGCAAAAGGGGGGCCTTGGACACACATTGCGTCGTCCTGTCGAGCTTCCGACAGATCTGAGCATCGTCGTGTCCCTAGAATCGGACACGAGGGTGGCGCAGCCGGACAACCAGTCCGGCTGGCCGAAACGGGGATGCGAGCCGGAAGGCGAGTGTCTACCGTGTTCGGCGGGCCCCTCGTCTTCAATTTTCCCATGAGCAAGAAGCGCGTACACGAAATCGCCAAGGAGCAGGGAATCTCCAGCAAGGAGCTGCTGGAGAAGCTTGCCGCTGCCGGCGTCGCCGCCAAGGCCGCCGCATCCTCGGTCGAGGAGGCCGACGCCCTGCGCGCGATCGGCGCCAACGGGGCCTCGCCCGCGGCGGCGTCAAAGCCGGCGGCCCCCGTTGCACCAACCGCAACGGGGGCCGCGCCGGCAACCGCGGCTTCCTCGGCGAATGCACAGGTGCACACCCCGCAGGCAGCCCCGCCCGCGCAGCCCGCCGATGGCCAGGCCGTGGCCTCTCAACCGGCCGCGGCGGCAGGCCAACAGCAAGGCGAGCGCGTACGACCCACGCGCGACTCACGCCAGGGCGAGCGCACGCCCGCCAGCGGCGGCGCGGGCGGGCGACGACGGGTCGTGATCGACTCGCAGGCCTCGCGCCGTCAGCAGGGCGGGCCCGCCAACCAACCCGTGCGCAGGCCCCGGCGAGGGCGCCGCCGGCGCGGCACCTACGACGAGACGATCGCGCCGATCGACACCGCGGCGATGGAGGCGACCGACCTGATCCGCGTCAACTCCGGCTCGACGGTCAAGGACGTCGCCGAGTACCTCGGCGTGCCGGTGCCCGAAGTGATCAAGAAGCTGATGACGCTCGGCGAGATGGCCACGCTCACGCAAACGCTCTCCGACGACGCGATCCAGGTGCTCGCCGACGAGTTCGACAAGCAGATCGAGATCGCCCACGCCGCCGATGAGGTCGAGGTCGAGCCGGTCTTCGAAGACGACGAGCAGGATCTGGTCGAACGGCCGCCTGTAGTCACGATCATGGGACACGTCGACCACGGCAAGACCTCGCTGCTGGACGCGATCCGCGAGACCGAGGTGGCCGCGGGCGAGGCCGGCGGCATCACCCAGCACATCGGCGCCTACCAGGTCACCCACTCCGGCAAGCCGATCACGTTCCTTGATACGCCCGGCCACGAGGCGTTCACCGCCATGCGCGCCCGCGGCGCGCGCGTCACCGATCTGGCCGTGATCGTGGTCGCCGCTGATGACGGTGTGAAGCCGCAGACCCAGGAGGCGATCGACCACGCCAAGGCCGCCGAAGTGCCGATCGTGGTCGCGGTCAACAAGATCGACAAGGAGGGGGCGCAGCCCGAGCGGGTCAGGACCGAATTGACCCAGCAGGGACTGCAACCCGCCGAGTGGGGCGGCGAGATCGAGTTCGTCGACGTCTCGGCCAAGACCCGCCAGGGGCTCGACTCGCTGCTCGACACGATCCAGCTGGTCACCGACCTGGAGGAGCTCAAGGCCAATCGCGACGCGGCCGCCTCGGGCCATGTGATCGAGTCAAAGCTCGACCCCGGTCGTGGGCCGGTCGTCACGATCCTGATCGCGCGCGGGACGCTCGAGGTCGGCGACGCGCTCGTCGCCGGGGCGCACTTCGGGCGCGTGCGCGCGATGCACGACTTCGTCGGCAAGCGCGTGAAGGCGGCCGAACCGGGCGAGCCGGTCGAGGTGCTCGGCTTCGACGGCGTGCCCGAGGCCGGCGAGTTCGTGCACGTGGTCGAGAACGAGCGCCGCGCGCGTCAGCTCGCGGGTGAACGCGCCAACCGCCTGAAGACCGAGGCGCTCGCGCGGCGCTCCGGGCGCAAGGTCTCGCTCGAGGATGTCTTCAAGCTCGCCCAGGAAGGCACCGTCAAGGAGCTCTCGCTGGTGATCAAGGCCGACGTCGCCGGCTCGCTCGAGGCGATCGAGGACGAGATCGCCAAGCTGCCCCAGGACGAAGTCGCGGTCAACATCATCCACCGCGGCGTCGGCGGCATCAACGAGTCCGACGTGATGCTGGCATCGGCCTCCGAAGGCGTGATCCTGGCCTTCAACGTCAGGCCCGTCGGCGACGCTCGCGCGGTTGCCGATCGCGAGGGCGTGGAGATTCGCTCCTACGCGGTCATCTACCGCGCGATCGAGGAGCTGCGCGCAGCCATGCAGGGAATGCTCGAGCCGACCGAGGTCGAGACCCCGCTCGGCCAAGCGGAGGTGCGCCAGCTGTTCCGTGCTTCGCGCATCGGCGTGATCGCCGGCTCACACGTCGGCGAGGGCAAGGTCACGCGTGGGGCCCGCGTGCGCGTGGTACGCGACGGCACTGTCATCTACGACACGACGATCGCCTCGCTGCGCCGCTTCAACGAGGACGCCCGCGAGGTCAGCGCCGGTTACGAGTGCGGGATCGTGCTCGCCAACTTCCAGGACCTCAAGGAGGGAGACATTCTGGAGACGTACGAGACCCGTCTGCAGGAGCGCCAACTCGCCTGAGATTTTGGGCCGCGAGATGAGTGATTGCTCATGCAAGGCCGGGGGCTCATATCCCATATGCGACGGTGGGCAGTAGGATGAGCACGGGCCGCATGCGTCGTGTGGACGAGGCGATCAGGCAGGTGATCGGGGATGCGCTGTCCTGCGACTTGAAGGACCCTAGGGTGGGATTCGTGACCGTGACCGACGTCAAGACAAGCTCGGACCTGAGCCATGCGCGCGTATACGTGAGCGTCTTTGGCGACGACGACGCGCGCGCGGACACGATGGCCGGCCTGCGCCACGCCCACGGCTTCCTGCAGCGGCACGTCGCCGGCGAGCTGAAGCTCAAGCGAACACCCACGCTCGAGTTCGCCTACGACGACACCAGCGAGCGAGCGATGCGCCTGGATGCGTTGATCGACGAGGTCAGCGGCGAGTGAGCACGACAGAGCTAGCCAGAACGCGCGGGCTGGTTCTGGAGCGCGTGCGCAGCGACGTGAGCTTCATCGTCGCCACCCACGAGAACCCCGACGGCGACGCGCTCGGCTCGCTGATCGGGATGCACGGGCTGCTCAGAGCGCTCGGCAAGGACTCGGTGATGTTCATCTCCTCAAGCGACCTGCCGCTGCCGCGCGAGTACCGCTGTCCGGCGCTTGAGCACGCGATCCAAGCCGCGCCGGCGGACATCGCGCAGCGCACCGTCGTCATGCTCGACTGCGGCAACATCGACCGTAATCCCGCCGCGGTGCTACAGAGCGGCAAGCATCTGCTGAACATCGACCACCACCACGACAACACGCTGTTTGGCACGCTTAACCTGGTCGAGTCAACGGCATCCTGCACAGCGGAGATCGTCTGGGACCTGATGCACGGACTCGATGTCGCGCCCACTGCCGCGATCGCCGAGGCGCTGTACATCGCGCTGGTCACCGACACTGGGCGCTTCATGTACGAGAACACCGGGCCGCGCGCCCATCGCATGGCCGCAGAGCTGATCGCGCTCGGCGTCGACGTCCCGCGTGTCAATACGCGGCTGTACGAGGAAATGCCGCAGAGCAAGCTCGACCTGCTTGGCATCGCGCTCGGGCGCATCCAGCGCTTCGATGGCGGCGCGCTGACCCTGGTCGCGCTCGACGCCGCGGATTTCGATCGCGTCGGCGCCGAGGAAAGCCTGTCCGAGGGGATCGTCGACAACCTGCGCTCGATCGCCGACACCAGGGTCGCTGTGCTCGTGCGCGAGCTGACCGGAGCCGAGAACCGCGGCAAGCGCAAGGTGTCGCTGCGAGCGACCGGCGACGATGTCGATGTCTCTGCCATCGCCCGCACGCAGGGCGGCGGCGGTCATCGCCGCGCCGCCGGCTTCTCGAGCACGCTGGCCGTCACAGAGCTGATCGAGCTGCTGCGCCACGAGCTCTCGCTGCAGCTGGACGCCGCTCCGAACGGCCCACCGGTCGGGGCGCTCGCCTGAGGCGTCGGCGATCTCCTCGACGGCGCCGCGCGAACGATGGACGGCATCCTGCTGATCGACAAGCCTGCGGGGATCAGCTCGCACGACGTCGTCGCCGCGGTGCGCCGTGCGCTGGCCGATCGTGGATCCCGCCGTGTGCCCCGAATGGGGTATCGATCCCCGATCGCTCGGCCGCGCACCGGGCACGCCGGCACGCTCGATCCGTTTGCGACGGGACTGCTGATCGTGCTGGTCGGGCGGGCAACCAAGCTACAGCGAGCGATGATGGAGCTGCCAAAGCGCTACGAGACGATCGCGCGCCTGGGCGCCACCTCAACGACCGGCGACACCGAGGGAGAGATCGCCATCACCGGGCGGATCCCGCCCGACCCACCGCGGCTGCCCGTCGGCGAGCTCGTTCAACGGCCCCCGATCTACTCGGCCGTGAAGGTAGGGGGAGAGCGCGCCTACCGGCGCGCCCGTCGTGGCGAGCAGATCGAGATGCCGCCGCGAATCGTGACCGTCACGCGCTTTGAGCAGCTTCGGCGCGAGCAACCCGATCCAGTCGATGGCACAGTGCGGGCCGCGTTTGCGATCGCCTGCTCCTCGGGTACCTACGTGCGCTCGCTGATCGCCGATCTCGGCGACGCCTATTGCGAGCAGCTGCGCCGCACCGCGATTGGGCCGTTCCTCGTGGAGGACGCGGTCCAACTGCCCCCGCGCGGCTCGCAGTGGTTCGATCCGCCGCTGATCGCCCCAGAGGACGCCCTCGCCGCCGCTCGGCGATATGTGACATAGGCTTCACGCCGTGAAGATCACCTGGCTGCCGGAGGTGCGGCCGCGCGAGCGGCGCGTGGCTGTGGGCTCCTTTGACGGCGTTCACCTCGGCCACCGTGAGGTGATCCGCGGCGCAGACAGCGTGCTCACCTTCGATCCGCACCCAACCGCAGTCGTGGCCCCGGCGCACACGCCGAAGCTACTGACGCCGCTCGCAGTCAAGGCTGAGCTTGTCGCGGCACTCGGGGTGGACGAGCTGATCGTGATCCCCTTCGACGCCGAGTTTGCCAAGCGTAGCGCGCAGGAGTTCATCGACGACGTGCTCGTCGGCACACTTGGCGCCAAGCACGTCTCGGTGGGGGAGAACTTCCGCTTTGGCAATCGCGCCCGGGGGGACACGCGCATGCTCGAAGCCGACGGGCGCTTCTCCACACGAGTGACGCCGCTGCTCGAGGTCGAAGGGGAGATCGTCTCCTCTAGCCACATCCGCGGGCTCGTGCTCGCGGGCGAGGTCAGCGCCGCGACGCGCTTTCTCGGCTCGCCGTTTCAGATGCGCGGAGAGGTGGTGAGCGGGGACCGGCGCGGACGCGAGCTGGGGTTTCCGACCGCCAATCTGATTCCCGACGACGCGCTTGTGTGTCCAGGGCACGGCGTCTACGCCTGCCTTGCCGACGGCATGCCGGCCGCCGTGAACGTCGGTGTGCGACCGACGTTTGTGACCGGGCGTGGTGAGTTGGTCGAGGCCTACGTCCTTGACTTCGACGGCGACCTGTACGGCAGAGAGCTGCGCCTCGATTTCATCGAGCGTCTGCGCGGCGAGCGGCGCTTCGGGGGCGCCGAGGAGTTGGTCGAGCAGATGCACCGCGATGTCGAGCTCACGCGCCAGATTGCCGGGCGCCTGCCCACGGCTTGAAGGGTGCTAGCCTGTGCGGCCGCTATGACGATCACTGCAGAGAGAAAGCGTGAGATTGCCGCCAAGTTCGGCTCCGGAGAGCAGGACACCGGCAGCACGAAGGTACAGGTGGCGCTGCTGACCGAGCGCATCAACCACCTCACCGAGCACCTGCGCGAGCAGAGCAAGGACCACCACTCGCGCCGCGGGTTGTTGATGCTGGTGGGACGTAGGCGCCGCTTTCTCGACTACTTGCAGCGTTCAGACCTCGAGGGCTACCGGGCTTTGATCAAGGAGCTCGGCCTCCGCAAGTAGGCTGAGACGGCCGATAACCGGCGCCGAACTTCGTCCTCAGTCGCTTATGTGCAAAGCACACTTCGCTCCTTGCGTCCTTGTTCGACTTGGTTCTCGGCCGTCTCAGCACCATTTGAACAAGCGATGAGCGCCACCGACACAGGCTCACGCGTGCTGGCCCCGGGGACCAAGGTCCCGCCGTTCAAGCTGACCACCGAAGCGGGGGATAGTTTCACCGAGGCCGACCTGCAGGGCAAGACAAGCGTGTTCGTCTTCTACCCGTTTGCCTTCAGCCCCGTCTGTACCGACCAACTGCAGGTCTACGAGCAGTCTTTGACAGAGATCACGGCTGAGGGCGCGGTCATCTATGGCGTCTCCTGCGATTCCAGCTGGGCCCAGAAAGCCTTCCGCGAGAAGCTCGGCGTCAGCATCCCGCAGCTCTCCGACTTCGAGCCCAAGGGAGCCGCCTGCGCCGCCTTCGGCGTACTTCATCCAGGCGGCTTCCCACAGCGCGCGCTCGTGATCGTCGGCTCAGACGGGATCGTGCGCTGGAGCTATCAGGCGCCCTCACCGGCAGACCTTCCACCGGTCCACATGATCCTTGGCGGACTGAAGAACGCTTAGCGTCCCGATTCAGCGTTCGCTAAGCTCCTGAGGTTCGGATACAAAGGTAAAGAAAACGGCTCCGCCGACCGACGGGCGGAGAAGGAAGGTAGTCAATATGAGCAGCAACGCCGTTACGCGGGTCTCCGTGGAGATCGCCGGTAGCGATATCTCGTTTGAGACCGGCAGGATGGCCAAGCAGGCCTCCGGCGCAGTGCTCGTCCGCCAGGGCGACACGATGGTCCTCTCGACAGCCACGGCAGGTGGCCAACGCGATGTGGACTTTCTCCCGCTCACAGTCGATGTGGAGGAGCGGATGTACTCGGCCGGGAAGATCCCCGGCTCTTTCTTTAAGCGCGAGGGGCGCTCGGGTGAGAAGGCGACGTTGACAGCGCGCATGATCGACCGGCCGCTGCGCCCACTGTTCACCAAGGGGTGGAACTACGAGACCCATCTCGTGGCGATCCCGATCTCGGTGGACCACGTCCACCCGTATGACATCCTCGCGATGAACGGCGCCTCCGCGGCGCTGATGATCTCGGGCGTTCCCTTCGCTGGCCCGGTCGGCGCGGTGCGAATCGGCAAGATCGACGGCAACTTTGTCGTCAACCCGCCAGAGGAGGATCTGCTGGAGAGCTCTGACCTGGACCTGGTGGTCGCCGGCTCGGAGGACGCGATCCTGATGGTCGAGGCCGGCGCGAAGGAGATCTCAGAGGCTGAGATCCTCGACGCGCTCGATATCGCCCATGACGCGATCAAGAAGATCTGTGCACTGCAGCACGAACTTCGCGAGAAGGTCGGCAAGGAGAAGACGCCGATCGAGGCCCCCAAAGTTGACGAGCAGTTGCTCGCCGACGTCAAGGCTTCGCACGGCTCAGCTCTTGACGACGCGACCCAGGTCGAGGACAAGCTCGAGCGCCAGGACGCCTGTAAGGCAGTCGAGCACGCGATCCTCGAGCAGTACGGCCCCGCAGCGCCGGAGGGAGCCGGCGAGGAGGCCGTCAAGCAGGCCAAGGAGCGTCGAGCGGAAGCTCAGCTTGCCTTTGACAAGCTCGAGAAGGCGATCATCCGCGAGCGCATAGCGATTCACAAGAAGCGTCCCGACGGTCGTGCGGAGGACGAGATTCGCGATATCACGATCGAAGTGGGCGTCACGCCGCGCACGCACGGCTCGGCCCTGTTCACGCGCGGACAGACGCAGGCTCTCAGCGTCGCTGCGCTGGGGACGCTGAAGGAGGAGATGCGGCTTGACACGCTCGGGCTGCAGACCAAGAAGTATTACTTCCACCACTACAACTTCCCGCCGTTCTCGGTAGGTGAGGCCGGTCGTCTCGGGCCAAAGCGCCGCGACATCGGTCACGGCGCGCTGGCAGAGCGCGCGCTGGTGCCGGTGGTGCCCTCGATCGAGGACTTCCCCTACACGATCCGTGTGGTCTCGGACATCTTCGAGTCAAACGGCTCGTCCTCAATGGCCTCTGTGTGCGGCTCCTCGCTGTCGCTGATGGACGCCGGTGTGCCGATCAAGCGGCCGGTCGCCGGTATCGCGATGGGGCTGATCAAGGAGGGCGATGACTACATCGTCCTGACCGACATCGCCGGCGTCGAGGATCACCTGGGAGACATGGACTTCAAGGTGGCGGGCACCGACCAGGGCATCACCGCGCTACAGATGGACATCAAGATCTCGGGCGTGACATTTGAGATCCTCAAAGACGCGCTGACTCAAGCGCACAAGGCGCGCACGTTCATCCTCGCCAAGATGGCCGAGACGATCGAAGGGCCGCGCGAGCAACTCTCCGAGCACGCGCCGCGCATCCAGACGATCCAGATCGACCCGTCGCAGATCGGCATGCTGATCGGCAAGGGCGGCGAAACGATCCGTGGGCTCTCAGAGGAGTTCGAATCGCAGATCGACGTCAACGATGAGGGCCAGGTGCTGGTGTACTCGGCTAACGGCACGCTCGGCGACGCGCTCGTGGAGCGGATCCGTACGATGATGAAGGAGGTCGAGGTCGGGGACGAGTTCGCCGGCAAGGTCGTCAAGACGACCACCTTCGGTGCCTTCGTCGAGCTCTCCAAGGGCACCGACGGACTGCTGCACATCTCAAACGTCTCCCCGGGCGAGCGTGTGGACAGCGTCGAGGACGTGCTCAACAAGGGCGATGAAATCAACGTCAAGGTGGTCGAGGTTGACCGCGAGCGCGGGCGCATCGGTCTGCGTCTTGCCGACGACCCCGAGATTGCCGGCAAGAGCGTCGAGGAACTGGCCTCGGTTAGTGGCGGCGGCGGTGGCGGCGGGCGTCCTCCACGCGAGGGCGGCAGCCGCAACGGGCGCGAGGGCCGCGGCCGTGGCGAGCGCGGATCGGGTCGCTCGCGCCACGGCGGTCGTGACCGCGATCGCGACTAGAGGGCTGGTCGGCCGCGGCGCCTGCGCGCTGCGGCGGCCGAGGGCCTGAGGTGAGCAAGCATCAGATAAGCACGCTGGATAACGGCGTGCGAGTGATCACCGAGCGCATGGAGAACGTGCGCTCGGTGGCGCTCGGCTTCTGGATCGCCACCGGCTCGGCGATGGAGACACACGAGCAGGCTGGGATCTCCCACCTGCTCGAGCACATGCTCTTCCGTGGCGCTGGAGAACTCAATTCGCGTGAGATCGACGAGTTCTTCGACGGGATGGGGGCGGAGGTCAACGCCGGCACCGACCGCGAAACCACTTCGCTGTACACGCGCGTGCTCGACCGTCACTGCCCGCGTGCGCTCGCTGTGATCGGCGAGATGATCTGGCAGCCGCGCTTTGAAGACCTCACCGCCGAGCGCGAGGTGGTGCTTGAGGAGATCGCGATGTACGAAGACGATCCCCAGGATCGAGTTTTCGATGCGCTCGGCGAAGCGGTGTTCGGCGAGCATCCGCTCGGGCGAGCCGTGATTGGAAGTGCAGAGGTCGTACGCGGCGTCGAGCTTGACGGCCTGCGCGACTTTCACGCCGAGCGCTACCGGCCCGAGCGAGTCGTCGTTGCTGCCGCCGGTTCGGTGGAGCACGAGCAGCTGGTGGCGATGGTCGCCGAGGCGTGCTCGCAGCTGGCCGTGCCGGATGGGCCGCCGCAACCGTTGCCAGACCTGGGCGAACCTGCATTTGAACGACGCGTGCGGTTTCTGCGCAAGGACACCGAGCAATACCACGTGTGCCTCGGTGGTCGTGGCATCACGCGCAACGACGAGCGACGCTTTGCTCTGCGCGTGCTCGAAGGGGTGCTTGGCGGCACCTCCTCCTCGCGGCTGTTCCAAGAGGTGCGCGAGCGCCGCGGTTTGGCTTACTCGGTGTTCTCTTTTTCTAACCTGCATGCCCACACCGGTGAGGTCGGGCTATACGTCGGCACGCGGCCGGACAACCTGGTCGAGGCGATGGCGACGATCGCCTCCGAGCTGCAGCGGTTCGTCGAGGAGCCGGCCAGCGTGCAAGAGCTGGACCGCTCGCGCGAGAATGTAAAGGGACGGATGGTGCTCTCACTGGAGTCAACGGCCGCACGCATGAACCGGCTTGGCGCCTCGCTGCTGGCCGAGATGCCGATTCTCTCGGTCGATGAGATCGTGGACCGGCTCGACGCCGTCACGCTCGAGGACATGCAGGATCTGGCCGCTGAGCTCTTTGCCTGCGAGCGGCTGTCAGTGGCCGGAGTTGGCGCGCAGGAGTCGCTGTTCGAGCAGTCACTGCAAACACTTGCGCCGGTGGCGTCGTGATCAGGGTTGTGGTGGCCGGCGCGGCCGGGCGGATGGGACAGAGCGTTTGTGCCGCTGTCGACGGTGCTGAGGACATGGAGCTCGTCGCCCGCGCCGATCCGCAGCTCGGAGTCTCGTTGAGCCAAGCGCTGGAGCAGAGCCCCGACGTGGTCGTGGACTTCACCCGACCGGATGCGGCACTGGAGAATGCTTTGCAATGTCTGAGAGCCGGCGCGCACGTCGTGATCGGGACCACGGGGTTTGACGTCGAGCAGTTGGCCGAGCAAGGGCGCGCGATCGCCACCCAGGCACCCGCCGGGCATGCGGGTGGGCGGGTGCCAAACATATTCGTGGCACCCAACTTCGCGATCGGCGCGGTACTGATGATGCGCTTCGCCGCCGAGGCTTCGCGCTACATGGCCAAGGCCGAGATCATCGAGTCCCATCACGACGGCAAGCTCGACGCTCCCAGCGGCACCGCGGCACGCACGGCATGGTTGATGGCCGAAGCGTCAGGCGCGAGCGAGCCGCCGATCCATTCGGTGCGCTTGCCGGGGATCGTCGCCAACCAGGAAGTGATCCTCGGCGATGTCGGGCAAACGCTCAGCATCCGCCACGACACCACCGGGCGCGAGTCGTTCATGCCCGGGGTACTGCTGGCGATTCGCGGCGTCGGCGGGCTTCAGAGCTCGCCCGTCGTCGGTCTGGAGCGGCTCCTGTTCGCCGACTCGTGATCGCGCCAGACAGTGGCCGTGTTGCCGACGCTCGTGGAATACTGCTCACAATGAGCACCCT
>DATAQR010000009.1:0-8800 GCA_036264565.1 Solirubrobacteraceae bacterium | reverse complement strand
TGCTCGCCGGCCGCAAGCCCGCACGCACGCTGGACTGGCGCGAGCTGGAGGCGAGCGCCTACGCGATGCTCCCGCGTGGGCCGCGCGGCTACATCCAGGGCGGCGCCGGACTGGGCGAGACGATTCGCGCCAACCGCGAGGCCTTCGATCTGTGGCGGATCGTGCCGCGGATGCTACGCGACGTCTCCGAGCGCACGCTGGAACGCACAGTGCTCGGCACGAAGCTGCCGGCGCCAGTGCTGCTGGCACCGATCGGCGTGCAGACCGTGGCCCACCCCGAAGGGGAGCTCGCCAGTGCCCGCGCGGCCGCTCACGTTGGCATCCCGATGATCGCCAGCACCGCCGCCTCGCATACGATCGAGCAGATCGCACAGGCGGCCGGAGAGCAGCCATTCTGGTATCAGCTGTACTGGCCGCGCGACCGCGAGCTGGCGCGCAGCTTCATCGCTCGCGCCGAGCGGGCGGACTACAAGGCGATCGTCGTCACGCTCGACACCTGGCTGCTGGGCTGGCGCCCGGCCGACCTCAGCGACGGCTTCCTGCCGTTCCTGCGCGGCGAGGGGAACTGCAACTACCTGCAGGACCCGGTCTTCCGCGCCGCGCTGCCCAAGCCGCCCGAGGAGGACATGGCCACAGCCGTGGCCTACTGGGCCTACCAGTTCTCAAACCCGTCAGTGAGCTGGCAGGACCTGGCGTTCCTGCGCGAGTGCACGAAACTGCCGATCGTGCTGAAGGGCATCCAGAGCGCGCAGGACGCCGAACTGGCCGTCGAGCACGGGATCGAGGGCGTGATCGTCTCCAATCACGGCGGCCGCCAGGTCGACGGCGCGATCGGCGCGCTGCAGGCGCTGCCGGGTGTTGTCGAGGCGGTCGGCGATCGCTGCGAGGTGCTGTTCGACAGCGGCATCCGCTGCGGCGCCGATGCGCTGAAGGCGCTGGCGCTCGGCGCTCGCGCCGTATGCCTTGGACGCCCATATGTATGGGGACTCGCGCTCGGCGGCGAGCAGGGCGTGATCGACGTGCTGCGCGCGTTCCTGGCTGAGCTTGACCTGAACATGGCTCTGTCGGGGCATGCGTCGATCGACGAGGTCGGGATGCACACGCTCGCTACAGGTCCAGCCCCAACGCAAGCACGAGCGCGGCGTTGAGGTGTCGGATCGTAGTCGGATCCAGGCGCCCGCGTCGGCGCAGGAGACGATCCTTGGTGACGGTGATGACCCAGTCGCAGTTGGCGACGCTCGGCTCGTCAACACCGTGCGAGCGCGAAAGCTCGACCTCTGCCGGGTGACCGCGGACAGTTTTCGTGATCGCGACGCACACCAGACGGCTAAGCACGGGGATCGCCGTCTCGCGGGTGACGATCAGGACTGGTCTGATAACAGGGCCGAGGTCTGCGTCCCAGACCTCGCCGCGCGAGATCACGCCGGGATCTCACCGGCCAGCGAAGCGGCTGCATCGAGCATCCGCGTCTCGTCCTCGCTGAGGGGCGTCGCCGCGTAGGCGCGAGCGTAGGAGGCCGCGAGCCGCTCCTCACGCGCATCGCGGCTCAGGATCCGTATTCCTTCGCGCACGGCCTCCGCGCGCGTGCGAAAGCCCCGCTCCCTGACCACCGAATCGAGTTGGCGCAACTCGCCATCGCTCAAGCGCACCGCGATCTGTGACATGCAAAGAGCATACCATCTTGGTACTGCGATCCGTCAGTCCATAAGGCCCTCTATCCAAGCGCCTACGCCGGCGATGAATGAGGGCAGGTGCTGGCGCTGGTGGTTGACGGCGATATGCACGGCGCCTGGCGCCAGGGTCCAGTATTCGTGCTGATTGGAGTTGCGCAAGTCGGCGACCTCCAACATGACCTGCTCTACCGCCTTCGGATACAGGCGCTGTGCCCGGAGCTGATCGGCCGCAGGAGTCTTGCGATCCGCAGGAATCGCGCCCAGGTCTTGGGCCACTCGCACGCTGAGACCGATCAGGGTCTGGCAGAGGTTATGCAGATCGTCCATGTTCGATCGCACCAACATCGCCTGGTTGCGCTCCCGCGGAAGCTGCGAATACCACGCCGCATCGAAAGCAGAGGCGTCGAAATCCGGGGGGAACGCACTGACCGCGCTCTCCAGCTGCATCATCGTGCGCGCCAGTTGTCCCAGTACGTCATCGAGTGCCTTTCGGCGCGCCCGGGCGGCTACAGGCGGGCGGGCGGACTCGCTCACAAGCTAGCCCCGACGGGTGAGCGCGCACGCGTGACAGCCAACCCCTGGAAGTACCCGAGCGCGGCACGAGCCGCTTCGCGAGACTCACCTTCCAGCTGGTCGGCCCGCGCCTGTGTCTGGCTTGCCCCTGCCCGCAGACGCGGCCATGCCCGCTCGCGGTCAACGAGAGGACGGCCATCGCGCAAGACCTCCGCCAACAAGCGCGGGTGCTCGCGCGCCGCCTCCAGGGGCACGAGCTGTGCTTCGATCGGCAGCCGCCGGCTCAGCCGCGCGCGCAGCGCCTCCAGAGCGCCGGGGGAAGGACGGCGCAATCCGACCAGCAGGTCCAGGTCGGACCCGTCCTGGTCATCTCCTCGCGCGGCAGACCCAAACAGCACCGCCAGCTCCAGGTTCGGCTCCGTCCTGAGAGCGCCAAGCAGCTGACCCACCAGCGGCCAATGACGGCGAACCCAGGCCTCCTCCTGGCCAGACAACAGGAGCCGTCGGGAGCTGGGGCGCCGAGCCCGGATCAGCTCACCGCTCACTGCCCGGCGAAGGGTGCGCTCGCTGACACCCACTTCATCCGCCAACGCCCCCAAGGCCAAGCTCATGTGTCCGTGATAGCAGTCGTGTGTCCGATCATTGGCGGCGGGTCGAGCCAGTCGCAGTTGGCGACACTCGGTTCGTCAAACTCCGTGCGAGCGGAAGCTCGACCTAGGCCGAGACAACACACCCGGCGTTTGACGCCGCCCCCCCGAACCCGCGACAATCGCGGTCGATGTCAAACCCCGATCGCCTCACCGGCCTTGACTCAGCATTCCTGCACCTGGAGGCCAACGGCACGGCGCACATGCATGTCGCCTCGGTGATGGTGTTCGAGGGCCCGGCGCCGAGCTACACCGAGTTGCTCGAGCACATCCTCTCGCGCCTGCACCTGGTGCCGCGCTACCGCCAGCGCCTGGCGTTCGTGCCGCTCGGTCAGGGGCGACCGGTGTGGGCCGATGACCCGTACTTCAACCCGCGCTACCACATCCGCCACACCGGCCTGCCTCGGCCCGAGGACGAGACAGAGCTAAAGCAGCTGGCCGGGCGCATCTTCTCCCAGCGCCTGGATCGCTCCAAGCCGCTGTGGGAGATCTGGCTCGTGGCGCAGATGGCCGGCGATCGCTTCGCGCTGATCGCCAAGACCCACCACGCGCTCGTGGACGGCATCTCGGGCGTGGACATAACGACGGTGCTGTTCGACGCCGCGCCCGAGCCGCCGGGAGGCGCCCGCCCACCGGTGCCGTGGGTGGCGCGGCCACTGCCGGGCTCGGCGAAGCTGCTGGCCGACGCGCTGGTGGAGCGCTCGACCGCGCCGGCGGAGATGCTGCGTGGCGCACGGGCGATGCTGCGAGCGCCCAGACGCGCGCTCGGCCGGGTCAAGGACACGCTGGCCGGGGTCGGCGCGACGACGCTGGCGGGAGTGAGCGCACCGGCGCCGTCCAGCCCGTTCAACGTCGACATCACCCCGCACCGGCGCTACACCTGGGTCGACGCCGAACTGTCCCAGTTCAAGGCGATCAAGGACTCGCTCGGCGGCACGCTCAACGATGTCGTGCTGGCGGCGGTAAGCCTCGCGCTGGGCAGGCACATGCGCGTCCAGGGCTTCGACACCGAGGGCCTGGTGCTGAAGGCGATGGTACCCGTGTCGGTGCGCGCCGATGCCGAGCGCGGCGCCCTCGGCAACCGCGTCGCGGCGATGTGGGCCCCGCTGCCGGTCGGGGTTACCGACCCGGTCGAGTGTCTGGCCCAGATACGAGCGGAGATGGACGAGATCAAGCACTCCGGGCAGGCCGTCGGCGCCGAGGCACTCACCAACCTGGCCGGCTTCGCGCCGCCGACGATCCTCAGCCAGGCGGCGCGCCTGCAAGCGCGCCAGCGCTTCTTCAACCTGGTCGTCACCAACGTCCCCGGCCCGCAGTTCCCGCTGTACCTGCTCGGCCACCGTATGCAGCGCCTGTACCCGGTCGTTCCACTCGCCCATCGTCAGGCGCTCGGGATCGCGGTGATGAGCTACGACGGCAAGCTCGGCTTCGGTCTGCTCGGCGACTACGACGCCCTGCCCGAGCTCGAGACGATCGCGGGCGAGTTGCGCCGCGCGATCGCCGCTCTGGCCAAGGCGGCCGGCCTCGATCGCCGGTCGACCGGCGCTCGCGCACGACGAGGTGGCGGCCAAGCGCGCGCACGCGCGGCGGCTCGCTGAGGTGCTTACAGCTTGACCGGAGCAAAAGCGGGCCTGCGCATAGCGCTGTGCCAGATGAACGCCACCGTCGGCGACCTCGCCGGCAACGCCGAGCTGATCCTCGCCGGCACCGTCGCAGCCAAGGACGCAGGTGCTCAGCTTGTCCTATTCCCAGAGCTGGCGCTGACGGGCTACCCCCCCGAGGACCTGCTGCTACGCGAGCACTTCCTCAGCGACACGGGCGCACACCTGCGGGAGCTGGCGGCAGCCGCGCAGGGGATCGTCGCGATCGTCGGCTTCCCTGAGCGAATGGAGGCCCACCCACCCGCGCGTCGTGGGCGGGTGGGCCGGTCATCCGGCTCGCCGGGACCAGTTGCGACCGTGCTCTACAACGCGGCAGCCGTGCTCGCCGAGGGCTCGGTGCAGGCCATTTATCGCAAGCTACACCTCCCCAATTACGGCGTCTTTGACGAGCAGCGCTACTTCGAGCCGGGCGATCCGCGGGGCCTCACCGTGCAGGTCGCCGGGATGAGCGTCGGTGTGACCGTTTGCGAGGACCTGTGGGTGGCTGGGGCGCCGGCCACCACCGAGGCTAGCGCTGGCGCGAAGCTGATCGTCAACATCTCGGCCTCCCCCTACCACGCCGGCAAGGGACTGGAACGCGAGTCTCTGTTTAGCGAACGCGCCCGTGAAACCGGTGCGTACGTCGCCTTCTGCGCGATGGTCGGCGGACAGGACGAACTGGTCTTCGATGGCCACTCGTTCGTACTCGACCCGACTGGCACGACGATCGCGCGCGCCAGTCAGTTCGAGCAGGACCTGCTCATGTGCGAGATTCCGGTTCCCGGGTCCGCGATTGTCGGCGACGCCACGCCACGCGCCCCAATCGCCTCCGTCGAGCAGGAGGTCTACGCCGCGCTGCTGCTTGGGCTGCGCGACTACGTCAAGAAGAACGGCTTTGGCGCAGTCGTGCTCGGCCTCTCCGGCGGGATCGACTCCGCGCTGGTGGCATGCCTGGCGGTGGACGCACTCGGGGCAGAGCGAGTGCATGTCGCGATCATGCCCTCCCCCCACTCCTCGCGAGAGACCCAGGACGATGCGCGCGCACTAGCGGCGGCGCTCGGCGTGAGCACACACGAGCTGCTGATAGAGCAAGCGATGGACGTCTACGAGAACACCCTCGCTGCCGACTTCCAGGGCACAACCGCCGACTTGACCGAGGAGAACCTGCAGGCGCGCATCCGCGGCAATCTGCTGATGGCGCTCTCCAACAAGTTTGGCTGGCTCGTGCTCGCGACCGGCAACAAGTCGGAGATGTCAGTCGGTTACACGACCCTCTACGGCGATCTGGCCGGCGGCTTCGCGGTGATCAAGGACGTCCCCAAGACACTCGTGTACCGGCTCGCGCGCTGGCGCAACTCGCGCGCGGCCACGCCGGCCGGCGGCGAGCGCTCGGCCGCGGCAGGCGCGAGCGGCGACCGCGCGGCGGCCCCGATCCCGCCATCGATCATCGAGCGTGCACCGTCAGCCGAGCTGCGAGCCGGTCAGGTCGACGAAGACTCGCTTCCCCCCTATGACGTGCTCGACCGGATCCTGCACGGCTATGTCGAGCTCGACCGCAGCCGCGAGCAATTGATCGCTGAAGGACTCCCCGCCGCCGACGTGCAGCGCGCGACTCGGCTGGTGGACCTGGCCGAGTACAAGCGCCGCCAGGCGCCGCCGGGGATCAAGATCACCGAGCGCGCCTTCGGGCGCGACCGCCGCATGCCGATCACCAATGCTTACAGGGCCTGACGTGACCACTCCTGCCCCAGCAACGCAGCGGCAACCTGCACGCCGATCTCGACGCCGGGGGCGGGCGCCGCTGACGGTGGCGCTCGTACTGACAGGCACGCTCGCGCTCTCCAGTTGCGGCAACACGCTGCAGGACCAACCGATCGGCCCGGGGCCGCTGGAGAGCGTGATCGTCAGCAGTCGCTTCCCGGTCTACTGGCTTGGGAAGAGGTTCGACGGGATGCGCATAACCGGCGTTCTGATCGATCCAGGCGGCGCCGTGACCCTGCGCTACGGCGACTGTCTGGTCGGCGGGCAATTCACCTGCGTGACGCCGCTCTCACTGGTCACCTCGCCGGATAACAGCTTCATCCCGGGCGCCTCAGAGGTCGGTCGTGTGCGGATGGTGCGCAGCGCCGAAGCGCTCTCGACCCAGGGCGGGCGCTCCTTGGCGCTCCGCACCGGCAGCGTGGTTGTAAGCGTCCATGGCGACGACGCCGGCCTGGCGCTGCAAGCGGCGCGGCTGATGGCCCCGCTCAACAAGGTCGGGCTGCCACTGCAGACGCTCCCGGCCGCCGTGCCGGACACCGGCTTTGACCGTCTGCCGCTGCCCAGCCAACTGCCCGCCGGCACGCCGATCCCGCAGCCGCGCAGCTAGGGCCCGCTCGCCGGCTGTCAGCCGCGCAGGGGCCGCACGGCGATCGTCATCCGCGTCAGCGCACAGACGCGATCCTCGTCGTCGGTGAACGTCACGTCCCACAGCCAGGTCGTACGCCCGCGGTGCACGCGGATGGCACGGGCATGCACGGTGCCCTGGGTGATCGGGCGCAAGAAGCTTGTGTTGTTGGACATGCCCATCGCGACGTTGCCTCCGTCGAGCACCGTCATCCCCGTCGCGATCGAGGCGATCGACTCGGCGATCGAGGCGTACATGCCGCCGTGAACGAGACCAGCCGGCTGCTTGTGATGCTCGCGGACGAGCACCTGTGCACGCGCCTCGCTCTCCGAGCAGTCCAGGAACTCGAGCCCGTAATGGCGATCGAAGCCGAGCAGGAACTCGTTGATCTGGGCCACGGGTGCGATGGGCATCGGGCGGCCACGATAGCCTAAGGACTGCCGGTGCAGTGCCTGAGCGGGGCGCGCGGCGGCAGCCCAATCGCAGATGACCGAGCTCGACCGACTGCCACCCGACCAGCGCGCCGTGCTCTCGCTCGTGCTCGACCGCGGCAAGAGCTACGCCGAGGTGGCGGCGATGCTTGCGATCCCCGAGGCGACGGTGCGCGAGCGCGCACACACTGCCCTGGACACGCTGGCCACGAGCGGCGGCGTGAGCAGGCCATCCGCGCCACGCCCTGGAGAGAGCGTCGGCAGACCCCCCGCTCGCTCCGCGCCCAGCTCGCGGCGCGGCGGCGCGGTGCTCTTGGCGGCGATCGTGGTTGCCGTCATCGTCGCCGTAGTCCTGCTGACCAGCGGCAAAGGCAGTAGCGGCAAAGGAGCCGCCGCTGGCACGACCTCGACGACGAGCACCAGCTCGACCTCGACGTCTGCTGCAAGTGGCGCCAAGGCGCACATCGACAAGAAGCTGCCGCTCTCCGCGGTCGAACCGGAAAGCCAGGCAACCGGCGAAGCTTATGTCCTCTCCGATGGCAGCCGTCGCGCCTTCTACATCGCCGCCCAACACCTGCCGCAGCAGCACGGCTTCCTCTACGCCGTCTGGCTGTACAACTCGCCGTCCAGCTCGGCCCCTCTCGGCCGGTTCCCGACGAGCGGCCGCATGGAAGGCGGCGGCCCCCTGCCCACCAACGCGGCCGACTACGCCAAGATCATCGTCACGCGCGAGACCAGCACGCACGCACACCATCCCAGCACGATCGTGCTCAGCGGCCCGTTCGCGCTGCACTGATCAGGGCAGCAACTTCCCGGGGTTCATGATCCCGGCCGGGTCGAGCTCTGCCTTCAGCGCGCGCAGCGCGCGCACCCCGTCGCGGCCGATCTCCTGCTCCAACCAAGGGGCGTGGTCGCGGCCGATCGCATGGTGGTGGGTGATCGTGCCACCGCCGGCGATGATCGCCGCGCTAGCAGCCGTCTTCACCGCCTGCCACTGGGCGATCTCCTCGCCCCGCAGCTGACGCGCGATCAGCGTGAAGTACAGCGAGGCGCCGGTCTCGTACAGGTGCGATACGTGGCACATGACGATGCCGGGCGTCTCGCAGGCGCGCATGGCTTGCGCGATCGCCTCGCCGACGCCGCGGTGAAGCTCGAGCAGATTCGACCACTGTGTGGCTGTCTCGAGCGTCTCGACCATAACGCCATGGGTGAGCAGGTCGTCGCGCAAATATGGGGCCGAGAAGCGCGATCGCAGCCACGCTCGACCGGGCGAGCCACCGACCGGCAGACCGCAGTGCGCTCGTACGAGCTTCAGCGCCCGCGCGCGGCGGATGGCGACCTCCTCGGTTTCACCCTCGAAGCCGAGGATCGCCAGGCAGCCGCGCGCGTAGCCGCGGGCGCGCACGTAGGCGCGCCCGGCAACGCCCTTAGCGCCGCCGCGCCCGGCCAGCGCGAGCGAAACGGCTGTCTCATCAGCGTCAGACAGGCGCGCCACATCCGGCGTAAGGTG
>DATAQR010000172.1:0-14307 GCA_036264565.1 Solirubrobacteraceae bacterium | reverse complement strand
GGCCTCATCCGGCTGGGCCGGCAAGCGGACATCGGTTGCAACCTGAGCGTCGCGCGCTTCGTCCCCGCGCCGGGCCAGGGCGCCCTGGCCCTACAGGCCCGCGCCGGCGACGCCGCCACGCGCACGGTCGTGGCCGAGCTGATCGACGCCGGCGCCACCGCCTGCTTGACCGCCGAGCGCGCCGTCGCGCAGTCGCTCGAGGCCAGCTGCAACACGCCGCTCGGCGCCCACGCCGTGCCAGCCGGCTGCGGCTGCCTGCACCTGCGCGCCTGGGTGGGCCTCCCCGACGGCTCGGAGTGGGTGGCGGACGAGCTGATCGGCGGCTTCTACGACTCGGTCGAGCTCGGTCAGCGGATGGCCGAGCGACTGCGCGACGTCGGCGCGGACGAGTTGCTGCGCCGCGCCGAGGAGATGGCGATTGGCCGCATCTGATTCGGGCGGGCAGCCCCACAAAGGGGGGCCTTCCGCGTCGGCGTCCGCGGCGGGCGGCGCCAAGGCCCCTCCGCATGGGCGAGCGCAGCCGGTCGGCCGCGTTCACCTTGTCGGCGCCGGCCCCGGCGATCCTGGGCTGTTGACGGCGCGGGCGCTGGAGCTGATCGCGCGCGCTGAGACGATCCTGTACGACCGCCTGATCCCGCCTGCGGCGCTTGACTGCGCCCGCGCCGACGCCGAGTTGCTGTTCGTCGGAAAGCAGGGTGGCGGCCAGTCGGTGCCCCAGGAGCACACGCAGCAGCTGATGATCGAGCGCGCGCTGGCGGGCCGCGAGGTGGTGCGGCTGAAGGGCGGCGACCCGTTCGTGTTTGGCCGCGGCGGCGAGGAGGCGCTGGCGCTGCGCGAGGCGGGCATCGAGTTCACGATCGTACCCGGGATCACCGCGGGCGTGGCGGCGCTGGCTTTCGCCGGCATACCGGTCACCCACCGTGGCCTGTCCACTGGTGTCGCGCTCGTCACCGGCCATACCCAGGAGGCCACCCCCCATGACGGGGGGCAGGCAAGTGAGTCCCCCGACAAGCAGGGGCCCGAACTGGACTTCGCCGCGCTGGCGCGCTTCCCCGGCACGCTCGTCTTCTACATGGGCGTGCGCGCGCTCGGCCGGATCGCGCGCGAGCTGATCGCGGCCGGCCGCCCCGGCTCCGAGCCGGCCGCGTTGGTGGAACGCGGGACGCTGCCCGGCCAGCGCACCGTTACGGGCACGCTGGCGAGCATCGCCGAGGTCGCCGCGCGCGAGCAGATCGCCGCACCGGCGATCACGGTGGTCGGCCCGGTCGCGGGCCTGGCCGAGCAGATCGCCTGGCTGCCGGAGCTGCCGCTGGCGGGACTCAGCGTCGCGGTCACGCGCGCGCGTGCGCGATCAAGCGAGCTGGCGCGGCGCTTGGAAGCGCTCGGGGCGAGCGTCGTGCAGGCACCGAGCATCCGCACCGTGCCCCTGCCCGCAGAGCCGATCGACCCGACGCCGTACGACCTGATCTGCCTGACAAGCCCGGTCGGAGTGGAGCTGCTGTTCGCGCGCTTGGACGATAGTCGCCATCCGCGCGGCGACGCGCGCGCGCTGGCCGGTGCGCGCGTGGCGGCGATTGGCCCCGGGACCGCCCGGGCGCTGGCCGAGCATGGCGTGCTCGCCGATGTCGTGCCCGAGCGCTTCGTGGCGGAGTCGCTCGTGGATGCGCTCGCGGATGTCGAGGTGCAGCGCGCGCTGATCGCGCGAGCGAGCGAGGCGCGCGACGTGCTCCCAGACGCTCTGCGTGCGCGCGGCGCCGAGGTTGACGTGGTGGCGCTGTATGAGACGGTGGCCGAGCCGCTGTCCGAGCGGGCGCGAGAGCACGCGCGCGAGGCCGACTATGTGACGTTCACGTCCTCCTCGACGGTGCGGTTCTTTCTGCAGGCGCTGCGGGGAAGCGACGGCGAGGCGAGCGCAGACGACGCCGGCGCTCTCTCCCCGCACACGCGCGTCGTCTCGATCGGCCCGGTTACGAGCGCCACCCTGCGCGAGCACGGGATCGATCCGCATGTGGAGGCCGAGCGCTACGACATCGACGGGCTCGTGCGAGCGCTGCTTGCGGACACACGGCGCGATGGCTGAGCCGGCCGGCTCTGCGGCCGCCGACCCGGAGCACCGTCACGAGGGCGCGGCGCTCGGCTCGCCGCGCCTGCACCTGCGCAGCTGCGACTCGACCAACGAGCGCGCGCGCCAGTTGGCGCTGGCGGGCGCTCCGCACGGAACGCTGGTAACAGCCGGCGAGCAGACCGCTGGACGGGGGCGGCAGGGACGCAGCTGGGTAGCCCCGCCGGGAACGTGCCTGCTGTGCTCGCTGGTGCTGCGCTGGCCTGAGTCCTCGCACCCGCCGGCGCTGCTGCCCCTGATCGCTGGGGTCGCCGTGTGCGAGGCGATCGGTGCCGAGGCGCGCGTGAAGTGGCCCAACGATGTGATCTTCGAGCAGCCACGCCGCACCGAAAATGGCACCGAAGACGACGACGAGACGACGACGCTCGCCAAGGTCGCCGGCATCCTCGTCGAGGGACGCCCGCAGGAAGGCTGGGCCGTCGTCGGCGTCGGCGTGAACGTAGCGGTGCGGCTGGAGGATCTGCCCCCGGACGTGTGCTCACGCGCCGCTACGCTCGGCCGCCGGCCGGCCGGTATCGAGCCGTTGCTGGCCGATCTGCTCGCCGCGCTGAGCGTAGGCCTAAGCGAGCAGCCGCAGCAAACGCTTGCGGCATGGCGCGCTCGCGACGCGCTGGCCGGGCGTCAGATCGCCTGGGGGCAGGGACGCGGCCAGGCTCAGGGGGTGGACCAAGAGGGGCGCCTACTCGTCCTCACACCCGACGGGTCAACCGTGACGCTCAGCGCCGGCGACGTTCACTTGTCGGCTGCCGGCTGATCGGCGTGCTGCAGTGTCTCCTCGACACCCTTATCCAGCTTCTTCTCCGAGCCGGCTGCCACGGCGCGCTTGCCCGCCCCGCCGCGTGGCGGGCGCCCCTCGGGATGCGGGCCCTTGCGCCGACGGCGCTGTCCGCGCGCGCGCCGCTTGGGGAAGTTGCGCAGCAGCTCGCGCGCGAGCGCGGGGGGCTTGCGCGCCATCCGCGTCCTGGCGCCGCGCAGCACCTCCTCCGCCTCCGGCGTGTGCGCGAGCGCGGCCGCCAGCAGCGCGGCCGCCAGGCGGCGGTCCTGCTTGCGGGCGGCGTGCACGAGGCGGCGGGCGTTGCGCGCGTGGGCGCCGCCGGCGGAGTTGACGAGCAGGCCGAGCAGGCGCTTGGTCTCCGGCCAGCGCTGCACGGCGTACTCCTCGTGCACGTCGCGGGTGTACTCGGCCAGCCGCCAGATCCAGGCGTTGGCCTGGTCGCGGCGGCCGATCCGCCGCTCGACCAGCGCTCGCAGCATGATCTTGGCCGCCTCGCGGCGCTCATCGCGCGGCCACGAGCCGGCGATGTCGATCGCGCTGTCAAAGGCGTCGGCGTCGCGCAGGGCGGCGATCTCAGACAACGCCTTTAGGCGCAGTTGCGAGTTCTTATTGCGCTGCACCGCCGTGATCAGGAAACGCGCCTTCAGCTCGCCGGTGCGGTCGAAGTGCAGCATCGCGCGTGCCCGCCGCCAGCCGTTGGGGGTCACGCGGGCGCCGGCCAGGGCCGCCCACACGTGCTGCTCGCCGTAGTCGAGGTGCTCGACCGCGATCCGCCACAGCTCGCGCTCGAATACTTCGTGGCGGCGCTCTTCCTCGGCGCACACGGGCAGCACCCGCCGCTCCACGCGCATCCTGCGCCCACGGCCGCGGCGCACCGGGCCGACGACGATCGCGCCACCGCGGTAGACGTCGCGGTCGAGCAGCGAGTGCAGGGTGACGACCGGGTCGTCGTTCTTGGTAGCCGGGTGGACGAAGTCGACGACCAGCCCTGCCTCCTTGCCGGGGTGGCGGCGGGTGACGCGCCCGACGCGCTGCTGGTAGATGCGCTTGGAGGCGGTCGGGGCCAGGTGCACGCAGACGGTCGCGCGCGGGCTGTTCCAGCCCTCGGCCAGCAGCTGTGCGTTGATCAGCACGTCGATGTCGCCGCGCTCGTAGCGCGCGAGGATCTCCGCCAGCTCGCGCTTGCGCGTCTCGCCGGAGACGGCCTGCGCCTTGATCCCTTCGGCGCGGAAGGCCTCGGCGAGGTTGTAGGCGTGCCGCACCCCGGCCGCGTAGACGACGCCGGGGACGCCGTTGAAGCGGGTCTTGTAGAGGTTGGCGGCGGCGATGTTGAAGGGGTGCTGGTCGAGCAGTGCAGCCAGCTCCTCCTGGTCGAACTCGGTGTCCACCTCGCCGCGACGCAGCGGCACATTGGCGATTGTGCGCACGCCTTGGCCAGGAGAGATGCGCACGCAGCGAAGCGGGGCGATCACGCCGCGGCGGGCGGCCTGGGCGAGGTCAAAGCGCGAGGTCTGCGTCGGGAACAGGTCGGTGACATGGCGCGCGATCAGCGCGCCGGTGGCGGTCATGCCGATGAAGATCGGGCCGGTCCAGGCGCGGATCGCGCCGCTTGTCTTCTCGCCGAGCGCGGTGTGGGCCTCGTCGCAGATGACGATCGTGTAGGCGCTTGAGATGCGCCCGGCGTTGCGCACGAACCACTGGTAGGTCTCGACCGTGACCGGCCCCTTCGGCGAGTCCTCGCCGATGTAGAGCGGGCGCGAGATGCGCTTCTGGTAGCCGCGCTGGCGCAGCTCGCCGTGGAACTGGTCGACCAGATTGCGGCGGTGGGTGAGAATCAGGATGCCGCCGGTCTGCGAAGCCTCGACGAAGCCGAGCGCGGCGACCGTCTTGCCGGCGCCGGTGGCGTGCTCGAACCAGAAGCGCTTGGCCGCGTTGGGGTCTTCGTCGGGCTCGGCGAGGTCCTGGTCGTCCTCATCGTCCACCCAGTCCCGGGGCTCCTCGTCGGATTCCTCCTCGAGCTCTTCCTCGGGCGCTTCGGTCTCGGCGTCGGCTTCGATCTCAACGTCGTCGTCGAGGTCATCGTCGTCGTCCTCGTCGTCCTCGTCGGGAGCAGCCCGCTCGACCGGCCCGAGCTCCTCGTCGTCCTCGTCCTCGCCGAGCTCCTCGTCCTCATCGGCGTCGGGCTCCTCGCCATCGGCCTCCGCGTCGCCCTCGCCGGCCACTGCCCCACCGGCGCCGTCGGGCGGAACCCCCTCGGCGGCGCGGGTGGGCTCCTCACCGTCGGGCCCGAGGATCGAGGCCGAGGCCAGCAGCTCCGGCGAAGCCGCGGCGGCCGCGCGGCCGTTGCCGTTCGCCGAGCGTTGGGCCTCGGCCAGCAGAGCGGTGAGCGTGCCCGACAGGGCGTCGACCTGGTGGGCGGAGAGGACGGTGCCGTCGGCGAGCTTGGGCTCGTCGTCGGAGAGGACCCGCTCGAGCCCGAGCAGCAGCGAGAAGTTGCGCCGCCACTCGGTCGAGGGGTGCTTGGCGCCGTCGGCCATCTCGGCCAGCGCCCCGTCGAGCGCGCGGCGCCTGACTGTTGGGGGCCCGTCCACCCCGCCCACCCCGCCCACCCCGGCGAGCGCGACGGCCGCCTCCTCGCCGTCGTAGACGAAGCGCTCGCGCACGAACTTCTCCGCGCGAGCTATCTCGGCGGAACCGGGAATGGACGCGGCCGCGGGGACCGCTGCGGTGGACTCGGCCATACAGGCTCTTGGCTTCGAGAGATGCCGCCGCGAAGAGACGCTTCGCGGGACTGGCAGAACGGCGCTTCGCGCCGGTCAGGAGGAGTAGTCGGGGACAACAGGCCCCCATCTGCTCGTCCTGTGAGGATACAGCACAACCCGGCCAACTTGAAGGCGCCGGATCGTCTGGGACCCTCGACGAGTGGTCCTTTAGCGTGCGCCAGCACGCGCGCCCATCTGGCACGCTTGTGCACGATGCGCCCCCGCCGCCTGCTTGCGATCGTTGCCGGCCTGGCCGTCGTAGCGTTGATCGCGGCTGGGCTGACGCAACTACCGGGCCCCTCAACAGGCAGCCGCGAGCAGCCAGCACTGACGGCGGCCGGGCAGCGAGCACTGCTGGTCGGCTCGCCGCCCGCGCTCGCGGCGCTGCATCATCAAGGCGGACAGCTGCTGAGCGGCGGTAGCGCCGCGCTACATGCCGAGCTGGCGGCGCTGCGCGGCTATCCAGTGGTGATCAACAAGTGGGCGTCGTGGTGTGTGCCTTGCCGCGCGGAGTTCGGCGCCTTTGCGCACGTTGCCGCCGAGTACGGCCGGCGAGTTGCATTCCTGGGCTTGGATTCCGGCGATTCCTCGCGCGCCGACGCGCTCGGGTTCCTGCACCGCCATCCGGTCAGCTATCCGAGCTACTACGACGCCAGCGGCGCGCTCGGGCTGCAGATGACCGACTCGTCGTTTACGCCGGTGACCGTCTTCATTCCAGTGCACGGACGGCCGTTCATCTACCAGGGGCAGCTGCCGAGCACAGCCAGGCTCGAAGAAGAGATCGAGCGCTACGCGCTTGATGGCTGATCGTCCCGGTGGAGGTCGTCTCGACCGCGGAACACGTACCGTAGGCGCCGCGTGCCTGAGATCAGGATCGACCCGCTCAGCGGGCACAAGACGATCGTCGCCGGCGAGCGCTCCTCGCGTCCTGGGGGCGAGCCGCGCTGCCCGGCGCCCACCCCGATCGACGTGCAGCGCGATCCCTTCGCCGAGGGACACGAGGACCGCACGCCGCCAGAGCTCTACGCGGTGCGGCCCGGCGGCGGCACCGCCGACGGTCCGGGCTGGAGCGTGCGGGTCGTGCCCAACCTGTATCCGGCGCTCGCGCCCGACTCGCCGGCGAGCGGGCTCGACGCGCAGCCGGACCTGTTCTCGGCCAGTCCGGCCGCGGGCTCGCACGAGGTGATCGTCAACGCGCCCGAGTCGGTGCTGTCGTTGGCCGAACTGCCGCCGGCGCGGCTGGCCGGGTCGATGCAGGTTTGGCGGCAGCGTATGCGCGCGCACGCGGACCGCGCCTACGTGCAGCTGATCGTCAACGAGCGCCGGGAGGCCGGCGCCTCGCTCGAGCACACGCACTCGCAGCTGTACGCGCTGGACTTCGTGCCCTCCGAGGTCGCGCGCGAGCGTGAGCGCTGCGGCGCCTACGCAACGCGAACGATGGGACGAGGGCTGTTGGAGGACCTGGTCGCCGAAGAGGTGCGCCGCCGCGAGCGGGTCGTCGCCGTGGACGAGGAGGCGGTCCTGATCGCACCCTACGCCTCGCGCTTTCCCTTCCAGCTGATGCTCGCCCCGCGCGTGCCGCGGATGCGCTTCGAGGACGACGGGGCGTTGGGGGCGGCGCTGCTGCACGACGGGCTCTCGCGACTGGCGCGACACTTCGGCTCCAGCCCGCCGCTGAACATGTGGGTGCGCACCGCCCCGCAGGGGGCCGAGCACTTCTGCTGGCGGGTCGACGTGGCTCCGCGCCTGACGCACCTGGCCGGGCTCGAGCTCGCGACCGGCGTCAACCTCAACATCGTCGCGCCCGAGCACGCGGCGGCGGTGCTGCGCGAGGCATAGAGAGGGGGACGTCGTGTGCGCTCCTGCCTCATGCGAGCACAGCTGACGCTTGCCGGCCAAAGGGGGGCCTTTGAGTGAAACCGTCAGATGGGGACCCGGCCGCGGCGACGGATACGCTCCCGCGCGTGCCACCGGTCGGCCGTCCCGTACCCAGCTTCGCCGCCGAGCCTCCGCAGGAGGGGCTGCCGTACGGGCGCTGGGCCGAGCGGTTGGAGCGCGAGCTGCGCACCGCGTGGTCGTCGCTGGAGACCGAGGGCGCCGACCTCGGCGAGCCGGGCGCGATCGAGTTCTACCCCGACCGGACCTGGCACGGGCGGCGCTACGTGCCCGCCACGACAATCACCACGGCAGGCTTTGAGCTGTACGGCTACGTGCGCTTCGTCACCGGCCTAGAAGGGGAAGCAGAACCGACGGAGCTGAGCGCCTACGGCGACTTCACCGAGGAGACCGCCGACCGTCATCCGGAGTGGAAGCTCGATGTCTGCGACGAGGTGATCGGCTCCTGGCGCGGCAGCGAGGGCAATGTTGCGGCGATGACGCTGGTGTGGGGACGGGCCTTGGTCGGCGGCGGGCGCGTGGTGAGCGGCGAGCTCGGACCGGTCACGGTCGATCAATGCGAGCTGGTCGAGCAGCGCTTTACGTTGATCGCGCCCGATGACTATCGCGGCGACCTGCTCGAGCTGAAGCTGTGGGGAGGACGCGGGCAGGAGCTGGCGCGCGAGTCGCTGTACGAGTGAGAGTGAGCCGTCGGCTCAGCCGAGCGGCGGCGAGGTGAGCGCAGGCTGCCGGACCGTCGCCGTGCTGTAGGCGGCGATCCAACTGCGCAGCCAGCCGGACAGCGCTTGCAGGCGCGTGAACACGGTCGGATAACGCGGCGAGCAGGGACCGAACACGAATGCGGCTATTCCCACCTCGACCATTTCTCCCGTATTGGCGCTGGGCACCATCAGCGGACCGCCGCTGTCGCCGTTGCAGGCATTGCTGGTCACGTTGGCGGCGTTGAAGGTGCAGATCTCCCAGCGCGGGAAGAACGGGCGGATGTGACGCTTGCACCAGCTGGCGGGCTGCACCACCGTCGAGGCGTAGCGCAGCTGCTTGGAGACCTTGGGGTGGATCGTCGAAGTCAGGCCCCAGCCGGCGAATGTGGCGAGCGTGCCGGCATCGTACAGACGCGTTTGGCCGACTTTCACCAACGGCATCGGCGGCGCGGTGACCGGTTTTTCGAGCACCAGCAAAGCCGCGTCGCCGGGGTCGTGGTGGCGTTCGTAGCCAGGGTAGGGGATCACACCGATCACACGCGAGACCTGCGCGGGCTGGGTGGCGGCTAGATCGACCCGGCTGGTCACGACGTAGTAGCCGCGATGCGGGTTGACGACGCCGGTCTGAACGTTCTCGGCGCAGTGGGCCGCCGTCAGCACCAGGCTGGGGGCAACTACCGTGCCAGAACAGGACTCCGCCAGCTTGCCTTTGACGTCGAGTACAAACGCGGCCGAGGGATACTGGCCTTCGGTGGCGGCCGCACCGCCGATGACCGCGCTGTGCCCACGAGGTCCGTGGCCACTTACCGCGAGCGCCAACGGCGTGAGGACCAACGCGCAGGCAAACAGCGTAGAGCCGGCCGTCAGTAGCGAGCGAAGGCGGTGGGGACGCAAGCGAAGCACGAGCATCTCATCGGCAGGATGCGCGGATTCGCTTAGCGCACAAACCCGCCTGCCCGAGTGGTTCGGCACTTGACTGAACCGAGCGCCTACGCACGCTGGGCCGCGGGAACCCACTCAAGCATGACCGTGACTATGCCGAATAAATTGAGCATGCAACGGCGACTGGGGCGACGCAGCGGCGATTCCGCGATCCGCACACGGGATCTGAGGGCAAACGATGCGATCGACCACGCCGCCACCAGTCTGCGGCCGTTCGCCGCGGCAGCCTCGCTCGCGGCGATCGTGACCCCGACCGCCGGCAGCATCCAGTGGCCGTTGTACGTGGCTGCCATCGGACTGGGCGTGCTCGCCGGGGTGATCCGTCTGACACGCTGGCAAAACGCGCTCGGCATCGGCCGGGAGATCCTCCCCTCGATGATCTTCCTGAGCGCGGTGGCGCTGCTGCGCAGCAGCGCAGGCGGCGCCAACTCGGGAATCGCGATCGTCGCGCTGCTGCCGGTCTTCTGGACCGCGTTGCACGGAGATCGCCGGCAGCTGTGCCTGGTGGTGGCCGCCGTGGCGCTGTTCTTCTTCGCCCCGCTCGTGCTGATCGGGCCACCCGAATATCCCACCAACCAATACCGCGCCGGTGCGCTGTTCGTTGTCGTCAGTGCGATCGTCGGCTTCACGACGCAATGGCTGGTCTTAGAAGTGCGCTTCCAGGCAAGCCAGGCCGAACGGCGCGAGCACGACGGCCGTCATCTGCTCGCGCAGATGAGCGAGGAGGCGAGCACCGACGCGCTCACCGGGCTACCCAACCGCCGCGCCTGGGAGGCCTGTCTACGCGAGGCGATGCTCGGCGGCGAGACCGTGATGTTGGCGATGCTCGACTTCGACCGCTTTAAGGACTACAACGACGCGCACGGGCATCCGGCCGGCGATCGCCTGCTGCGCGAGACGGCGGCGGCCTGGCGCGACGAGCTGCGCGTAGGGGATTTCCTGGCACGCCTGGGCGGCGAGGAGTTCGCGCTGCTGCTGCCGGCGACGAGCCCGAAGGACGCAGAGTCAGTCGTGGAGCGCCTACGCGCTCGTGTGCCGTACGGGCAGACCTGCTCGGCTGGGATCGTCGAGCGCAAGGCGAAGGAGAATGACGAGTCGCTGGTGGCGCGCGCCGACGAGGCGCTGTACGCCTCAAAGGCCTGCGGGCGCGACCGCGTCACCGTCGGCACCTGAGGGCAGCGGCACACGTTCGGCCTCGCGGGCGGCCCGCCTGGCGCTTGCATTGGCCCAGGGTGTCGTGCTGATCGCGCCCAGCAGCACAACGGCGACGCCACAGCCAACAAGCAACCACCACACCGTGCCGCTCGCCTGCACGAAGGCCGGTCCGATCTGCAGTGCGCCACCCGCAGCGATCGCGCCGGCAACCGCGACGCCGAGCGTCTGTCCAACCTGGCGCGAGGTCGAGGCAACGGCCGCCGCCACACCCGCCTGCGCCTCCGGCATGCCGAGCACCGCCGTGTTGGTGATCGGTGGGTTGACCATGCCGAAGCCGATCCCGAACAGGAAGTAAGCCGGCAGCAGCTCGGCCAGCGGCGTCGTGCGTGTGAGGCCTGTGAGCAGCAGGCCGCCAAGGCCGAGGCCGAGACCGCCGACCAGCAGCGGAATGCGCGGGCCGCGATTGCCGACGAGGCGGCCCGACAGCGGCGCGAAGATCAGCGTCATCGCCGCGATCGGCAGCGTGTACAGGCCCGCAGTCAGCGCGGACAGACCTCGGATCTCCTGCAGGTAGAGCGTGTTGACGAACAGGAAGCCGCCGAGCGCCGCGAACGCGCAGACGGCGATGGCGGCGGCGCTCGAGAAGGGAACGCTTCCGAAGAAGCGCGGCTCGATCAGCGGCTCGCGGCGACGCAACTCGTAAGGGACGAGCAGCGCCAGGTCCAGCGCGGCGAAAGCGAACAGGGCGAGCGTTTGGGTCGAGAGCCAGCCGGCCTCGGGGGCTTCGATGATCGCGTAGGTCAGCGAGGCGAGCAGGGCGATCACAAGCCCTTGGCCGACCGGGTCCAGTCGTCGCGGATGTGGCGCGCGGGACGGCGGCACGAAGCGCATCGTCAGCGCTACCGCCAGCAGCCCGATCGGGATGTTGATCCAGAAGATCGCCCGCCAGTCGATCGCCTGCACCAGCACGCCGCCCAGCAGCGGGCCGAGCGCGAGGCTGAAGCCGATCGCCGCGCCCCACATGCCGATCGCCTGCGCGCGCTCACGCGGGTCGGTAAAAACGTTGCGGATGATCGACATCGCGACGGGGTTGAGCATCGAGCCACCGACGGCCTGCATCGCCCGGAAGACGATCAGCCACTCAAGCGTCGGCGCGGCGCTGCACAGCAGCGAGCCGAGCGTGAAGACGATCAGGCCTGTTTGGAAGACACGCCGGCGGCCGAGCCTGTCGCCCATCGAGCCGCCGAGCATCAGCAGGCTCGCGAGCACCAGCGTGTAGGCGTCTACGACCCACTGCAGCTCAGAGACGCTGGCGCTCAGTTCGCGTCCGATCGAGGGCAGCGCCACGTTGACGATCGTGTTGTCCAGGCCGACGATTAGCAGGCTCATGCAGCAGATCGCGAGGACCAGGCGGCGGCGGGAGCGCGAGCGGACGGGGCTGGGTGGGACAGCTTGTGGCTCGGAGGTCACGGACACAAGTCTGCCCAATCAGTGCGGCAGCACCCGTTGCCGTCGCTGGTCGCGATCGAGCAGCTACCGATCACACCGCACATCGCCCGCGTACACGCGCAGATCTGGGCTGGGCCTGCAAGCAAAGGGGCAGTTGATCGGTGTGCACGATCTATGGATCGCCGCCACCGCCCTCGCGCACGGACTCACCCTGGCCAGCTCCAACGTGAGCGAGTTCGAGCGCGTGCCGGCGCTCGATGTGCTGCCGGTTGTTCCGGCTAGCCCGTAGCGACCCTAAGCGACGAGGTCGCCAAGGTCAGCAGATCACGGCGTGCTCGCCTCGTTACGCTGCTACTAACCCAGCTGGATGGCAACCCGGGAGCCGCGTGGAAGCGAGGTTCCTGGATTGGGGCGTTGGCTTACAACGATTGATTTGCAGTCAAGCAGTCGGACAGATCGCGCCGTGCTATCGGGCATGTCGTCAGCGGCGGCTACGCGGCGACAGCCGCGCCGGCGGGAACGTAGTGCTCGACCGTGAGGTCGTCTCGCTCAAGCGCGAAGCGCACGCCATCCTCGGCGAGCTGATGCGCCTCGACGTAGGTGTCCGCCACCACCGTCCAGCGCGGCACGTCGGGCGAGGAGGCGACCCAGGTGTCCTGATCTTGTCGATAGAGCACACGTACCGTCATGGTTTCCTCAGAGTAGCGCGAGCGCGTCCTGTTCGACAAGACCGAGCTGGTTACAGAGGATGTCCTTGACGGTCGATGGACGGATCGTCTGATTGTCGTGGAAGGAGAAGGTGATCGTGGGATGGTTGGGCGCTGCGAGCTTGCGATGCGAGCCCTTCTGACGGACGATCTCGTAGCCGAGCGGCTGAGCTTGCAACACGCGCATGAGCTTCTTCGCCTTCAGTGATGGGAACTGGGCCACGGCGAGGACTTTATTGGCGTCAGGTGTCGGCTCGCCGAGACCAGCCGACCTTGTTCGCAACGGCGTCACCAAACACCGGGCAGTGAGGATCGAGGGCTCCGGCGGGCATGTGCTCTGGACAAAGGATGCGATACCCGGTCGCGGGGTCATCCACCTCAACGATGCCCTCAAGAGCACGCACCGTCGCCCGGCATACGCCGCAGTATCCGTCCCTTGTATTCCGCTTTGCCATTAGCTCTACATCTCCGGATTGTTGTGAGCCTCCTCGACGGTTGGAGCTAGTGGGCTTGATAAGGCGCGCAATCGGCTCCACGAATCTTCGAGCGGCGCAGCGGCCGGAAGTTCGCGGCCATGGCCGGACTGTCGGAGGATCGGCTTGGTGCTGCCCCGCATTCCCGCCGTAAAGCCTTATCGAAGCTCCATGCCGTAACGACGCAGCCACTTGTGTGTGCTGTCGATCAGTCCTGGAAGCGCTTGGCGGAGTCGCTCAACGGCGGCGCGCACTTCCTCGGCGTCAACGTCTGGGGAGGCGTGCTCAAGCCGACCCTCCAGTACGTAGACCTCGTTTAGCAGCGCAGCTTGTTCTCTGTTCAGCCCCCTGTCGACCACAAGCGCCTGGATAACTTGGTCGGCGTGTGGGCGACGGTGTGGGACCAAGCCGATCAGGCGTGATCCAGCGGCGGCCTTGAGTATCTCGATGTAGGCATTGAGCACGGCCGAGTGATCGCCGGTGACGACCATCGTGCGATTGGCGTCGCGGGGCTCGTCAGACTGAAAAGCTCTCCTCCATTCTGCCGGGTCGAGTCGGCCGGCGAAGTTTTCATCGATCGCCATATTAAGCGCCTTGCGATGCTTGTTGATGATCTGAAAGAAGCGAGCCAGCCGTGCTTGCTCCGCAACGAGCGCCTTACCCCCCAGCTTGTCGAGCAGGTCTTCGCTCACACGCAGTCAGCTCCTTGATTGCCAAGGCAGCGCCAGCCATATGGCGGTTGTGGGCGCGGCGGGCGCGGGCAGCAATGACGGAGCGGCGCTTGCACAGGCGGTCCCACTGCCCATCTCGATCGATCAGGACACGACCCTCGTCCAGAATGCGGTCCAGAAGAAGCGGCGCCTTGACCTCTACCCGCTCCAGACGGGCGACATCGACGCGGCGAGCGCTGACGCGTTGCAGACGTGTGGCAAGCTCGTAGCCCGCCGATAGACGATCGTCGGCGAATGAGACCAGGAGGTCCAAATCAGATCCTCCATCCGCGTCGCCTCGCGCGAGCGAGCCGTAGAGCACAGCCAGTCTCACGCGATGCTCGGTGCGTAGCGCTTGGCGAAGCGCGGAGAGAAGCGGCCAATAGGCACGAAGAAACTCGCGCTCGCCAGGCGCCAGCCACAGCCGGCGCGGCGCGGGTCGGCCGGCGCGTAGCGCGCCTTGAGACATAGCTCGCCGCAAAGTGCGCTCCTGAACTTCGAGATCGGCCGCCAGCTCTTGAATCACACCCATAATTGAGAGAGCTTACTACGCCCGTATGTCCGTTACGGACGAAATACGCTGTTAGGACGCAGGATCAGGGCTGCTGCCTATTG
>DATAQR010000122.1:0-2560 GCA_036264565.1 Solirubrobacteraceae bacterium | reverse complement strand
TCGGGCCCGGGTGCTTGGTCGGCGATCCCCTCGAGGAGCGCGTCGGGGTAGGGCTCGAGCCAGATCGGTTCGGTCATGCGGCTGGGTGTGGGTGGGTTGTTCAACGGTTCGAGCCGCTGTGGCCGGCGCGCGTTCGCTCGTAGCGCGTCAAGCGATCGGTTGGTGGCGATTCTGTAAAGCCACGTCCGGATCGACGCTCGCTCGGTGAACTGGTCGAGCCCGCGCCAGGCGGCCAGCAGGGTGTCCTGGACCAGGTCCTCTGCGTCCTGGGTCGAGCCGACGATTCGGTAGCAGTGCAGTTGCAGCTCATGCCGGTAGGGCTCGGTTAGCTCGCGAAACGCGTTCTCGTCCCCGCGGAGAGCCAGCGTGAGCGCGCGTTCGGTCACGTCCGCGTCCTGGCGTCGAAGCCTTCGTTAGCAGCCATCACCGGTACAGACGTCGCGGGCCACGCAAATTCGTCGCTGAATTTCGCGACGTCCCGACGCCTACAGAGGTAATGACCGCAAAGGAGGCCGTAATGACGATCGTAGACAAACCAGGTGTGCTGACCCCAAGCATCAAGCGCTGGCGCGCGTTCGCGCTGTTGGCGGTGGCGTTCTTCATGATTGTCATCGATCTGACGATCGTCAACACGGCGTTGCCGACGATCGGCCGGGATCTGCATTTCAGCGCGACCAGCCTGCAGTGGGTGGTGACCGCGTACGCGCTCACGTTCGGCGGCTTCTTGCTGCTCGGCGGTCGTGCCGCGGATCTGCTCGGCCGCCGCCGGATCCTGATCCTCGGGCTGGCCGTGTTCACGGCCGCGTCGCTGGCGTGCGGGCTCGCGACCGACGAGGCGTTTCTAATTGGAGGCCGGGCCGTTCAGGGGCTCGGCGCGGCGATCATGCTCCCCGCGGCGCTGTCGATCGTGATGAACATGTTCGAGGAGGGCGCCGAGCGCAATAAGGCGCTCGGGATCTGGGGCGCGCTCGGTGCCACCGGCGCGACCGTCGGGCTGATCACCGGCGGGGTTCTTACCCGCTACGCCGGATGGGAGTACATCTTCTATCTGAACGTCCCGATCGGGGCGGCCGCGCTGGCGCTGGCGCCGCGAATCGTTCCCGACAGCCGGCTCGCCACGACGCGCCGGCGCTTTGACGCCCTCGGCGCGATCTCCGGCACAGGCGCGCTGGTGCTGCTCGTGTACGCGATCTCCGAGGCACCCCAGTACGGCTGGGGCGCCACGAGAACGCTCGCGCTGCTCGCGGCGTCCGCGGCGCTGCTCGTTGCGTTCCTGGTGATCGAGCACCGGGTCGAGTCGCCGCTCTTGCCGCTTTCGATCTTCCGGCTGCGCACGCTCGCCGGTGCGAACGTGGCCGGGCTGCTGTTGGGCGGCAGCTTCTTCGGGTTGTTCTTCGTCGGCACCATGTACATGCAGCAGGTGCTGCACTACAGCGCGCTTCAGAGCGGAGTCGCGTGGCTGGCCACGTCATTGGCGTCGATCGCGCTCGCTGGTCTCTCGCAGCTGTTGGTCACCCGCGTCGGGGCCAAGGTCGTGATGGCAATCGGCATGACGCTGATCGGCGCCGGTGTGATCTGGGCGACACAGGTGCCGGTCCACGGGCACTTCCTGGCCAACCTCGCGGGCCCGATGATCATCGCCGGCGCCGGGACCGCGTTCGCGTTCATCCCAGTCTCGATCGCCGGGCTCGCGGGCGTTCGGGAGCACCAGGCCGGGCTCGCGTCCGGGCTTTTGAACACCTCCCAGCAGCTCGGCGGTGCGATCGGGATCGCGATTGCCTCAGGCGTCGCCGCCAGCCACACCAAGACGCTGCTCCATGCCGGCAACGCCGCGCCGGCAGCGCTCACCGGCGGCTTCCAGTCCGCGTTCTGGGTGCTCGGCGCGATCGCCCTGCTCGCTCTGCCCGCGATCTTCGTGCTCATCCGCCGTGACGAGCTCTCAGACGCCGTGGCCAAGACCACGATCCGCGAGCCGCAACCCGCGCCCGCTGGCTGACCAACACCAAACCCAACCCAAGCAAAGGAGACACAACCATGAGCAACAACTCGAGTACGAAGATCACGAAGCCAGGGCTCGCCGGAGGTACGGCCATCGCAGGCAGAACAGTGCTAGTGACTGGGGCCAATCGCGGCCTCGGGCACGCGCTGGCCGAAGAGGCCTTGCGGAGAGGGGCGAAGCGGGTGTACGCCGCATCGCGCCAGCCGTTCACCCACCCGGATAAGCGCGTCACACCCGTGGTCTTGGACGTGACAAACGCAGCGCAGATTCAGGCAGCCGCCGAGCGAGTCGAGTCGCTCGACATCCTGATCAACAACGCCGGCGTGTCGGTCCCCGATGACCTCAGCGATCGGGCCGCGTTCGAGCAGCACCTCGCCGTCAACCTGTTCGGCACCTGGAGCGTGACCGAGGCGTTCCTGCCGTCGCTGACCAGGAGCAGCGGAGCCGTCGTGAACGTGGTGTCGCTCGGCGCGCTGGCCGCCGTGCCGGTTCTTCCTGCCTATTCGGCCTCGAAAGCGGCGGCGTTCTCGCTCACCCAGTCGCAACGCGCGCTCCTGGCAG
>DATAQR010000119.1:0-10317 GCA_036264565.1 Solirubrobacteraceae bacterium | reverse complement strand
AGCCTCCTCGGGCGTGCCCGGGCGACCGAGCGGGATCAGCATCGAGGCCATCTGGCGCATCTGCTCGGGGATGCCGAGCTGCACCTTCTCGCCGCCGATCTCCATCGTGTTCTCGTCGACCTTGGCGGCAGTCAGGCGCGTGTCGATGAAGCCGAAGGCGACCGCGTTGACATTGACCTTGAACTGCCCCCACTCCTTAGCGAGCGTCTTGGTCAGCCCGGTCACGCCGGCCTTGGCCGAGGAGTAGTTGGCCTGGCCGGCGTTGCCCATCGTGCCCGAGATCGAGGAGATGTTGACGATCTTGCGGAACACCTCGTTGCCTTCCTCGCGCTCCTTCTTGGCGGGCTCGCGCAGATGCGGCGCGGCGGCGCGGATCACCTTGAAGGGGACGATCAGGTGGATGTCGAGCATCGCCTGGAACTGCTCGTCGGACATCTTGTGGATCGGGGCGTCGATCGTGTAGCCGGCGTTGTTGACGATGATGTCGATCTTGCCGAAGGCGTCGATCGCCTTCGCGACCAGCTGGTCGGCCGTGTCCCCCTTGGTGAGGTCGCCGGAGAACACGGCGGTCTCGCCGGAGATCTCCTGCGCCGCCTGCTCGGCGACGTCGCCGTCGAGATCGTTGATCAGGACTTGCGCCCCTTGCGAGGCCAGCAGCTCAGCGGTCGCGCGTCCGATGCCGCGCGCCGAGCCGGTGACGATCGCGGACTTGCCGTCGAGTACTCCCATTGGTTTGCTTTCTCCTTGTAGTGGTGGGGCGCGGGAGGATATCCGGGCGGCTCAGCCGGCGTCGGCGGGCAGCAGTGTGAAGCGCTCGGCGGCGCCGCTCAGCGGCTGCACGGCGCGGAAGTGACGTTCGTCGAGCGTGGCGATCCGGGTCGTTTCCAGGTAGGCGGCGAGCGCTACCAGCGAGGCGTCGGTCAGGCCCAGCTCGATCGACTCGTACCGGCGCGCGATTTCGATTGTCTCGTACAGCGCCGAGCGCCACCATCCGACCGCGTAGGCGCCGCTCTCGAAGCTGGCGCGTAGCGCCTCGGCGGCGCGCGGACCGCCCTTTTGTGGGACGAGGTGGTCGAGCTCGGCGAGCACGAGCGGCGTTGTGCATAGCCCGTCTGAGACGCCCTCCATCCACTCGCGCACGCGCTTGTGGTGTTTCTCGTCCTCGTCCATCAACGCGAGTACGACAGAAGTGTCGAGGACGATCAAATTTCGCCGAACCCGGTCTCCCTCAGGTACTTGTCCACGTTGGTGGCCAGGTCGCCGGGGCCTTTGAAGATGCCGACTCCCTGCGGGCGCGGGGGAGGAACCGCGGCGGCCTCGGCGAGCGCCGCGCGGATCAGCGCTGCCTTGGTCGTGCGCTCGCGCTCGGCGCGGCGCGTGAGCAACCAATCCACGTCGGAGTCTATGTAGATGCTCATCTTCTTCATGTCCTTTCAATCGTACCACCTGCCACCTACCACCCGTCGGGTTCCCGGTATTGACCGGCCTGTTCTCCCTAATCCGACGGGCGGGTGCGACCGGGACAGGCGAGGGGAAGCTGCGAGGCGACGAGCGGGCGGTAGGTGGGGACTACAGGTCGAGCAGGCGCCCGAGGATCTCGCGCATGATCTCGTCAGAGCCGCCGCCGATCGGCCCGAGTCGCGCGTCGCGCGCGGCCCGCTGGGCCCAGTGCTCGCCCATGTAGCCCATACCGCCGTGGATCTGCAGGCACTCGTCCATCAGCTCGAAGGAGGCGCGCTGGGTCAGTAGCTTGGCCATCGTGACCTCCTTCAGCGGTTCCTCGCCGGACACGAAGCGGCGCAGCGCGTCGTAGGTGACGCAGCGGGCGGTGTAGGCGCTCGTGGCGAGGTCGGCGAGCTTGTGGCGGATGACCTGGTGCTTTGAGAGCGGGCGCCCGAAGGTGGTGCGCTCGCGCGCGTACTCGGCTGTCCGTTCGTAGGCGAGCTGCATCGCGCCGACAGTCCCAAGCGCCATCGCCAGCCGCTCCCACTGGAAGTTGGCCATGATCAGCTTGAAGCCCTCGTGCAGCTCGCCGAGCAGGTTCTGCTCGGGCACGAACACGTCGTCGAAGGAGATCGTGGCGGTGTCGGAGGCATGCCAGCCGAGCTTCTGGAGCTTGGACGAGGAGACGCCTTCACCGCGCTCGACGATCAGAAACGAGATGCCGTGGTGGCCGCCTTCCTCGGTGGTGTTGACGGCGGTGACGATGAAGTCGGCGCGCACGCCGTTGGTGATGTAGGTCTTCTCGCCGCTGACGAGGAAGCCGCCGTCCACGCGCGTGGCCTTCGTGCGCAGAGCGGCGACGTCAGAGCCGGCGTCGGGCTCGGTGATCCCCAGCGCGCCGATCTTCTCGCCCTTGATGGCGGGCACGAGGTAGCGCTGCTTCTGCTCGTCGGTGCCGAACTTCCAGATCGGCGGCGTAGCGATGTTGACGTGCGCGCCGATCCCTGCTGCTGTGCCGCCCGAGCCGATCCGCGCCAGCTCCTCTACCAGCACCGCCTCGTGCAGGTAGTCGCCGCCCTGCCCGCCCAGCTCGGCGGGGTACTTCAGCCCGAGCAGGCCCTGGGCCGCGAGCTTTCCGAACACCTCGTTCGGGAACCATTGATCGCGCTCCCAGTCGGCGGCGTGCGGAGCCAGTTCGCGATCGAGAAATCCGCGAATGGAGCCCCGGAGCTGTTCGTGCTCGTCGGTAAAGGGGGGTGTTGGGGTCATGAAGATCTTGGAGCTGTTCCGGCCGGCACATGTGCCGGCCGGCGGAGCCGCACATGTGCGGCTCCGTACCGGACGCGCATGCGCGTCCGGCGCAGGACCGCATGCGGTCCTGCGGACCTGGTCGCATGCGACCAGGTCAACCTAAAGGCCGAAGGACCGGCCGATCACGTCGAGCATGATCTCGTCGGTGCCGGCGCCGATCCGGTTCAGGCGCGAGTCGCGCCAGGCGCGCTCTACCCCATACTCCTTCATGTAGCCGGCGCCGCCGTGGATCTGGATGCACTCGTCGGCGACTTCGACGGCCATGCGCGAGGCGTGCAGCTTGGCCATCGAGATCTCGCGCACCGGGTACTCGCCGTTCTGGAAGCGCCAGGCGGTCATGTAGACCATCTGCCGCGCCGTTTCGATCTTGGTTGCCATCTCGGCGAACTTGTGGCGGATCACCTGGAATTTGCCGATTTCGCGTCCGAACGCCTTGCGCTCCTTGGCGTACTGCAGCGTGCGGTCGAAGCATTTCTGCGCGCCCGCGACCGAGCCGGCGGCGCCGATCAGGCGCTCGCCCTGCAGCTCCCACATGATGTGGTAGAAGCCCTTGCCGACCTGGCCGAGTACCGCGCTCTCGGGTACGCGCACGTCCTGGAAGGCCAACAGCGCCGTGTCGGAGGAGTGCATCCCGAGCTTCTCCAGGCGCTTCTCGCGGATCACGCCGGGCGCGTCCATCGGTACCAGGAACAGCGTGAAGCCGTCGTAGCCGGCGTCGGTGTCGGTCTTGGTCACGAGCACGATCACGTCGGCGCGGTGGCCGTTGGTGATGTACGTCTTCGAGCCGTTAATGACGTAGTCGGAGCCGTCCCTGACCGCGCGCGTCTTGATCCCTTTGACGTCCGAGCCGGCGTCGGGCTCGGTGATACCGATACAGAGGATCTTCTCGCCTTTAATGGCCGGCACGACCCATTGGAGCTTCTGCTCCTCGGTCCCGAACGCGAGGATCGGCGGCATCGCCATGTCCGTGTGCACGGCCACGCCCATCGCCAGCCCGCCGGAGTTCGACCCGGTCATCTCCTCGGCCAGCACGAGGCTTGTGTAGTAGTCGCCGCCCTGCCCGCCGTAGGCCTCGGGCTTGTCCAGCCCAAGGAAGCCGAGCTCGCCCATGCGGTGGATGACCGAGTCGGGGAAGGTCGTCTCCTCCCACTCGTTAGCGTGCGGCGCCAGCTCCTTGGTCACGAAGGCGCGGATCGACTCGCGCAGCTGTTCGTGCTCGTCGGTGAAGATGAAGTGCTTGCGCTTTGCTGCGTGGTCGGGCTTGAGGACACTCTCGGCGGTGGCGGCCATGTCGGGCGGGGCTCCTTGTCTGGTTCTCGTCGCGGTCCACGAAGGCTACCTTGCTTCTTGGCTAGGCGGCCAGCAGGTTAGGATGCGCGAGGTGTCAAACGAGCCCTTGCTCTACTCCGCGGCGGATGGCGTCGCCACGATCACGCTGAACGAGCCGTCCACGCGTAACGCGCTATCGCCGGCGGTGCTGACCGGGTTGATTGCCTGTTTCGAGCGCGCCCGCGATGAGGAGGCCGTGCGAGCGGTTGTGTTGGCCTCCTCGCACGAGACGGTGTTCTCCTCTGGCGCGAACCTTGGTGGTTTTGCGATGGACACCCCCCTTGTGCACCGCCACTTTGGGAGCAACGCGTTCGTGTCTCTGTTCAAGCTAATCGGCGAACTGGGCAAGCCGACGCTGGTCGCGGCCTCCGGCCACGTGCTGGCGGGCGCGCTGGGGATCGCGCTGGCATGCGATTTGATCGTGGCCAAGGACACCGCCACCTTCGGCACGCCGGAGATTAACGTCGGCGCCTTCCCGTTCATGATCATGGCACTGATCTATAGAAACGTTCCGCGTAAGAAGGCCAACGAGCTGCTTTTGCTAGGCGAGCGCTGGAGCGCGCAGGAGGCGCTGGTGGCGGGCCTGGTCAACAAGGTCGTGACCGCCGAGGAGTTCGACGTCGCCGTGGCCGAGTGGGCCGCGAAGCTGGCCTCCAAGTCGCCGGTGATCATGCGCCTGGGCAAGGAAGCGATGCGCCGCCAGCTGGACATGCCACTCGACGACGCGCTCGACTACCTGCGCTCGCAATTGACGCTGGCGACCTCGACCGAGGACATCGTGGAGGGCGTGACCGCCTTCTTCCAGAAGCGCGAGCCAGAGTGGAAGGGCCGCTGATGAGCGCCGAGCAGACGACCCCCCAGGCGGGGGGCCAGACTTCGCTCTTGCGCCCGCTGGTCGAGGACCTGGCCGAGCGGCGCGCGAAGATCCGCTTCGGCGGTGGCCAGGAGAAGATCGACCGCCAGCACGAGAAGGGGGCCCTGACAGCGCGCGAGCGGATCGCGCTGCTCGTCGATGAGGGCACGTTCGTGGAGCTCGGCATCCACGGCCGCCCGCACTCCTCGCAGCGGGCGATGGACGGCGTGGACGCGCCCGCCGACGGGGTGATCACCGGCTACGGCAAGGTCGATGGTCGCCTGACCGCTGTGTGCGCGTACGACTTCACGGTGATGGCCGGCTCGATGGGCATGACCGGCGAGTTCAAGGTAACGCGCCTGCGCGAGCTGGCGTTGACCAAGCGGATCCCGTTCGTGTGGCTGCTTGACTCCGCCGGCGCACGCGTGCAGGAGGCCGCCGGCGCGATGTTTGCCGGCTCCGGGCACCTGTTCCGCGAGGAGGTGATCATGAGCGGCGTGATACCCCAGGTCGCGGCGCTGCTGGGCCCGTGCGCGGCTGGGACCGCCTACATCCCCGGCCTGGCCGACTTCGTGCCGATGGTCAAGGGCAGGGGATCGATGGCGCTGGCCGGACCGCACCTGGTGCGCGCCGCCGTTGGCGAGGACGTCACCCAAGAGGAACTGGGCGGTTCGCGCGTGCACTGCCGCAAGTCGGGGGTGGGGGACATGGAAGTGGCAAGCGACGAGGAGTGCATCGAACGGATCAAGCAGTACCTGTCGTTCATGCCGCAGAACTGCGAGGCCCCTGTGCCGCTGCGGGCGGGCGGGCCGGGATCCGATCCGATCGACCGCGCTGAGGAGGAGCTGCTCGACGTGCTGCCGGAGTCCAACCGCAAGCCGTATGACATGTACGAGGTGATCAAGCGGATCGTCGATGACGGCGAGTACTTCGACATCAAGGGCCAGTGGGCGAAGACGATCATCACCTGCTTCGCCCGCTTCGGCGGCCGCCCCGCCGGCATCGTCGCCAACCAGCCCAAGCAGCTCGGCGGCATCCTCGACAACGACTCCGCCGACAAGGCGGCGCGCTTCGTCAACCTCTGCAACGCCTTCGGCATCCCGCTCGTGTTCATCCAGGACGTCCCCGGCTTCATGGTCGGCACCAAGGTCGAGGCCGAAGGGATCATCCGCCACGGCGCCAAGATGCTCTACGCCGTCGCCAACGCAACCGTGCCGAAGCTGACCGTGATCACGCGCAAGGCCTACGGCGCGGGTTACTACGTTATGTGCGGCCGCGCGTATGAGCCCGATTTGATCGTAGCCTGGCCGAGCGCGGAGATCAGCGTGATGGGCGCCGAGGGAGTCGTGGAGATCGCCTTCCGCAAAGCGGTGGACGAGGCCGAGGACCCCGAGGCCAAGCGCGCCGAGCTGATCGAGAACTTCAAAAAGATGTTCGACGTCTACATCGCCGCCGGCAACGACCTGATCGACGACGTGATCGACCCGCGCGAGACGCGCGCGACGATCTGCCGCGGGCTGGAGATGGCGGCCGGCAAGAGGGTCGAGCGGCCCTGGAAGCGGCACGGCGTCGTTCCCGTCTAACCCGACCGCAAATGCAAACCGGAAGGACCCTATGAGCCTGGACGATCCCGTCGTCATAACCTGCTCGATCAGCGGCGTGATCGCCAACCGCGAGCAGTGCCCAGCGATCCCCTACACGCCCGAGGAGTACGCGGCCGAGGCCAAGCGCGCGGTGGACGAGGGCGCGTCGATGATCCACATCCACGCGCGCAAACCCGACGGCACGCCCTCCTACGAGGTCGAGGACTTCGCCGCGATCACCGACGCGATCCGGGGCGCCGTGGACGACGTGATCGTCAACTACTCCACGGGCACGATCGGCGTCCCAGTGGCCAAGCGCGTCGAGTACCTGCGCGCCTGCCGGCCCGAAGTCGCGGCGCTGAACATGGGCTCGATGAACTACGCCAAGTACTCGCGCTCGCGCAAGGATTTCGTCTTCAAGATGGTCTTCTCCAACCCATTCGAGGAGATCGTCGAGCTGCTGCAGGCGATGAACGAGCTGGGTATCAAGCCCGAGCACGAGTGCTTCGACCTCGGCCACGTCGGCTCGCTGGCGCCTCTGGTGGATATGGGGGTGCTGAAGGCCCCCCTGCACGTCGATTGCGTGATGGGAGTGATCGGCGGCATCCCGCCGGCCCCGCGCAACCTGGCGGCGATGGTCGACAACATCGGCGACGTGCCCGGGGGCGGGCACGCCAAACATCATTGGGGCGTGATCGGTATCTCCCGCGACCAGTGGACGCTGATCGCCACTGCGCTCACGCTCGGCGGCTCGATCCGCGCCGGCGTGGAGGACAACCTGTACCTGCCTGACGGCTCGATGGCGCGCTCCAACGGCGATCTGATCGCCCAGGCGCGCAGGATGAGCGAAGACGTCGGGCGGCGGCCGGCGACCGTGGCCGAGGCGCGCGGGCTGGTGGGGATCAGCTGATCCGGTCGTTGCCGATCACCAGATGGTCGCTACACCGTATGCGCTCAACGCTGGATCGCGCGTGACGATCGGTATCCGGTCCGCCAGCGCCTGCGCGGCGAGAAGGCGGTCAAAGGGATCGCGGTGCTCACGACCGGCGGTTCTCAGACAGGGGAGGCTTTGCAGACCCTTCGCGTGTGACCAGGAGACCGCCAGCAAGGCGATGTCGTTGGCTTGTGCCTCGTCGAACCAGCTCGCGTTTGTATCGAGCTTCCCCAACGACTGCTTGATGGCGATCTCGACGAGTGAGCCCGCTCCAACGAGCGCATCCTCGGCCTTTTCTATCGCCCGGCGGGCGGGTGTCGAGAGCCGTGGGTCGTCGTCCAGCCACCAGATCAGGGCATGGGCGTCGAGCAGTATGCGCATTCAGTCGATGATGCCGAGCGCCCGTGCGATGTCCGGCGGCCACTCATCGAAGTCGTCGCTCATTTTGATGCGACCGCGCATCGCTCCCGGCTTTCGCCTGGTTTCGGGCTCACGCTCCGGGATCGCGACAATCCGCGCCACCGGCTTGCGTCCGCGTCGCACCACGACCTCCTCGCCTGCCTCGGCTTGGTGCACCAGCTTCGAGAGCTGCGTCTTGGCTTCCCCGATCGTGTAACTCGACATGTGCGTATGCTAGCCGCAACTTGACCAAGTTGGCCATGTTATGCGCGGGGAAGAGCTGATTCAGCTGGGACTGCCGCTCAAGGGAATCCCGTGTGTCAGCTCCAGAGCCCGCTGATGGGCACTGCCCAGATTCGATCGTCGACGGGCAGGGTGCGCCCGCCGGTGTAGAGGATCACTCCTGCCTTGAATCGCTCTCGGCGGCTGTCTCGCAGCTTGCTCATCACACGCCAGTCGCCTGGGCGGATGGAAGCGCTGGCCTTGATCTCGATTGCTGCGATATCGCCGGACTGGGCCTCCAGGACGATGTCGATCTCGTCGTCTTGGACGCGGTAGTGACGCATCGTTGAGTCCTTGCTCGCCCAGCTTTGGTGCTTGAGTATCTCCATGCCGCAGAACGTCTCCAGCGCAGGGCCGGTCAGCTGGTCGTCGCGAGCGATCCGCTCCTCGCCGACCCCGAGCTGCTGGGCCAGCAGGCCTGTGTCGGTGAGGTAGAGCTTGGGCGCTTGCAGCTCTCGCGAGCGCAGTCCCGGACGCCAGGCCGCAACGACGTGGACGAGGAAGGTGGTTCGCAGCAACTCCACGTAGGCCCTCACCGTCTTGTCCGACAGTCGCAGGTCGCGGGCGAGCCTCCTGTAGTCCAGCAGCTTGCCGGAGTGGCTTGCGAGCAGGCGGATCAGTCGCGGCATCTCTGAGAGCTTCGTAGCGGACGCGATGTCGCGCAGATCACGCTCCACGATGCTTTGAACGTAGTCGCGGTACCACAGGCGGCGCTGGGACTCGGTCAGCGTGTATACGGCGGGATACCCACCACGCGCCACGAGCTCCGCGAATGCTTCGTGGCCGATCGGCGCGCCGCTTACGTATGGGGGCTCGCCGGCGAAGAGCCTGTCAACGAAGTTGGCTTCGACCGCGTTTATCTCCGATTGCGCGAGCGGCCACAGCTCGATCCGGCGGGTCCTTCCCGCAAGCGACTCGGAGATCCTCGGAGCTGTGAGGACGTTTGCCGAGCCTGTCAGAAGGAACCTGCCGGGGGTCGGGTCGGCATCGACGGCCTGCTTGATGGCGTACAGGAGCTCGGGTACGAGCTGAACCTCGTCGATCAACGCGGGTCCGCGCAGTTCGGCGACGAAGCCGTGAGGATCGGCACGAGCGGTGGCGCGCGTGGCCTGGTCGTCCAGGCTGACGATCTCGGCCGGGTGATCGCTCGTCACCACCTGCCTGGCCAAGGTGCTCTTCCCGACCTGCCTCGCGCCCAGCACAAGCACCACTCGGCTGTAGCCGAGCGCTTCAACGATCAGCGATCGAGCGTGGCGCTCGATCAGCGGCATGGGCGCCTCTCCCGGAGTCGAAGATCAGCTCGTGCAAATGCGGAGTCTATGCCCTGCAGATGCGGAAAAATGTATCATGCAAATGCGGAGAGCTCAACGCGCGTCGCACTAATAATGGCATAATCGAGCTAAAATGGAGCACAATTAGCATGACTTGTGCCCATCCGCAGCGGCTGAAAGCGCAGTCACGCCCGTGCTGTCCACATGCCTTCCAGCGGGATCGCGACGAGGCGGTCTCCGAAGACCACTGTGTTTTCGCCTGTGTAGAGCACCGCGCCCGCCTTGAATCGCTCTCCGAGCGCGTCACGCATCCGAGTCAGACCGCGGAAGTCCGATTGAGCCACCGACGCGGCGGCCTTGGCCTCGATGCCGATCACGGATCTGTCGCGGCGCTCGAGGATCGCATCCACCTCCCGGCCATCCTTGTCGCGATAGTGGTGGAGCGTCACCGGATCGTCTTGCCACGCCGATTGGCGAAGCAGCTCCATCACGACGAACGTCTCGAACGCGCTTCCCAGCGCGGCGTCGTCTCGCTCCAGGCCGCTCTCGTCGATCCCGAGCAAGTGGGCCAGCAGACCTGTATCGCTGACATACACCTTTGGGGTCTTCACGACTCGACTGAGCTGGTTGCTGTACCACGGTGTGACACGACGGATCAGGAACAGCGTTTCGAGCAGGTCGCAGTGGGCACGCAGAGTCGTGACGGGCAGACCCAGGTCGCGGCTGAGCCCGCTGTAGTTGAGCAGCGATCCGGATACCGCCGCGAGCGCCTGCAGCAGTCGCCGCACGTTCGCCCGGTCATGCACCTGGGCGATGCTCCCGAGATCCCGTTGCAGCATTGTCTCGATGTAGCTTTCGAAGAACTGCAGCCGCCGCCGCCCGCTGCGCTCCTGAGCTTCTGGATAGCCGCCG
>DATAQR010000116.1:0-9580 GCA_036264565.1 Solirubrobacteraceae bacterium | reverse complement strand
TCACCGAGCAGGCGGTTGCCGTGGGGCCAGGCCGGGCGTTGGTCGTGATCGGTTACGTGTCGCTGGTGCTGGCCGTGTTGAACCTGTTGCCGTTCCTGCCGCTGGACGGGGGCCATGTCTTGTGGGCGGTGGCTGAGAAGGTGCGCGGCAAGAGGGTGTCGTTGGCGGCGATGTGGCGCTTTAGCTCAGTCGGGATTGCCCTGCTGGTGTTCCTGGTGATCAGTGGTGTTAGCAATGACATCGGCCGCCTGGGTGGGTAGGTGTTCTTTTTGCCGAGATCGTTCAAGGTGAGAATCATTCAAGCGTGTAACTATTCCAGCCGTGAACGATTCGGAAACTGATTGATTGCCCACCCGTCCCCCCTGACGGACGGGCGCACGCAAACCCAGCTCTTGACGAGCGGGCCCAGCCGCTCAGGCAGCGCCGGCCCGAACAGCGCCTCCAGCTCGCGCCGCGAGAGCAATGAGATCTCCTCGGCCGCATCCGCCGCGCCCAGACGCCAGTAGCGGCGTCGCAGCGGGCGCGGCAGCCAGTGCACGAACGGCAGCAACGCGTGCGGCTCGATCGGGAAGGAGCGCGCGGGCGTCTGCACGAACCAACCACGGCCCACGCGTCGCAGCTCAGCGGCGAAGGCGGCGCGATCGGCGGGCTCGACGTGCTCGATCACGCTTGAGCAGTAGACCAGGTCGAACTCGCCGTCGGCGAACGGCAGCCCCGCGGTTACATCCGCGCAAACGAACGGGCCGGGATAACCGGACTGCTCGGCGATGTCGACGCCGGTGATGTTAAGCGTCGGCTCCAGCGCTCGAAGGCCCAGTCGACCGCAGCCGACATCGAGGATGCGAGCGTCAGGAGCGAGGCCGGTGAGCGCGAAGAAGCGCTCATGCCGGCGCTGGCGGGCGCGTGCTGCCAGCGGCGAGGCGAGGCGCGCGAACGGGTGCGGCGCGCTGGCGTAGACGTCTTGCCCGCCGGTCACGGTCTTGTTTGGGTCGATCTCATGGCTCGTTTCCTCGGGCATCCGCCCAGGCCGGTTCGGCGGCGTGGACCGCAAACGCAGCCTGCGGCGGACCGTCATCGTAGAATCACGATATGGCCTCAGAGCGTCAGATCCACGTCGGAGCTGTTCCGATCGGCGGCGGCGCCCCCGTGGTCGTGCAGACGATGACCAAGACCGAGACCGCCAACCTGGCGGCGACGATGCAGCAGATCCGTACGGTCGCCGAGGCAGGAGCGGACATCGTGAGGGTCGCGGTGCCGCGTGAGCAGGACGCCGAGGCGCTCAAGCAGATCGTGCGCGAATCGCCGATCCCGGTGATCGCCGACATCCACTTCAACCACACGCTGGCGTTGAAGGCGATCGAAGCGGGAGCGCACTGCGTGCGTTTGAACCCGGGCAACATCGGCGGCCCCGAGAAGGTGGCCGAGGTGTGCGAACTGGCCAAGCGCACGGGCACGCCGCTGCGCGTCGGCGTCAACAGCGGCTCCCTGCCCAAGCACCTGCGCGAGCTGGAGTACGAGAGCCCGGTTGAGGCGCTGGTGACGGCCGCCGTCGAGACGGTCGCCCTGATGGAGAGCCTGCAGTTCGAGAATTTCAAGGTGTCGATGAAGTCCACCTCGGTGCCGAACACGATCGCCTCCAACCGAATGCTTGCCGAGAAGATCCCCTACCCGCTGCACTTGGGCATCACCGAGGCGGGCACCAAGTGGTCGGGCTCGCTGAAGTCCGCGGTCGGCCTAGGAACACTGCTAGCAGACGGGATCGGCGACACGATCAGGATCTCGCTATCCACCTTCCACGCCGAGGAAGAGGTGAAGGTCGCCTGGGAGATCCTCAAGGCGCTAAAGCTGCGCGAGAAGGGCCCGGTGTTGATCGCCTGTCCCACCTGCGGACGGCTGCAGTTCGACATGGATACCGTCGTCGCCGAAGTGGAGGCGCGCTTGGAGCAGTACGAGGACCCGATCGAGGTCTCCGTGCTCGGCTGCGCGGTCAACGGCATCGGCGAGGCCCGACACGCCGACTTCGGTATCACCGGCGCCAAGGACATGGGGATGATCTATTCCAAGGGCGAGCCGCTGAAGAAGGTTCCCACGCACGAACTGGTGGACGAGCTGTTCAAGGAGATCGACCGCTACTACGCGGCCGGCAAGCGCGTGACGCGCGACGAGCGCGAGGCGGCTGAGGCGCGCGAGTGGCTGGCCGCCAACGAGGATGCTACGGCGATGACGCCGGAGAAACTGGCGGCGATGGAGGCAGCGGCGGCCGACCAGGAAGCCGAGGCCGACCAGGTGCTCGAGTCGATGCTGGAGCAGGCGGGAGTGACGCTTGACGAAGAGGTCTCGCCCGTCGCGGGCAGGCGTTTCAGCCGTAATTGATGCTGTTCGGGGGCGCGCATGCGCGCCCCCGCGACGGTCCGCATGCGGACCGTCATCCGACCGGCGCATGCGCCGGTCGGCCCCTCGCGCATGCGCGAGGGGCACAACAGGATCAGGCGACGGCGCTGAAACGCTCCGCGACCTTGCCCCAGTCGACCGTGTTCCACCACGCGTCGATGTAGTCCGGGCGCTTGTTCTGGTACTTCAGGTAGTAGGCGTGCTCCCAAACGTCGACGCCGAGCAGCGGCGTCTTGCCCGCGGAGATCGGGTTGTCCTGGTTGGGGGCGCCCTGCACGGCTAGGCCCGAGCCGTCGTGCACGAGCCACGACCAGCCTGAGCCGAACTGGTTGACACCGGCTTCCTTGAGCTTGGCCTGGAAGTCCGCGAACGAGCCGAAGGTCGAGGAGATCGCATCGGCCAGCGCGCCGCTCGGCTCGTCGCCGCCGTTCGGTGACATCGACTCCCAGAACAGCGAGTGGTTGTAGTGCCCGCCGCCGTTGTTGCGCACGGCGCCGCGCTTGTCGTCGGGTACCTGCGAGAGGTCCTTCAGGACATCCTCGATCGCGGCGTTCTCGAGCGGCGTGCCGGCCAGTGCGGCGTTGACCTTGTCGACGTAGGCCTGATGGTGCTTGTCGTGATGGATTTCCATCGTCAGCTGGTCGATGTGCGGCTCCAGCGCGTCATAGGCGTAGGGCAGCGGCGGTACTGAGTAGGCCATCGGGGCTCCTTGTCGGTTTGTACGGGGTTTGAGGTTGGCCCTAATTCATAGCGCGTAGGATGCAGCGGCCGCTATGACCCGACTGACCGAGTACCTACTGCCCACCGAGAAGCAGGCCCCCGCCGACGCCGAGGCGATCTCGCACAAGCTGATGGTGCGCGCCGGCCTCGTGCGCCAGATGGGCGCCGGCATCTGGACGTGGCTTCCCGCGGGGTGGCGGGTCCACCAAAAGGTCGTCCAGGTCGTGCGTGAGGAGATCGACGCGATCGGCGGCCGCGAGATGCTGATGCCGGTGCTGCAGCCGGCCGAGTTGTGGCGCAAGACCGGTCGCCTCCAGATCGATGAGCTGTTCAAGCTGCAGGACCGCAAGGGCTCAGAGTTGGTGCTGGCGATGACCCACGAGGAGGCCGTCACCTTTCACGCCGCACAGACGATCGACTCCTACCGTGACCTGCCACTGATCCTCTATCACTTCCAGGTCAAGGAGCGCGACGAGCCGCGTCCGCGCGCGGGAGTTCTGAGGACGCGCGAGTTCGTGATGAAGGACTCCTACAGCTTCGACCGCGACCAGGGGGGTTTGGAGGAGCGCTATGCGCTGCACGTCGGCGCCTACGATCGGATCATGGCGCGCACGGGTTTGCGCTTCTACCGAGTGGAGTCAGACGTGGGCATGATGGGCGGCATCGGCGCGCACGAGTACATGGCGCCGTGCGCGGCGGGCGAGGACGATGTCGTGATCGGCGAGGGCTACGCGGCCAACGTCGAGGTGGCGCGCAACGACCCGCGCGTGCAGTGCGTGGCCGGCGCCGACGGGGGAGTTGTCGCGGGCGGCAAGGCGGGCGGTGGCGAGCGCTGGACACGCGATGGGCAGGCGCTCACGCTCGAGCCGGCGATCGAGATCGGCAACATCTTCAAGCTGGGCACCCGTTATTCGGAGAAGCTCGGCGCCACCTACCTGGACGAGCACGGCACGGCGCTACCGATCTGGATGGGCTCCTACGGCATCGGCCCGGCCCGCATCGTCGCGGCGGCGGTGGAGCAGTTCGCCGACGAGCACGGCATCGCTTGGCCGGTTGCGCTGGCGCCGTTCGCGGTGCACCTGGTGGCGCTCGGCAGGCCGGCCACGCCCGAGCGCGACGCGGCCGACGGGCTCTACGACACGCTCCTGGCCGCGGGCGTGGATGTGATCTACGACGATCGCGAAGCGGGACCGGGAGAGAAGTTCGCCGACGCCGAGCTGCTCGGCTGCCCCGTGCGTTTGACAGTGGGTCGTCGCAGCCTGGAGTCAGGGGAGATCGAGCTACAGCTGCGTCGCGGCCGGCGGGACGGCCCCGCGTTGCCGCTGGGAGGCGAGCCGGCCGCGCTCGTGCGGGCGCTTGACGAGCTGTGTCAAAGCCTGCCCTGACAGTAACCCGCCTGCTCGGCCTGGATCGCTCGGGCTCACCGCCCCCGCAGACATTGGCCGGCCAGCCGCTGCGCCCGTGGACGATCCCGAATGCGATCGGCTTCGCCAGGCTTGCGCTGATCCCCGTCTTCCTGGTGGTGGCGCTGTCAAGCGAAGACGGCGTGGACGCGCTGTCGGCGACGCTGTTCGCCGTGATCGGTTGGGGGGACTACGCCGACGGGATAGCGGCGCGTCTGACGCGCCAGTACAGCCGCCTAGGGACCCTGATGGACCCGATGACAGATCGACTGCTCGTCGTCTCCGGCGTCGTGGTGTGCTGGCGCTTTGACCTGTTGCCGCGGTGGGCGCTGGCGATCCTGATCGTGCGCGAGCTGCTGATGGTGGTACTCGGTCGCTATGGCCTGAACCGCGGCGTGGAGTTGCGCATCAACTGGCCCGGTCGCATCTCGGTAGCCCCGCTGATGGGTGCGCTGTTCTTTGCGATGACCGGTCTTGCCGTGCTGGCCGAAGTCCTGCTCTACGTCGGACTCGTGCTTGCCCTGATCGCTAGTGCGCTGTATGTGCGCTCGGGGTTGGAGCAGCTTCGCCGCCTTCCCGGTGAGCCCGTCGGATAGCCAGCAACTTCTCGCCGGCCAGCCACCAGCCGGCCACCCCCGCGCTCAGCAGCAGCGCCATCAGCGAGACGTTGTAGCGCGGCTGGTCGTTGAATGGCGTCGCCAGCACGGCGACTGAGATCAACACGGCGACGCTTGTCACCAGCGCAAATCGCCGCGTCAACGCGGCGCCGGCGATCAGCCCGATCCATGCCAGCCACAGGTAGATGAGGTGCTGCGTTTGCGAGGTGGAGGGGTGGTAGGTGCCGTTGCCGCCGCTCCATACGTTTGTCCACATCTTCCAGAACTTCCCCCACAGCATCGAGGCAAAGGCCGCCGGTTTGCCGAGCGCGTACTTGTTCAGGTTTTCGAGGTCCTCGGCGCCTACGGCGGCGTTCTCGGACATGCCCGGGTGGCGCGCTTGGATCAAGTGGAACAGAGGCTGCGAGCTGTGCTGCCAGTAGCGGCCGCAGTCGCCGGGGAAGTGCCGGCAGACTTCGGGAGCGAGCTGCTCCTCGGTGGGCACCAGTAGCCCCTTGCCGGGCAGGTAGGTGCCGATGAAGAGCGCATCCGGCCCGGCGGTCGTGATCGGCACGAAACGCCCCTCAGTCGAGGAGGCGTAGGCCAACCACGGGGCGAGCACGAGCAGCAGCGCCACCGGGTAGACGCCGCCGCGCAATAGACCAAGGCGCCAGCCCGGGCGCCGACTGGAGATCGGAGAGATCTCCGATCGGCCAGCAAGCGCCAGTGCCAGCGCCAATACGCCCATTCCTACAGCCAGGTCGCCGCGCGTCAGGCAGGCCACGCCGCCGATCGCGCCGGCCGCCGCGACGAGCGCCAGTTCGTGGCGGCGGCCGAATCTAGCGCGAGCGATCGCCGCGGCGCCGACGGCGGCGAGCAGCACGAATGCCCCGGACGGCTCGCTGAGGAATGTACGCGTGGCATCGATCAGCGGCTCGTAGGATGCGACCAGCGCGGTCGCAACCACTGCTGCCCAGGGGCCGGCTAGCAGCCATGTGAGCGCCGCCACCAATACGAGCGAGAGGATGCCGAGCACAAGCTGCATGTATTGGGCGGGGCCTTTGGCGCCAGTGCTCAGACGCAGCGAGTGGTGACCGGACAGCCGCGTCGCGACGGCAAAAGCAAACGATGTCCCCGGCGGCCACTTGAAGGTCGCGTAGCGAACGCCTGAGAGCATCCGGTTGGCGTTGGCGACGTAGCCGTTCTCATCAGCGGAGACGTGCGTGTTGCTGCCGATGCTCTGCGCGCGTGCGAACGCTCCCCCGGCGATCGCGAGCACGATCAGGCCAAGGGCGACGGTGTGTTGGCGGGTCAATGAGAGTCTCAAGCTCAACTTCACGTTGTGGGCTATACTCGAACCACGGAGGGGCCGTTTCCTCCGGCCCGCCCACTGAATCCTTGCGCAAGAGGAGACCGCCTGCGATGGACACCTTTCCCGACCTCGGCTCGATGAGTGATGGCGAGCTCAAGCAGGTCATTGCAGAGCTCACCGAGGAGGAGATGGAGATCTCCTACAAGCGGCGCATCTTGCACGGCAAGATCGACATCCTGCGAGCCGAGCTGGTCAGTCGCCTGCGCGAGGCGCACCGCGATGGCGAGGCGGCGATCTCCGGCGAGGACGTCCAAAAGCTGACGGACATCCTCGCCAACCGTGCCGGCGGAGCATCGTCAGAGCAGAGCTGAGAGGGCGGAGTCGTGGCCTTGCACTGCCCCGAGTGCGGCTTCCTCGCCGAGGAGGGCGCCAACTACTGTCAGCGTTGCGGCGGTCTGCTGCCGCGCAGCGAGGGCGATAGCGGCGAGCCGGTCACCGCGACGTACCGGATCGACGACACCGGCGAACTGGTGGCGGTCGAGCCGGGCGAACTGGCCGCCTACGGCCCTGCGCTTGTGATCAGAGCCGGTGGCGGCCGCGCCGGGGAGAGCTTTGCCGTGGACGGCGAGCACATGACGATCGGTAGGCGGCCGGACTGTGACGTCTTCCTGGACGACGTAACGGTCTCTCGCGATCACGCGCTGCTGGTCAAGCGCGGCGATAGCTGGTACCTGGACGATTGTGGGTCATTGAACGGGACTTACGTGAACCGCTCGCGGATCGAGTCCCAGCGCCTGGAGGAGGGCGACGACGTGCAGATCGGTAAGTACAAGCTCACCTACCACGCGCGCTGATGGCAACAGCTGCCAAGACCGCGCCGCGGACAGCCAGCTCCAACGGCCAGCTGGGTGACTCTGAGACGCCCGCCGGTGGCGAGGGCGCGCGCCAGAAGGCTCTGACGATCGGAGCCGTCTGCAAGGCGCTCGTCCAGGAGTTCCCCGACATCTCGATCTCCAAGATTCGCTACCTAGAGGACCAGAAGCTGCTCAACCCGCGCCGCACGCCGGGGGGCTATCGCCTGTATGCGCCCAGCGACGTAGCAAGGCTGCGCACGATCCTGCGCATGCAGCGCGACGAGTTCCTGCCCCTACGTGTGATCCGCCAGGAGCTGGCCGCCGGGCGCACCGACGTGGCTGACGTGCCCAGACCCGGGCAGGAAGCGGGCAAGCGTACGTGGCGCACGAGTATGAGCGTGCGCGAGAGCGACGGCGCGTTGTATTCGCTGGAGGACGTGCTGGAGGAGACCGGCGCTGAGGCGAAGCTCGTGCGCGAGCTGGAGGAGTACGGCGTCGTCAAGGGTGAGATGCGTGGCGGTGTGCGCTACTTCGACGAGACCGAGCGCGAGATCGTCGGCGCCGTCTCAGAGCTCGCGCGCTACGGCGTGGGGGGGCGAAACCTGCGCGTCTTTCGCTCCTCGGCCGACCGCGAGGCGAGCCTGCTGCAGCAGATCCTCGCTCCGGCGCTGCGCTCGCGCAACCCTGAGCGTCGTAAGGACGCCGTCGATGCGCTGGAGAACCTGGCGGCGGTCACGACACACTTGAAGCACTTGCTGTTGGTCCGCGACCTGCGCAAGATCGTCCGCTAGACCGGGCGGATGCCGACCGCGTCTGCCAGCCGCACGATCGCGGCTTCGTCCCAGGCCGTGTGGGGGGTCGTCGGCGATCCGCACCATCTGCCGCGCTGGTGGCCGCGCGTGACGCGGGTGGAGGGCGTAACCCTGACGGATACAGGTGACTCGGGCGCGTTTACCGAGGTGCTGATCGGTCGCAAGGGCAAAGTCGTGCGCGCCGACTTCACGGTGGTGGAGTCGCTGCCCGGGCTGCGAGTGGTGTTCTCGCAGGAGGTGGAGGGCACCCCCTTTGAAGGGGTGCTGCGCAGCGCGGTGACTCAGATCGAGCTGACTCCCGTGGCGGATGCCGGAGACTCCGGCACGGCAGTGAGAATCGAACTGAGTCAAGAGATGCCGGCTCTGCTCGGTGGTGGTGGAGGACTGCTCGGCGTGCGGGTGCACGGGATCGCCCGCTTCGGCAGTCCGCTGGTCAAGCGGGCGGCGATGGCCACTGTCGAGCAGGCGCTGGACGGCCTGGCCCGGGTGTTCGGCGATATCACCTGAGTCGTGATATCGGGAGACGGCGATCGAGGTCCGTTTGCAAATGGCGACTGAGCCCGCCGCGACATCGACCGCCGCCCGTCCTGAGCGTACGCGTGGAGAGCCAGTGCGGATGCGCTGGTGGGGATGGGGCGATCCCGAGCGGGCGCCGGCGCTGCCCGCAAATGCACTCGCGTATCTGCGCGATGCCGTCGGCGTCCTACCCGCGCCGCGCCCGCCGGTCGCGCTCGACGCGGTCAGCCTGCCGGCTTCGGCGCTCGACTCGGCGGTGCTGGCCCGTCTGCGCGAGATCGCCGGGCGCGAGCGCGTGCGCGACGATCGAGTCGAGCGGATCGTGCACGCGGCCGGCAATGGCTACCTCGATCTGGTGCGGCTGCGTGCCGGTAGCCCGCAGGGCGCTCCCGACGCGGTGCTCTACCCCGAGTCGCGCCAGCGGCTGCGAGAACTGCTGGGCGAGTGCGCGCGCGACTCGATCGCCGTCGTCCCATTCGGTGGCGGCACGAGCGTCGTCGGCGGCGTCGAGCCGTTGCGGGGCGAGTACGCCGCGGTCGTCGCGCTCGACATGAGCCGCCTGTCCGGCGTCGTGAGCCTCGACGAAGCGTCGCTGACGGTGACTGCGCACGCCGGCATGCGTGTACGTGACCTCGAGGACGAGCTGGCGGCGCGTGGCTACACGCTCGGGCACTTCCCACAGTCATACGAGTACGTCTCGATCGGCGGTTGCGCCGCGACGCGCTCGGCGGGTCAGGCCTCAAGCGGCTACGGGCGCTTCGAGCAGCTGGTGCGCGGTTTGAAGCTGACCGCTCCTAGCGGCGAGATCGACCTGCGCACGCTGCCGGCGAGCGCGGCCGGGCCGAGCTTGCGCGAAGCGATCGTCGGCTCTGAGGGGGTGCTGGGGACGATCGACGAGCTGTCACTGCGCGTACGCCGCGCGCCGGCCGAGCGCGTATACGACGGAGTTTTCTTCTCGAGCTTTCACGCCGGGACG
>DATAQR010000110.1:0-2718 GCA_036264565.1 Solirubrobacteraceae bacterium | reverse complement strand
GAATTGCACGATGATGAGGGCCGCGGGCTGCTTGCGTTCGTGGAGCTTGACCTGGGCACGATGAGCCACACGCGGCTGAAGGTCAAGGCGGGCTGCTACGCCGCGTATGCCGCGCACGCTGCCTGGGTAGAGCGCTATGCGTTCTGCCCCTGCCTGCTGTTCCTGACAACGACGGAGGCGCGTGCGCTCGCGTTCCTGAAGAAGCTCGCCACGCTGCTTGAGAAGGACGGGCGCGGCGGCGTCTACGACCACCGCGCGGAGAACGTGTCGTGGTTCGCGGCGGGCGCGTGCGCGATGGCGCGCACACCGCAACGCGGGTTGTGCGAGCCCTGCTGGGACGATCTGACCGTCTCGGGCGGCGGGCTATCGCTACTCGACTGTCTACGCGCCGCTCGTGCGCCATACGACACCGCGCGAGCACAGGAACAGGCCGAGCGGGATGCGACCGAGGCCGAACGTCAGCGGCTGCACCGCGACCCGCACGCCCGGCGCGCTCTCCTTCAAGAGCACCGTCTCTATGCGCGCTGTGAGCACGTCGAGCAGTTCGGCACGCCGGGGGCGCTCGCGCTTGAGCTGCTGCTCGCATCGACCGAGCCGATGGAAGAGGTCGAGCGCGCCGCGTTCGTGGCGCTGGCCCACCAGCTCGATCCCGACCCGCTGGAGACCCAGTTCGCGCCTGAGCCCGTGCCGCCAACCCCGGCTGACCGTGAGGCGGTGCGGCGGCTCGCCGAGGTCTACCGGGCGCGCCATGACAGGCGCATCAGCGAGCTTGCCCGCCGCCACGGTTTCGGGCCGAAGCTGCGCCGCCACCGGCCCTCCGATCTGGACTTGCGATCCCCGGCTGGATCTGGTCTCCTCGACCGTGCAGCAGTTCCGTTCGGCGACGAGCAAGAGGAGCAGTGGTCATGACGCGCGTATGCCTCTACACCCGCACCTCCACCGACGAGGATCACCAGCCGACCTCGCTCGGCACCCAGCGCGAGCGCTTGGAGCGCTACTGCCAGGCGATGGAGGACTGGCACGTCGCGGGCGCGTTCGAGGACCAGGCGACCGGCACGACATTGGAGCGCCCCGGCCTGCAGGCCGCGCTCGATCTGGCGCGCGAGCGGCGCTATGACCTGCTGCTCGTCTACCGTGTCGATCGCCTCTCGCGCAAGGTGCGCCAGCTCGCCGCGTTCTGCGAGGAGCTCGACCAGCTCGGGATCGTCCTGAAGTCAGCGACCGAGCCGTTCGACACGGGCTCGGCGGCGGGACGGATGATGCTGCAAATGCTCGGCGTGTTCGCAGAGTTCGAGCACGCCACGATCGTGGATCGCGTCACCACCGGACTTGAGCGGCGTGTCCGCGAGGGCCGCTGGATGGGCCGGCGCATCCCCTACGGCTATGTGCGCGATCCCGACACCAAGGCGCTGCTGCCCTGCCCGGTCAAGGCGCCGGTGCTCAGACGCATCTTCAGCCTCTACGCCGACGGCAGGCAGGGCACGACCTCGATCGCGCGCACACTGGAGGCCGAGGGCGCCCAGCCTCCAGGAGCGCACGGCTAGTCACCGAACGCGCTACAGGGGATCCTCGCCAACCCCGCGTATCTCGGCATGATCCGCTGGAACGGCAAGCTGTACGAGGGCCAACACGAGCCGCTGATCGAGTTGACGACCTTCGAGCGCGCTCAGACGATCCTCACGCGCCGTCACAAGGACGCGAGCCTGCGCCGCGGCAACCCCTCCCAGTTCCTGCTCTCCGGGCTCGTGCGCTGCCACAAGTGCGGACGCGCCTACGTCGGCACCTCAGCGCACGGACGCAACGGCCGCTACACCTACTACGCCTGCTCCACCCGCTACAAGTACGGCACGAGCCGCTGCGACGGCCAGCGACTGCCGATGGAGCGCCTGGAGCAGGCCGTGCTCTCTCAGCTCGCCGCGATCTACCGCGACGGGCAACTCATCGGCGACGCGCTCGCACACGCCGCCGAGCAGGCAGGCGCGGACCGCCCGCAGCACGAGCAGCAGCTCGCGGGTGTCCGCGCGGACATCCAGGGCCTTGAACGCAAGATCGACCGCTACCTACAAGCGTTCGAGGACGCAAAGCTCGATCCCGAGGTCTGCCAGCAACGCATCGCGCGCCACCACGCCCGCCTGCAAGCCCTACACAACCAGGAAGCCGACCTCGCCCAAACGCTCGCCGCAGACGCCGACACGTCGCCCGACACGGCGAGCCTAGCGGCGCTCGCCGACCAACTCGACCGGCTCATCGCCACCGCCAACCCCGAGCAAGCCAAGGAGCTGCTACGCCTGCTCGTCAAGGACATCCGTGTCCACGACCAACACAAGATCATCCCCACCTACCGCATCCCGCCCCCGGTTCGCACAATGCACGGAATAGTGGGCGATACTGGGCTCGAACCAGTGACCTCCGCCTTGTCGAGACGGCGCTCTCCCAGCTGAGCTAATCGCCCTGGGATGAGGCCTAGCCTATCAACGGAACCCTCCTTCGACTTCGCCCGGCGGGGTGCCCGATTCGGTGCCGTAGGGACCAACTTTGCGACCTTCGTCTTCGCTACCGCGCACCCGGCCATTAGGGTGGGCTGTCTCCGAGTGCTCCCGACAGTTGGGGGCTCGATAGGTCTTTGAGGTCGGACGGGTTCCCGGCCGGGAACCCGTCCGTGCCTCGGCTCAGGCTGCCTCCTTCACCGGCAAGTGAAGAGAGAGGTTGAGCCTGATG
>DATAQR010000109.1:0-6881 GCA_036264565.1 Solirubrobacteraceae bacterium | reverse complement strand
GCCGACGCGTGTCTACCGGAGCACCAGGCTCCGTTACGTCCATGCTCCGCCACGCCCGAGCAGTCCGCGGCGTAGGCTATACCCGAGATGTCGCCCACATGGATCTGGATGCAGGCCGCGATCGTAGTGTTCGTCCTGATCGGGATGATCGTGGCGATCGTCAAGCTTGCCTGACGCGCTGCTCGCCATGGCAATCGCCTCACTCGCCTCAGATCGAGATCGCCGTATCCGGCTATGATCGCGCCTGCGACCTGCGCGGAACAATGCAAAGCGAAGGGGAGACGATGTTCAGATCGATCGTTGTTGGCACGGACGGCTCGGACACGGCGGGTCAGGCGGTGCGCCAAGCGGTCGATCTTGCCAAGTCGGTGGGAGCGACTATCGAGATCGTCAGCGCGTACGAGCCGGTGCCGGCGCAGCGTTTGCGCGAGGAGCGTCTGCAGGCGCCCGAGGACCTGCAGTGGGCGGTCAACCCGCGTGAGGATGTCGACGCGACGCTCGAGGCGGCCGCCGAGGTTGCCCGCAAGTCCGGCGTCGACGCGAACGTCTACCCCCGTCAGGGCGATCCCGCCGACGCGATCCTCGACGTCGCCGAAGAGCGTCAAGCCGACCTGATCGTCGTCGGCAATAAGGGGATGACGGGCGCCAAGCGGTTCCTGCTCGGGTCGGTGCCGAACAAGGTGTCCCACCACGCGCCCTGCTCGGTGCTGATCATTCGTACGACCTGAGAGCAAAGCTGTGGGGAATCGCCGCGGCTCGACGTGGAGCAAGCCGTAAACATCGCAATCGCCGTTCACGAAGCCATGGGCGCTTAACTGCTGCGCCCGGCGTGCCGATGAGCGTCACATGCGAAATGACGCGCCCCCGGCACACGACAGCCGTTCGCGAGAACATCCGGAAGAGCTCTTCCCGGGGGGTGCGCTGCCTGCTGTAGAGACGGCGCATCGACGCAGATCGATCCAGCTCGTCGCACTGATCGCGCTCGCGGTGAGCGCCGTCTATCTGACCTGGAGGGTGGCCTTCACGCTGGGCGGCAGCCTGTGGATCTCGATTCCGCTGTGGATCCTGGAGCTTCATGCCGCAGTGGGCCTCGGCCTGTACGCGTTCTCGCTGTGGGATCTCGACCGAGGGGTCGCCCCAAAGCCGGTTGAGCGGACCGATCTGCGTGTGGGTGTTCTGATCCCTACTTACAACGAGCCGATGCAGGTCCTATTCCCGACCGTGGCGGCTGCGGTCGCCCTGGAGCCGAAGCACGAGACGGTCGTGCTCGACGACGGGCAGCGAGTCTGGGTTCGCGCGATGGCCGCGTCACTGGGAGCGCGCTATCTGACCCGAGAGGACCGCACTCACGCCAAGGCCGGCAACCTGAACAACGCCCTCGCTCAGTTGGACTTCGATGTGGTTGGCGTTCTCGATGCCGATCATGTGGTCACGGCCGACTTCCTCACCCACACGCTCGGCTACTTCGAGGATCCGCGCGTGGCGCTCGTGCAGACGCCCCAGGACTTCTACAACCTCGACTCCTTCGAGCACGCGCCCAACAGGTCGTGGTTCTGGCGCGATCGCAGACCGATCTCTTTCAACGAGCAGCGGCTCTTCTACCGGGCGCTTCAACCGGGGAAGAACCGTTGGAAAGCGGCGTTCTGGTGTGGGACCAACGCCGTCGTGAGGGTCAGCGCGCTGCGCGATGTCGGCGGTATCGCCTGTGAGACGGTGACCGAGGACATGCACACGACGATCCGGCTGCACCGAAAGAAGTGGCGGACGGTCTACCACAACGAGGTGCTGGCTCACGGGCTCGCCGCCCGCAACATGGCCGAGTACCAGACCCAGCGTCTGCGTTGGGGCACGGGCGCGATGCAGATATTGCGCTTGGAGCGCCCGTTCACCCGCAGGGGGCTCACCCTGGCTCAGCGCGTCGCCTACGCCGCTACCATCGTCGGCTGGTTTGACGCCTGGCGGACGCTTGGCTACGTCCTGCTTCCGCTTGCCGTGCTGTTCAGTGGCGCAACTCCGATTGACGCGCCCGTGATCGTCTTCGCGTGCGCCTTCGGTGCGACATTCGGGCTACAGCGGCTGGCGATGGCCCTGCTTTCGCGAGGATACGCGCCCCAGGGGATGGCTGCGCTGTTCGAGTTCGCTCGCATGCAAAGCAACCTTCGCGCCACCCTCACTTATTTCCGCCAGCGCGAGCGGCCCTTCCGTGTGACCGTCAAGCAAGGCGCCGCGGAGCGCCAGCGGCTCGCGGCCCCATGGCTGCTCTGGGTCCTGATCGGCCTGATCGCGCTCGCGCTCGCCTGGTTTGTCTGCTCGCTCGTTGGGCTCACCCCGACCGTCTATGAGGTCCGCTGGACCGCGTATGGCGCGGTGTTCTGGGCGCTCGTCAACCTTGGCTTCCTGGTGGGGGCGCTGTCCAGGATCCGCTCGGACAGGTTCGCCTCAGAGCGGCGCACCGCGGCCCGGCTTCAGGTTGGGGGGGCGGCGAGCATCGAGGGCCGGCCGGCGCAGCTGGTGGACATCTCGATGGGCGGCGTCCTGGCTCGTTGTGAGCGCCCGCTCCAGCCCGGGCAGGCGCCGCTCACAGTGAAGTTCAGTCGCGTCGGCGAGGACATCGCCCTACTGGCCACAGAGCGTGGCCGCCAGGCGCTCGCCGACGGCAGCACGCTGCTCAGGTTGCAGTTCACAGAGCACCAGACATCCGAACTGGCTCGCATGGCCAGAACTCTGTTCGGGGGCGGCGGGAGCGCCACGTCACAGGCGGGCGAAGCCCGAGCGCAGCAGTCAGCCGCATAAGCGCTCACCCGGGCCCCTGCTCCGGTTGGCCATCGTAGCCGACCCTGTGAGGACAACCACACGGCGACCGCCTACGCCGCCTACCGCCGTCCAGCGCCGGGAGGGCAAGACCAGTCTGGCGCTCGCGGTTCTGGCTCGCGCCGATGCTGTGGGTGTCGCCACGTGCAATCTCCCGCTCGACGAGTATCCGACCGCTCAGTCGGCAGCGACGCGGATACTTGCGCAGTTGGGTGGCACGCTGCGTACTGCGCGAGCGGCGCAGATCGGGGGAGCCGCTGGACGCATCGCCGGCCGGTTCGCTCGCGCCAGTGGACGTGAGGAGCTTACTTTGATTTCTGACCTCGCCGACGCCGTTGGGCCTGTCGGGCTCACCCTTCCGGACATTCTCGCGGCGCTCCGCCAACGCCTGCACACATCCGAGCGGCGGGCGGTGATGCTGATCGACGAGGCGTACCTCGTCGGCGACTGGGATCCGGAAGATCAGGCGGCCGTCCGTGCGCTGCTCAAGGACGAGCACCGGCGCCTCGGCGTTCTGCTGGCCAGCAGCGAGGACAGCGCACAGAGCACTCTCGTTCCGGTCCTGCGGTTCCTGGGGGAGCCGTTCACGAGATCCAGCACATAGCACGGGAGGACTGGCAGCACGCTCTCCGCGAACGCTTCTGCCGTGCCGGGGTTCCCGTAGACCAGCCGGCTCTTGAACAGTTGCTGGAACTTTCCACCGGCCAGCCCTACTGCACGATGCTGCTGGCCCGCCAGTGCGCCGAATTGGGTCGCGCTTTCGGGACCGTCAATGTGGATGTCGTCGAAATCGCGCTTCCTACCGTCGAAAGGCACGAGGCATGGCAGCGGCTGCGCTACAGCTGAGGGCCATGCCGCAAGCCGCTCGAGGCGCTCAGCTCGATCGTTTCCTCAATCTCGAGCGCCGGCCCCCCTGGATGGGCCGGATCCCCACTCGCGGCTCGTTGACGGTGCTCGGTCATCCCGGCTCGGGCGCCGAGGAGGCCGTGCAGCGCATTGCGCACGCCGAGCACGGGCCAAGCCTGGGAATCTGGCTGGACGCTCGCCACTATGGCGACCGGGCGGCGCTTGTCGCCGCGGTGGCCGAGCAGGTTCTGCAACGACTGCTGGGCAGTGAGACTCTACGACGCTGGCGAACCGGCGAGCCGCCGTCGACCGACGCGCTCGCCGCGCTGGGCTCGAGGCGGGGCGCCGAGCTCGCGCGCCAGCTCACAATGTCTGACGGTCCGCAGACGAGCCCGATCTCGCAGGTGCTCGCGCTGCCCCCTCATGGCATGGTGCTTTGTATCGGCTGGGCGCACCTGCTCGCCGAGCGTCAGATGGGAGGTCTCCTATGGGAGCTTCGCGCCTCCGTCATGGGCGGGGAGATCGCGCTGGTCCTGAGCACGTTTCCCGCCACGAAGACCTCCATGGTCGGAGAGCAAGCCCCTCTGTTCGGAATAGGGGAGGAGCTTGAGATCGCTGACCCTACCACCGAACGGTGGCGGGAAATCGTGCGCGTCGGAGGATTGCCTGTCAGCGACGACGATCTGCTTTGGCTGTTGTTGCGTACTGACGGGCAGGCGCGCGCGACAGCCGAAATCCTGGCGCTCACCCGCCCCTCCTCTCCCGGCGCCAGGAGGGGCGTTCGTCGAATATGGGAGCAGGAGAGCGAACGTGCGCTCGCGGCAGTAGGAGACGCCGTCAGCTTCGCGCGCGCGGTAAACCCGCATGGGGCGGCGCTGATGAGCGCGATCGCCGCGGAACAAGGCCCGTACCGCGCGCTTCGGCCGTACGCCAACGCCAAGCAGATCGCGCGGGCTCTCGGTCAGCTTGCATATCACGGCCTCGTCTACAGCCCTCGCCGAGGGCGCTGGCTGCTGGGCAACCCGCTGCTTCGTGACGCGCTCGTCGACTTGGATCGCGAAATCGAGTCCCGCGCCTAGCGGTGTGCGTGTCCGCCGAGGCCGCCTCGCCTATTTCGCGATCTCCGCCTTTAGCGGAGCGGTCGCTGCCCCTGCGTCGAGCAGGCCCGCCCCGTAGAACGCGTGGTCCTGCGGCCCACCGAGCCTGCGCGCCGTAGCCATTAGCCGCGCCGCGATCTGGGTCGGGCTGGGTTTGCGCCCCAGTTTGCGCTCGGCGATGATCAGCGCCACCGTCGCCGCCACGTGCGGCGTGGCCATCGAGGTGCCTTCGTAGCCGTTCGGGAAGCCGAATAAGCGCGGCGAGGAGCCCGTGAAGGTGAGCTGGAACACGTCGCGGCCCGCTGGCAGGTTCGGGTGGCAGTTGGGGTCGCCCGCGAGACTTGCGTCCGGTCCGCCACCAGGGGCCACGAGCATGATTCTGCGGCCGTAGTTGGAGTAGTTGGCCAGGCAGCCGTGTTCGGTGCTGGCGCCGACGGCGATCACGTGCGCGGCACGAGCCGGATAGGGGATCGAGGTGCTGTCCTCGTTGCCGGCGGCGGCCACGACCACGACGCCGCGCCTGTAGGCGTAGCGCAGCGCGTCGATCAGCTCGGGGATATCCGCGGCGCCGACGTTGCTTGAGAACTCGAGGCTGAGGTTGATCACCCTGGCGCCGTGGTTGACGGCGAAGCGCACGCCTTCGGCGATCACCGACGCGTCGCCTTCGCCGGAGGAGTCGAGCACTCGTACCGGCATGATCCGCGCCAGGTAGGCCAGGCCGGTCAGCCCACGGTGGTTGTTGGTGGCCTCGGCGATCGTTCCCGCCACGAACGTGCCGTGGCCGTTGCGATCGTTGGCGTACGGGGTGCGAGAGATGAAGTCGTACCCCTGCACGAACGTGTACTTGCTGAAGTCGGGCGAGCGGCGGTACGGCCCGCGGTTGGCGTAGGCCACGCCCGTGTCGAGCACGGCGACCACGACTTTCGAGCCTGCCGGCGAGCCGGTTGCCGCCGCGTTTGCCCACGCTTCCGGCGCGTTCACGCCGAATCGCCCGTCGAAATTCCACTGCAGTTCACGCCAGTCGCCCGCCGCGTGCCCGCTGCCTGGGTCGTTGGGGATCACCATGCCGGTCGCGTGCGCCACATAGTCGGGCACGGCCCAGGCGACCCCTTTTTGCCGGCGAAGGCGCGCGAGCGTGGCGTCCAGGCTCCTCCCCGTCGGCACGCGTACCAGTCGCGTGACGGTTTCCGCAGTCCCGGGGCCCGGTGCAGGCGCGTACCCAACCACGATCTCACTTGGCTCATACGCACTCTGCGCGCTTGCCACGGGCGCCCCGAACAGCGCGGTCGCGCACAGTAGCAACGCGGCGAGCCGGCAGGGCAGACGTCGATATCGGGGTCGGGGGGGCGGCTGCAACTCGGCTCTCTTCCGTAATCATGAAGTGTCGAGAGGCCGCAGGGTTGCGCTTGCTGTCGAGACGATTGGCGACGCTCGTATCGTCGGGCGAACAGCAGCGTAACTTTCAGACTATTGGTAGCGTTGCGCACTGGCTCGCCGCGCGGCCTAGGCTCACGTCACGATGAGCGAGCGCTTCTTCCCCCGCGACGAATACTTCATGCGCCTGGCGATCCGCGAGGCCGAGCGCGCGCCCCAGCACGAGGACGTGCCGATCGGCGCGGTGCTCGCACACGGCGGCGAGGCGATCGCGCTGGCTCACAACGAGCGCGAGCTGCGCCAGGACCCGACCGCGCACGCCGAGACAATCGCGCTGCGCGAGGCGGCTCGCGCGCTCGGCAGTTGGCGGGTACTTGACTCGGTGCTGTACGTGACGCTCGAGCCGTGCGCGATGTGCGCGGGCGCCGTCGTGCTCGCGCGCGTCCCCCGTGTCGTCTTCGGCGCCAGCGACCCGAAGGCGGGCGCCTGCGGCAGCGTGCTCGACGTGCTCGGTGAGCCGCGGCTCAACCACCGCCCGGAGGTGGCCGGTGGCCTGCTGGCGGGCGAGTGCGGAGCGCTGCTGAGCGAGTTCTTCGCTTCGCGCCGCTAAGCTGGGCTGTCTCCGAGTGCTCCCGACAGTTGGGGGCTCGATAGGTCTTTGAGGTCGGACGGGTTCCCGGCCGGGAACCCGTCCGTGCCTCGGCTCAGGCTGCCTCCTTCACCGGCAAGTGAAGAGAGAGGTTGAGCCTGATG
>DATAQR010000064.1:0-1770 GCA_036264565.1 Solirubrobacteraceae bacterium | reverse complement strand
CCGACGAGATCAAGGCCTGGCGCGAGTTCGAGGCGAAGAAGTCGCCGAACCAGGCGCACGACCCGATCGAGTACACGCAGGCCGACCTCGTGAGAGCGTTCGCCCAGGCGCTGGCCAGGAGCGGTGGCGGGGTTCGCGAGTTCATCGGGGCGGTCCGCGAGCTCGAGGCCTGGACGGCCTCGCTCACGGGCCTGGACGCAGCGGCGGCTGGCGCGCCGCTCCGCGAGATCAGCGCGGAAGTGCTCGACGCCTATCGCAAGCTGAACCCGCTGAAGGGAACGAAGCCCGAGCAGCTGGACAAGAACCTTCAGCGCGCCGCGCTGCGGCGGCTGGATTCGACCGAGGCGACCAAGCAGCTCGCCACCGAGATCCTGTCCAGGTTCACCGGCAATCCGGCCGAGCATGCCGAGCTTCTGGAGGCGTGGGAGAGCGCCAGGCAGGGCGTCGTCGAGGAGCCGGTCCTGAAGCGTGAACTTGCTGACCTCACGACGGTGCTCACCATGCCCGAACTGACGGGACGTCTGAAGGACAAGATCGACCCCTATCTTGCGGCGAACGTGCAGTCGGCGAGCCCTGAGGCGATGGCGCGCGCCGACCCAGTGTTGCTGGCGCTGGCCGCCACCAACCGCGCCCAGTTCATCGACCGCTACGTCCACATGATGCGAGGCGAGCCTGAGCCGCGCACCAAGTTCCTCGAAAAGCACGGCATCGCTAAGTTCGAGGCGAGCTACGACAAGCGGACCTTGAACGCGATCGATTTGCGCGCGGACATCGACAAGGACATGGGCTCGCGCGTCAAGTCGGTGGCCAGCGAGGCCACGGCCACCTTCAACGTGGCCAAGGAGATGGGCCTGTCGATCATCAAGTCGGACTCCACCAGCAAGGGCGAGACCAACCAGCGCGGCATCGACATCGTCGGGGTCCAGCCCAATCCTGCGATCGGGCCGCGCCTCGATCAGGTCCGCGTGCATGTGTTCGACGACAAGGCGGTGGCCGCCAACCGGCTGGGCGACGTCTCGGCGTTGACCGAGAACCTCGCCGAGAACCTCAAGCGGGCGGCCGAGGGTCCGCTCGCAAAGCTCGCCGCCGACGAGAAGGCCGGCCTGCCGGTCGACCCCGATCACAAGGCGGCGCTCGCTCAGATGATGGCGGCGAGCAAGGCCATCGCCGATATCGACGCCAGGAAGCTGCCCAAGACGGGAAGCAAGGACAGCAACGCCCCCGCCTATCAGCAGCTCGCATATGCAGACGCGGTGGCCAAGGTTCTGAGCGAGCACGGCATCTACCTGCACATCACGTCGGAGTACGGGCAGGTGATGGACCTCGCCGCCTGGGTGAAGCGCTACGGCTTCCTGCTCTGGGACAAGCAGCTGAACGAGCCGGGCGGCAGCATCAGCATAGCGCCGCCAACGCCGCCACCGACGCCGACGCCAAGCCCGACGCCATCGCCCGGACCTTAGCCGATGACGCGCCCGGGCCCGCTCGCGCAATCGTCAAGGAACCTGCGAGCCGCCCCACCGATTTTCTAACGCTAACCCTGACTTTAGGAGCGGTGACATGGGCGGCGGCGCGATCGAGCAGGCCAAGGGCGCAGAAAGCGCCATCGAGAAGCAACGGGAGATCCAGCGCCAGACCGAGCGCGCCGAGGAGGAACGTTCGTTCCAGCCGAAGGGCGGCTCCAGCGAGCTGGGTGCGATGCAGGCAGGCGCGCGCCGCTATCCCGAGCCGCCGTTCCCGGCGCAGCACCAGGAAAAGCCCGGCATCGAGGCG
>DATAQR010000182.1:0-11179 GCA_036264565.1 Solirubrobacteraceae bacterium | reverse complement strand
CGCCGGCCGCTACATCTACTACGGCCACGCCAAGCCGGCGCTTGTGCCCGTTGGAACCCACGTCACGGCGGGCCAGGAGATAGCCGATGTCGGCTGTGGCGACGTCGGCATCTCGAGCGCTCCGCACCTGGAGATCGGCATCTCGCCACCCGGGGCCAAAGGCGACGAACTGCCGTCCTACGGCGAAACCTCACACGAATCGCTCACCAATTTGACGGCCGCCTACCACGCCGCCGGCGTCAAGGCGCACGCCGCCGCGCACAAGCGGCGCAAGCGCTAAGCCGTGCGAGAACAAGTTCGGCGCGAGCGCAACGTAGCCCGCGCCGTCTCGAAGTCCTCGCGCCCCAGATAGCGGTTGCGGCACACTGTCGTCCATGGAATCGCTGTTCGACCCGGCCGAGGCGCCGCCCAGCGCCCACCACGTCGCCGAGGATGCGCCGCTGGCCGCTCGCATGCGCCCCGCGAGCCTGGAGGAGTTCGTCGGGCAGGAGCATCTGCTCGGGGCGGGCTCGGCGCTGCGCACGGCGATCGAGCAGGGCAGACCGCACTCGATGATCCTGCACGGGCCGCCCGGCAGCGGCAAGACGACGCTTGCGCGGATCGTCGCCGCCGGCGCAAACGCCGCGTTTGAGGAGCTCAGCGCCGTGGAAGCCGGGCGGGCTGAGGTCAGGGCCGTACTGGCGCGCGCACGCGAACGACAGCTCGCTGACCGTCGCACGATCTTCTTCCTCGACGAGATCCACCGCTTCAACAAGGCTCAACAGGATGCCCTGCTGCCGGCGGTAGAGGAAGGGCTGGTGACGCTGATCGGAGCGACGACGGAGAACCCCTCGTTCGAGGTCAACCGGGCGCTGCTCTCGCGTACCCGGTTGTACGAGCTCTCAGAGCTGACCGAGAACGATGTGCTGGTGCTGCTGCGCCGCGCGCTGCAGCGCGGCGAGTGCGACCGATCGACGATCGATACCGGGATAGGAGGCCCACCCACCCGGGCACGCGGCGGGATCGCCGATCAGCCAGCACAGGTGCAGCCCGAGGCGATCGAGCTACTTGCCGCGCGTTCGCTCGGCGACGCGCGCATGGCACTCAGCGCGTTGGAGCTCGCCTGCGAGACGGCTGACGGGAGCGTGACTGTGGAGCACGCCGAAGACGCGTTGCAGCGGCGAATCGTCCACTACGACAAGCAAGCCGACAGTCACTACGACACGATCTCGGCGTGGATCAAGGCGACGCGGGGATCGGATCCCGACGCCTCCCTGTACTACCTGGCGGTGATGCTCGAGGGCGGCGAGGACCCGCGTTTCGTCGCACGCAGGATGGTGATCCTGGCGAGCGAGGACATCGGCAACGCCGACCCACAGGCGCTCGTGGTGGCGAGCGCTGCCGCCGCGGCCGTCGAGCACGCCGGCTTGCCCGAGTGCCAGTTCGCGCTCGCCCAGGCCGCCCTCTACCTGTCGCTCGCTCCGAAGTCCGACGCCGCCAAGCGCGCGATCGGCGCCGCACGACAGTTCGTGCGCGACCATGGCGCAGCGCCGCCGCCGGTGCAGCTGCGCTCGGGTGGACGGGGCGAGGGCTACGACAGCCCGCACGCCCACCCAGGGCACGTCACAGCTCAGGAGCTGGCGCCAGATGAAACGATCGGCGAGCGCTTCTATGCCCCAGATGCAGCGGAGGCCGCCCTTGCCGAACGGCTGGCCGCGATCCGCCGAGCGCGCGGGCGCGAGTGACCATCCGCTGCTATCTGCTCGCGTTCGAGCTCTGAGGCCAACGACCCGGTCGCGATCGCGTACTTATCCGCACGATCGGGTACCACAGGCTCACGGTGCCGGCGAATGGGACTGCCAATGACAATGCCGCACCCCCCCAGAGCGCCGCCGCGCCCTCGCCGTTCCCGCCGATCGCCGACTACGCCTTCCTGTCCAACTGCCATACCGGCGCGCTGATCGCGCCCGACGGAGCGGTCGACTGGCTGTGCGTGCCGCGCTTTGACGCGCCGAGCGTGTTCGGCACGCTGCTCGACCGCCAGGCCGGCGCCTTCAGGTTTGGGCCGTTCGGGATCAACGTGCCAACGGCCAGGATCTACGAGCCCGGGACCAACACCTTGGCCACCACCTGGACGACCTCGACCGGCTGGATGCTCGTGCGCGACGCGCTCACGCTCGGGCCAAGACGCGGCGAGGACCTGGTCACGCCGCACACGCGCCCGCCTACCGACGAAGACGCCGAGCACCTGTTGGTGCGCGTGGCGATCGGCCTGGAGGGAGAGGTCGAGCTGGAGCTGACCTGTGAACCGGTGTTCGATTATGGCCGAGTGCCGGCGCAGTGGACGATCAGCGAAGACGGCAACCGCGCCGAGGCGAGCGGCGGCGAGCTGACGCTGCGTCTGCAAACCGACCTGTCCGTGGGCCTCGAGGGAGACTGGGTAAGGGGTAGGCACGTCCTGAAGAAGGGCGACCAAGTGTACTGCGCGCTGTCCTGGTCAGAGGGCCTGGCGGCGCCGACCGACATTGACGACGCTAACGCCCGGCTCGCCACGACAAACCACTACTGGCGCTCGTGGCTTGACCGGGCGAGGCTGCCCGACCACCGCTGGCGCGAGCCGATCCAGCGCTCGGCGATTGCGATCAAGGGCCTGACCTACATGCCGACCGGCGCCACGGTCGCAGCACTGACCACATCGCTGCCGGAGACGCCCGGCGGCGAGCGTAACTGGGACTACCGCTACACCTGGCTGCGCGACTCCACCTTCACGCTGCAAGCGCTGCACTTCCTCAACCTCGATTGGGAGGCCGAGGAGTTCATGCAGTTCGTAGCCGACCTGGATTGCAATGAGGACGGCGCTCTGCAGATCATGTACGGGATCGACGGCCGCCGCGACCTGAGCGAGTCCACCCGCGAGGATCTGTCGGGCTACGCCGGGGCAAAACCGGTGCGGATCGGCAACGGCGCCTTCGACCAGCGCCAGAACGACGTGTACGGGGCGGCGCTCGACTCGATCCTGCTGCACACGCGTCGCTCCGAACGCATGCCACGGCGCCTATGGCCGATCGTGCAGGCACAGGCGTCCTGCGCAAGCAAGGTGTGGGGCGAGCCCGACCAGGGAATCTGGGAGGCGCGCGGAGCGCCCCAGCAATACGTCTCCTCAAAGCTGATGTGTTGGGTTGCGATGGACCGGGCCGCCAAGCTCGCCGCCATGGCTGGCGACGATCGGCTGCAGGCGCAGTGGGGCGCCACGGCCGAGCAGATCAGGCAGGACATCCTCACGCGAGGACTGCGAGGGGACGGCGTCCTGCGCCAGCACTACGACACCGACGCGCTCGACGCCTCCACGCTATTGGCGGCCCTGTTTGGCTTTCTGCCGGCCGGCGACGAGCGCCTGAAGGCAAGCGTGCTGGCGATCGCCGAAGAGCTGACCGAGAACGGCTTCGTGCTGCGCTACCGCACCGGCGAGACCGACGACGGACTCTCGGGCAAGGAGGGAAGCTTTTTGATCTGCTCCTTCTGGCTGGTCTCGGCGCTGGCGATCGTCGGTGAGGAGCAGCGCGCCCGCGACCTGATGGAAAAGCTGCTCAGCGTGGCCTCGCCGCTGGGTTTGTACGCCGAGGAGTTCGACACCGCCACCGGTCGCCACCTCGGCAACTTCCCGCAGGCCTTCTCACACCTGGCGCTGATCGAGGCGGCGGCTCGGATCATCCTGGCTGAGCGAATCGCCGAGATCACTTGACCGGACATTGAGCGGGACGACGCCTCCGCACCGGGGCGTAAGGTAGCCCGCCCATGCCCGCCTACCTGCCCTACGCCGAGCGCGTGCCAAGCACCGCCTACCGCGACATGCTGCGCACGATCGCCAACACCGGTACGCACGTGCACACCAAGCAGGGAGTCGACGCGCTGGCGGTGGCTGGTGTGCAGATGCGCTTCGCAATGGCTCACGGCGCGGCGGTGATCACCGAGCGTTCGATCAAGGGGTTTGCGCGCAAGGCGATCGGCGAGCTGTGCGCGTTCATCAACGGCGCACGCACGCTGGATGAGCTGGCCGCGTTCGGGTGCGACTGGTGGGGGCCGTGGGCGAGCGCGGAGAAGTGCGAGTCGCGCGGCTTGGCGCCAGGCGACCTCGGCCCCGGCTCCTACGGGCACGCGTTCCGGCACTTCAGCACCGACTTCGACGGCGACCCCGAGGGCTTCGATCAGTTCGGCGCGCTCGTGCGCAAGCTGCGCGACCTGCCCGAGGATCGCACCGCGTTCGTCAGCCCGTGGATCCCGCAGGCCAACCACCGTGAGCAGGACGTCAAGTCGCGCAACACGATCGCGCCCTGCCACGGCTGGGTGCATGCGCTCGTGTTCGACGACAAGCTGCACCTGGTCCACAACCAGCGCTCCGGCGACACGCCGATCGGGGTGCCCTCGAACATGGTCCAGTACAACGCGCTCGGCTTGATGCTCGAGCAGCTCACCGGCTACGAGCTGGTCGAGTACGTGCACTGGATCCAGTACGCGCACATCTACGTCAACCAGCTCGATCAGGTCAAAGAGATGCTGGCGCGCGAACCGCGGGCGCTGCCGACGCTGCGCCTGAACGAGGCCGGGCGCACGGTGACCGACATCCACGACTTTCGCGGCGAGCACTTCGAGATCGACGACTACGACCCGCACCCGGCGATCTCGAACATCCCCGTCCTGACCTGAGGCTGGGCGATGCGCTCGATCGTGGTCGCATACGGCGCCAACCGCGGCATCGGCTACGGGGGCCAGTTGCCGTGGCGGCTGCCGAGCGACATGCGCCGCTTTCGCGAGCTGACGATCGGCGGCACGGTCTTGATGGGACGTAAGACATACGAGTCGCTGCCCGACACATTCCGGCCGCTGCCGCAAAGACGCAACATCGTGGTCAGCGCCAACCCCGCCTTTGAAGCCGTCGGCGCGGAGGTTTGCCATAGCGTCAACGCCGCGCTGCAGGCCTGCGGCGAGGACTGCTTCGTGATCGGCGGCGGCACGATCTACGAGCAGACGCTCGCCGCCTGCAAGCGCGTGTACGCCACGATCGTGCACGCAAGCCCTCTGAGCGATACTTACTTCCCCGAGCTCCCCGCCGCGGAGTGGCATCTCAGCGAGCGTGCGGGAGACATCTGGGAGAACGGCACGCGCTTTCACTTCGCCACCTATGACCGCATCCGCTGACTCAGCTCTCTACCACCTGCCGGCGGCCCGGGCCGACGACCAGCTGACGTACATGCGCAAGCTCGAGGAGGAGGGGATCTGCGTGTTCTGCCGCGAGCACATCGAGCGGGTTCACAGCCGGCCCGTGATCACGTACGGGAAGCATTGGTACGTCACAGAGAACGCCTTCCCCTACACAGGAACGAGCGCGCACTACCTGATCGTCTCGAACGTGCACGTGCGCTCGTTCGAGGAGCTGCCCGACGAGGCGGGCGCAGAGTTGTGGGCGCTGCGGCGCGAACTGGCCGCACGACTGGCCCCACTTGCGACCGCTACCGTCGAGCGCAGCGGCGACATGCGCTACAACGGCGGGTCCGTGGCTCATCTGCATGTGCACTTCGTCGCGCTCGCCGCCGATCCAGACAAGGTCGTGCGCTTCAAGGTCAGCCGCGACCCCGAGCAGGAGCGCTAGGCATGGCGATCACAAGCGGCATCTTTAGCTCGGATGTCAACTACGAGGAGCGCCTGACCACCTCCCTGGAGCAACTGGGAGGACTGGTCGCGCACCTGAAGGGCATCGGCCTGAAAATTGTTTTGACGTCTGGTTCGTTCGATCTGGTGCACCTCGGTCACGTCAAGTACCTGGCGAAGGCCAAGCAGCTGGGCGACGTGCTGATCGTCGGCGTCGACGGCGACGCCAAGATCCGCGCGCGCAAGGGCGCCGATCGCCCGATGGTCCCCGAGGAGGAGCGCCTGGAGATGCTTGCCCATCAGCGCCCGGTCGACCTGATCTACCTGAAGGGCGACGACGAAGCGCGCTGGGCGCTAATCAAGACGGTCGCACCCGACGTGCTCGTGCTGAGCACCGACCACTCCTACAGCGAGGCTGAACTCGAGGAGCTCAGCGGTGTGTGTGGCGAGGTTCAAGTGCTCGAGCGCCAGGCGTCGGTGACGACCAGCGAGCGCATCCGCCAGCTGTACATGCACCTGGGCGAGCAGTTGGGCCCGCGCCTAGCCGAAGTCTTGCCCGACCTGATCGACACGATCCTGAAGAGGACCCACCCACCCGGATGAGCGACTGCGTAGTCGCGTACGTCCCGGTCCTGCACGAGGGCTATCGGCGCTTTGTCGATCGCCACGCGCGTGGACTGCCGCTGTATCTGATCGGCCCGGAGCTGTACGAGGACTACCGCCCGCTGGCCAAGGACATCCGCGCGCTTCCAGCCGCGCTTGCCGCGAAGTCGATCGACGCCTGGGGGGTGTGCTCGCGGGTCTCAGTGCTCGACGCGGCAAGCGCGGCTGAGCTGGCTGCGGGAGCGCCGCGGATCGTGATGCCGGCCGAGGACGTCAGCTATCGCGTGGGCGAGCGCTTCTTCGAGCGCTGTGAGGTCTTCTACGACACGGTCTTTCTCCGCTGGGACAAGACGAAGACGGCGCAATTGTTGGAGCCGGGTGTGCGCGCGCTGGTCAGCCCTGCGGAGCTTGCCACGGTGCTCGCCGGCGGCGATGACGCCGAGGCGGGCCCGCCCGGGAACGAATTGGCGGAGCTTGCGGCGGCGGCGTCTGCGGCTGCCGGCGAGAGCATCGACTGGTGGCGCCAGGTGGGCGCTGCCCTGCGGCTGGCAAGCGGCAAGCTGATGAGCGCTACCAACGTGCACAACCCTCACCCGCCCAGCCCCTATGCCGTGGGCGATCCGCGCGCGAACCTCTACAAGGGCGTGGGCCTGGAGCTGTCGACGGCTACCCACGCCGAGGCGAGCCTGATCGCGCGGGCCGCACGCGAAGGACTGGCCACAGGGGGGGGTGTCATGTTCGTAACCGACTTCCCCTGCCCCCCCTGCGCGAAGCTGATCGCGGGCGCGGGGATCGCCAAGCTCTACTACGTAGAGGGCTACGCGGTGCTCGACGGCCAGGATGTGCTTGAGGCGGCGGGCGTGGAGGTTGTGCGGGTCGAGTGATGCAATGACAAGATCATTGTGTCATAAGGTGATGTTATGATATTATCATTGCATCATGAAACCGAACGTCTATCTCACGCCTACGCTCGACCCAATCGAGAACGAGGTACTGCGCTTGATCGATGGCTTGCGCGAGGATCTTCGATATCGCGTCGCACAGCCGCGGCGTTGGATTGGAACGCTGCGCAAAATGGCCTTTGCGCGCGCGGTTCAGGGCTCAAACAGCATCGAGGGATACAACGCCAGCCTCGATGACGTAGCGGCCGCGGTCGAGGATGAGCCGACACTGGACGCCAGCCAGGAGACGCAGTTCGCGCTTGCCGGCTACAGGGACGCCATGACTTATGTGCTTCAGATCGCCGATGACGAAGACGCAACGATCGACGAGGGGATGATCAAGGCGTTGCACTTCATGATGCTCAGACACGACCTCGCCAAGAGCCCTGGCCGTTGGCGGCCTGGCTACATCGGCGTCAGAGACGAGGGTACGGGGGAGATCGTCTACGAGGGACCGTCCGCCGACTCGATACCAGGCTTGATCGATTCGATGCTCCAAGCGCTCGCAGACGACACCCCCACGCTCGTCAAGGCGGCGATGGCACACCTCAACCTGGTCATGATCCACCCGTTCCGCGACGGCAACGGCCGCATGGCCAGGTGCCTGCAGACGCTGGTGATCGCGCGAGGCCGGATCGATGCGCCGGTGCTCTCGAGCGTCGAGGAGTATCTGGGCCGCAACACTCGCGCCTACTACGACGTCCTGGGCGAGGTCGGACAGGGCGCCTGGCGCCCGGAGAACAACGCCCGCCCGTGGATCAGGTTCATGCTCACAGCGCACTACCGCCAGGCCAAGACGCACCTGCGCCGCATCGAGGAGATAGAGCGGCTCTACTCGGAGTGCTCCGAGTTGGCGTCTCGGCAGAGTCTCGCCGACCGCTGCGCAGCCGGGCTGTCAGAGGTCGCGCTCGGCCTGAGGCTGCGACGAACTTCCTACATGTCCGTCGTCAAGACATCCACGGGCGAGGAAATCTCCGAGCTGACCGCAACACGCGACCTGCAGGCGATGGTAAGGGCCGGCCTGCTTACGCCCCGGGGGGAGACTCGCGGCCGCTACTACGTAGCCGCGCCATCGACGCTTGGACTGCAGGAGGCCATTCGCGCGAGCCGCCCGCCGCAAGCCGAGTACGACCCATTCGTCCTCGCAGCCAGCGAACTTCAGCTGTCTCTCGACGCGCGCCCGGATCGCTAAGCCACAAGCACCGTCTTGACGCTGCGCGGGTCGCGGATGTGCTCGCGCAAAACGCTCGGGGCTTCGTCAAGCGCAGCGACCCTCGTGGTCACCCGCTCTGGTTGCAGGGCGCCGCTGCGCATCAACTCGAGCACCGCCGGAATCACCGCGCGCGCGTGCGTGCGCGACACGTGCAGCGTGGCATTGCGCACGTACATGCTCAGCAGCGGTATCCGCGCCTGGCGATGAAGTCCGCCCGAACTGGAGCAGACGCCATCGGGGGCGGTGCACTGGAGCGCCGTCTGCAGGCCGTCGACACTCACATCCGCTACCAACAGGAATGGATCCATCCGCCGTAGCTCCTTCGGCGTCACAGCGTGCATGCCCAGGCGATTCGCGTGCTCGCGTACGTGCTCGCGCGCGTCGGCGAACACGACCTCGCGCGCGCCCATCGCCTGCGCCACCAGTCCGGTGTAGAGCGGACAGCTCGGCGTGAACAGCGACCGCTTACCCAACATCGCCACCACCAACACGCGCGCGTCGGGTTCTGATTGCAGCAGGGCGGGCAGGTGCGGCCCCATGTGGCGGTAGGCGTCGCACACGTTGTCGGCGACGCTGACGGCCGCCTGCGGCGCGATGCCCGAAGGCAGAGCGACCAACATCGCGTCGGCGTACGGCACCGCCAGCTCGTCGACGTAGGCCCCGCCCCAGTGGCCGCCGGCGAAGCCGAAGCCGTACATCGAGATCGGCGGCACGCTCGTGCAGCTGGCGGTGCGTCCGGCCAGACAGGATGCGCAGCTGCCACAGCTGATCTGGAAGGGCACGATCACGCGGTCGCCGGGCGTCACCGTGCGCACGCTCGAGCCGATGCTGAGAACCTCCGCCACGCATTCGTGACCCACATGAAGGGGCAGCGGGATCTGTGTGGCGCCGAGCATGACCGGGCAGTCCATGTCGCAGGTGGCGGCGGCGATCGGCCGCACCACCGCGCCGTCTGGGCCGGGTGTGCGCGGCGCGGGCAGCGAGCGCCAGCTGACCCTGCCGCCGGGCGAGGCCACCAGCGAGCGCATCGAGCTGGGACGACGCACGGGCCGCGTCACCCGGTCGCTGAGAACGCCGGCCGAGCGCCGCAAGCGCCGACCGGCGTCGCGCTCGAGCGACACCCGCGTCGCGACCAGCGAATCCGGCCCGAGCATCCCAGCGTAGTGGCGCGGCCAGCCGCGGGGACGGTGGCGCCGCGCCTTCACTGGAGTCCAGCGGACGAAGTGGACACTGGCGTGGAGGGCGTGCTCACGAGAAGATAGATGCTAGTCCCGTCGAGCCGTCCGCTTCCGCGTCGGTCCCTTGAGCCGGCCAGGAATGCGGCCGATCACGTATTGATGAACAACTCGACAGTTCGTACGATTCGTCTTCGCTGGCACGGGCACTGCAGTGTTTGCGGGGACGAGTTGCCCGCCGGCGAGCGAGCGCGCTGGGATGGCCGCACTCGCACCGCAACCTGTCTGACCTGCGCGGCCTGGGCGCCGTATCTGGTCGATGATCCGACGAGCATTGTGACGAGCGCCGGCGAGCCGGTTGAGCGTGTTCCTGACGAAATCGGCGCCGCCGGAGCGAGCGCCCTGCGCGAGCACAGGCGCCGTCACGAAGCCCGTGACCGTCCCGAAGCCCGTGAGCGACACGCGCGCGAGCGCGCGGGAGTGGTAGGCGTGTGGTGGGCGCGCTTGAAGGCCGCCTGGAGATCGAGGGCGTGCTGATCGACGGAGCGCGGCGGGTGGCAGAGCTCGCGGGGCGGCCGGGCGTTCACACAGCGGAGGAGGTGGATCGGATCGTGCGGCTGCTCGCGGCCGCACTTCCGGCGGCGTAGCCCGGGCCTACTTTTCTCCTTCTACCGCTATTCTGCTGGTACAGTAGAATATTCTTTATGAAAGAAAAGGCCTGGTCTAAGATTCTGGCGGCGGCCCTCGACGGTGCGGTCGTACAACCCCCCTGTCTGCAACCAGCCGACCCCCACGTCGTGGTGCGCACACGAAACGACCGCGTGACTGAGTTCGAGGTCAAGTGGGCCGGCGAGGGCTGGCCCCAGGACGTTCGCGCAGCAGCCACGGGAGTAGACGAGCCGTGGCCGCCAAACGTGGTGCTGATCGCCCACGAGCTCTCGACCGGCGCGATCGAGTGGCTTCGCGCGCGCAGCGCCAACTGGGCCGACGAAACCGGGCAGGTGCGAATACTCGGGCCCGGCGGACTGGTAGTTATACGCGAACGGGTACGACCAAGAGAGGAGCGGAAGCGCCGGTGGGCAGGGTGGTCGCCGTCCGCGATCGCGATCGCCGAAGCCATCCTGGCCCAGGAGGACCAAGCGCTCCGCGCAACCGAGCTGTCCGCGAGCATTGGATGGTCAGTGGCGCAGACGGCGAATGTGCTGGCGGCCTTCGACGACCAGGGCTGGACTGTCAAGCACGGAGCGGCGCGAGGCGCCGGCGCCAGTCGGCGGCTGATCGATGCGAGCGGAATGCTCGCGTCATGGTCGAGCGCGGTCATGCTCGAGCGGCGCTCGACCCGCCTTGCACACCGCGCGAGAGGTGAGACGATGGTGCTCCTGAAGGACGAGCTTGCCCAGGCGCTTGACGGTACCGTCGAGTGGGCGGTGAGCGGATGGGCCGGACTCGATCTCACAACACCTTTTGCGACGATTACGGTAGCCGTTCAGTCCTCCGGGCTTTGCATAACAAGGTCTGCGCGGGCGGGCGGCGAACCTTTCCGGCGTGGAGCGCTCCGAGGCTGAGGCGATCTATGACTCGGGGCGGGAGGCGTGTGTCGAGTTCTTGATGCGGTTGGCGGC
>DATAQR010000153.1:0-11407 GCA_036264565.1 Solirubrobacteraceae bacterium | reverse complement strand
CGATGCTCGCCCGGCTCGAGGACGGCACGCTGCCCGCGCTGCCCGAGGCGCCGATCGAGCGTCCGCCGCTGACGAGTACGCCAAAGGCCGGGCCGGCGCCGGCGGGAAGCGGTCCACAACAGCCGCCGGGAGGCGGGCCGCTCGCGACCGCGTCCGGGCGATGAGCGTTCGCTGCCTGTACCTCGATCTCGACGGCACCCTGTTCGGACGGGGCGCATCACTTCTGCACGACGGGGACGGCGGCGTCTCGATCAAGGGCGTGCGTGCGATCGAGGCGTGCCTGCGCGCCGATGTAGAGATCGTGCTGATGTCCGGCCGGCGCAGCATCCCGGTGGCCGAGGACGCTCGCCTGCTGGGTCAGAGCTCCTACATCTTCGAGGCGGGCGCCTGCGTGGTGCTGGGCGCCGGGTCGCTTGGCCCCGGAACAGCCGCCGAGCCCGGCAGCGCAGCCGGTGTGCGCCCGACCGCGCCGGCCGGCGGTGAGGAGCACTGGTTGACCGGCGACATGCGCCCGGGCGAGTTGACGATCGCCCAGCAGATCGAACGCTCCGGTGCACCAGCGCTGCTGCTCGAGCGATATCGGGGACGGCTTGAGTACCACGAGCCCTGGCATGTCGATCGCGAGGTTTCACACCTATTCCGCGGTCTGGTCGATGCGGTCGAGGTGGACGAGCTGCTGGCCGCCCACGGTCACGGCCACCTGCGCTTGATCGACAATGGCGTCGTGCAGCGCCGCTCCCCTGCGCTATCGGCGCTGCCGCACGTGCGCGGCTACCACCTGGTCCCCGCCGGGGCATCGAAGGCGGGGGCGGTGGCCTTTCATCGCCGCGTGCGCGGCTATGCGCGCGAGGAGACGTTCGCGGTGGGCGACTCGCGCGAGGATTTGGCCTGCGCCGAGCACGTCGGCACCTTCTGGCTGGTCGCCAACGCCGTCGAGCGCGACCCGTCGATCCGCGAGGCAGCGGCCCGCCACGACAACGTGCGAGTCGCCGACGCTAGTCACGGGGCCGGCGTCTACGAGGCTGTGGTCAGCACGCTCGTCAGCGGCTGATCCACCGCCACGCGCGCCGCCAGAAGCCTGGCTGAGGCCGGCGCCGCCAGCGCGCCGGTGGCGGCACGGTCGTGCGTACGAGCGCGACCCAGCTCTCCAACGGCAACTCGCCGGAGATCAGCCGGCCGAGCGCCCCGGTCACCGGCGCCTCCACGCCGGCCTGCTCGAGCGTGCGCGCCAACAGCGGCACCCACTCCAGCGCCTCGACGGCCTGGCCGATGCGGGCTGGGATCTCTACGGCGGGAACCCCTTCTGCGAGCAACTCACCTGCCCGACGGTTGCGCGACTCGCGCGCCAGTGCGGTGGCGAGCAGGTCGCCGACCCCGGCCAGGCCGATCAGCGACTCCGGCCGAGCTCCGAGCGTCTCCCCGTACCGCCATACCTCGGCAAAGATGTGCCCGGCGGCCGCGCCGGCGGCATTGGCTCCCTGTGCCTCGGTGGCGCCGGCCGCGAGCGCGGCTGCGTTCTTGGCGGCTCCGGCCAGCTCGACACCGACCGGATCGTTGGACTGCTCGCAGACGACGCCCGCACGCGTGAACATCTGCGCGAGCGTGCGTGCCAGTCCCTCATCTGCGCTGGCGACGACCAACCCGGCGCCGAAGCGGACCATCTCCTGTGCGTGAGCCGGACCGCCGACACAAGCGACGCGTTGGGCGCCAAACAGGCTGGCGAGTAGGGCCGTTGGCGCTCGTCCGTCGGGGGCGACCAGGCCCTTGGCGACAGAGACGATCGCGGTGCGCCGCCCCAGCTCGCCGCCCGAGAGAGCTGAGATCGCGGCGCCAAGTCCGCGCGAGGGGACGGCCAGGAAGACGTAATCGGCACGGCCGACGCCGGCAGAGGCCGGCTCGACGCGCAACGGGGCCGGCAGCTCGACACCCTGAAGGTAGGCCTTGTTCTCGCGCTCGGAGTCCAGCAGCGCGGCCTGCTCGGCGGTGCGGGTCTGCAGCGTGGTGCGCAGTCCGGCCCGAGTGAGCAGCACGGCCAGCGCGGTGCCGAACGATCCCGCGCCGATCACCGTTGCGCGCTTGGCCACGGGACTGGGCAGCGCACGCGCGCGTGGCGCCCTTGGCGTCTGTCGCGGTGTCCCGCTCGCGTCGCCTACGTCGATGGGCGCCCCCGCGCCCGACGACGGCTCGCCGCTCGGAGTAGGCTCGGCCGGGGTCATCTGATGGGCGAGCCTAGCGACAGAGACACAGTCGGCAGGGAGTGGAACAACTGGGCCGGCGACGAAGGCTGCCGTCCGCAGGCGATCGTGCGCCCCGCCTCGATCGAGCAGATCGCCGACGCGATCGGGCGGGCGGCGAGCGAGGACTGGCGCGTGCGCGTCGCGGGTGCCGGCCACTCTTTCAGCGATATCGCCTGCAGCGACGGGATGCTGGTCTCGCTCGAGCGCTTCGGGGCGGTGCTCGACATCGATCGCGACTCCGGGCTCGCTCGCGTGCAAGGCGGAATCACGATCGCGGCGCTGAACGCACGGCTTGCGGAGCACGGACTGGCGCTTGAGAACCTCGGTGATATCGACGTGCAGAGCATCGCCGGCGCGATCTCTACCGCCACGCACGGCACCGGCGCTGCGCTGCGCAACATCCCCTCGCAGGTACAGGAGCTGAAGCTCATGCTGGCGGACGGCTCCACCCTCGTTTGCTCGGATCGGCGGGACAAGCGGGATCGCTCTGACGCGAGTTCCGGTGAGTCCGCCGACGACGGTGGGAGTGAGCTGCTGCGCGCCGCGCGTCGGGCTCGGCGCGCTGGGTGTCGTGGCGGAGGTGACGCTGCGCTGCGTGCCGGCGTTCACCCTGCGCGGGATTGACGCCCCGGCGCCACTGTCGCAGACACTCGATCGCTTCGACGAGCTGGCGAGTACCAACGATCACTTCGAGTTCTTCGTCTTCCCCCACTGCGACACGGCGCTCACGCGCACGAATAATCGCACCGACGAGCCGCCGCGCCCGCGCGGGAAGACGGCTGCCTGGTGCAACGACGTGCTGCTCACCAACTATGCCTTCGGGGCTTTCTGCGCGCTGGGCCGAGTGATGCCGAGCCAGATCCCGCGGATCAACCGGCTCGTCACCAAGCTGGCTGGGACCTCCAAGCGTCTCGATCGCTCCGACCGTATCTTCGCCAGCCCGCGGCTCGTGCGCTTCACTGAGATGGAGTACTCGCTGCCGCGCGAGCGCACGCCCGAGGCGGTGCGGGCGGTGATGGAGCTGATCGAGCGGCGTGGGTTTGCGGTGCCGTTCCCGATCGAGGTGCGCACGGTCGCCCCCGACGATGCGATGCTGAGCACGGCATACGGCCGTGAGAGCGGGTTTGTCGCCGTGCACATGTACCGGGGTATGCAGTGGCGCCCATACTTCGAGGCGGTCGAGCAGATCTTCTGCGAGCTCGGCGGGCGCCCGCACTGGGGCAAGCGTCACTTCCAGACAGAGCAGACGCTGCGCCCGCGCTACCCCGAGTGGGACGCCTTCCAGGCGATCCGAGCGCGGCTTGACCCCGAGGGCAGATTCGCCAATGCTTGGACCGACCGCGTGCTCGGGCCGGTGGGTGTGCGAGCAATCGCCTGATGATCGTTTGCTCTGACTCCCACGCGCTGGTCGCACGCGTGGGTGCGAGCGAGGGTCGTTTGGCGCGACTGGAACGCGCTTCCGCGGAGCTGGAGCCGCCTTTTGCGGTAGTCGATCTCGACGCTTTCTGGCGCAACGCCGCCGACATGGAACGCCGCGCCTGCGGTAAGCCGATCCGGCTGGCGAGCAAGTCGGTGCGCTGCCGGGCGCTGCAGGAGCGTGTGCTCGCCCGCGAGGGCTTCAGCGGCACGCTCGCGTTCACACTGCCCGAGGCTCTGTGGCTGGCCGATGCCGGTTTGCAGAACATCGTTGTGGCCTACCCGACTGTGGATCGGGCAGCGCTGCGCGCACTCGCCGAGCGTCATAGCCCGGCGGGCATCGCTGTGATGGTCGACAGTCCCGCGCAACTCGACCTGATCGAGAGTGCTGTGGACACTCCGATAGACGTCTGTATCGACCTCGATGCAGGACTGTGGCTATTCGACGGGCGCGTTAAGATCGGCGCCAAGCGCTCGCCGGTGCATACGCCCGCACAAGCGGCGACGCTCGCGCGCGAGATCGCGGGGCGCGAGTGCGTGAGGCTCGTCGGAATGATGGCCTACGAGGCGCAGACCGCTGGCCTTGGTGACGCTCCACCTGGCGGCCGTGGGCGTGGCGCCGCGATCCGTGCGCTGCAGTGGCGCTCGAAGCGCGAGCTCGCGCCGCGCCGCGCCGCGGCGGTCGAGGCGGTCGAAGCCGTCCTGAGCGAAAGCGGCGAGCCGCCGCTTCGTTTCGTCAATGGCGGTGGCACCGGCAGCCTGGAGCTGACTTCCGCCGAGCCTTCGGTCACTGAGATAGCCGCGGGGTCAGGGTTGTACGGGCCGACCCTGTTCGACGCCTACCGCGCCTTCGCGCCTGAGCCGGCGGCGCTGTTTGCACTGCCGGTCGTGCGCAAGCCGGCAGGTGACGTGGCGACCGTACTCGGCGGCGGCTACCTGGCTTCAGGACCCGCCGATGCCGCGCGGCTTCCGCAGCCGTTCCTACCCGCGGGTCTGCGACTCGACGCCCAGGAGGGCGCAGGCGAGGTGCAGACGCCGCTGTTGGGCGCTGCTGCGCGCCAGTTGCGCGTCGGCGATCGCGTCTGGTTTCGTCACGCCAAGGCGGGCGAGCTGTGCGAGCGCTTTGACCGGCTGCACCTGATCGAAGGCGAGCTGGTGGTCGAGCAGGCGCCGACCTACCGCGGCGAGGGGAACTGCTTTCTGTGAGCAGCGCTCAGGCCGCGTTTCAGCGCGAGTTCCGTCTCTGTTTGTAGAAGCCGTGCGACCGTGAAGAACGTTGTTGTGGTGCGGGCTGTTGCGTTACACCAGGGCCGCGAGCTTGCGGCCCGCCGCGCCGAGCGCGCGCGAGTCGGCCGCCTCCAGCACCACCTGCAGATCGACAATCCGTGCCTCGAACCGGTCAAGCGCGTCGTGCGCCGTGACCGCGTATGCCGGCACTCCCCCTTGGCGCGCGCGTGTCGCGGCCTCGAACGCGACGCTGCCGGCCAGCGTGCGGTCGTCCAAGTGCTCGCGGGCGATCACCAGGGCGCGGGCGGCGCGCATGCGCCGGTCGAAGTCGCATTCGTCCAGCAGCGCCGCGGCTCGCGCTCGCGCATCTGAGCGCTCTTCCAGCGCGCAACAGTCGCAGTCGAGGCTCCCTTCGGCCTCCAGTCCGCGCGCAAGCGCGGCCGCGACACGCTTCGCATCCAGACCCTCGCCAAAGCCCTCAGCAAGCACGAACACGGTTTTCGAGATCACAGTCGGGCATCCTTACAGGCGTGGCCTCCAAGAAGAGCGACAGCGACGAAGGCGAGCCGGTCGTCCTGGAGCTGTGCGGGCATGAGCTGCGCGTCTCCAAACCGGACAAGCTGTACTTCCCGGACGCCGGCTTCACCAAGCTCGACCTGGTCAGTTACTACGTCGAGTGCGAGCAGGCGGTGGTGCGCCATTTGCGCGAGCGTCCGACGGTGATGAAGCGCTGGGTGGATGGTGTCCAGGGCAAGCCGTTTTTTCAAAAGCGGATCCCTAATGGGGCTCCCAGTTGGCTCGAGAGTGCGACGGTGACGTTCCCCAGCGGCCGCAGCGCGCGAGAGTTGGTCCCTAACGATGTTGCGCATCTGGTCTGGGGCGCGAACCTGGGCGTGATCGACTGGAACCCGTGGGCGGTGCGCCGCGCCGACCTCGACCATCCCGACGAGCTGCGCATCGACCTCGACCCCGGTCCCGGGGTGCCGTTCGAGCAGGTCCGTCGCGTGGCGCTGTGCGTGCGCGAGGTGCTCGACGCCCACGGCCTGCTCGGCTTTCCCAAGACCTCTGGCTCGCGCGGTATCCATGTGTTCGTGCGGGTCTTGCCCGAGCACGACTTCTCGGAGGTGCGCCGCGCCGCGCTCGCGCTGGCGCGCGAGGTGGAGCGGCGGATGCCTGGCGAAGCCACCTCGAAGTGGTGGAAGGAGGAGCGCAGGGGGGTGTTCATCGACTACAACCAGAATGCCCGCGACCGCACCGTCGCTTCGGCGTACTCGGTACGCGCGGTTGCCGATGCGCGCGTCTCCTGCCCGCTGGAGTGGGAGGAGGTAGCCGACGTCGAGCCGGCGGACCTGCGCATCGACACGGTGCCGACACGCTTGCGCGAGCGCGGCGATCCCAGTGAGACGATCGACGACTCGCCGGGGTCGCTGGCGGGGCTGCTGGAGTTGGCGGCTCGCGACGAGCGCGAGGGGCTCGGCGACGCGCCCTGGCCGCCTCACTTCCGTAAGCAGACCGGCGAGCCGCGTCGCGTCCAGCCGAGCCGGGCCAAGCAGCGATGAGTGGCTGCTTTGGCGGGCAGGCGCTCGGGCCGGCAAGAAGGTCCGGTGCGCGTCAGGATGAGAGCGCATGACCCTGCCGCTCTCGCCACCGCTGTCTCCTGAGCTCGCGCTTTCACGCAAGGCGCTCCCGGAAGGCGAGGACTACGTCTACGAGGTCAAGCTCGACGGCTTTCGCTGCGTCGCCTTCGTAGACGGGGACGAGGTGTTCCTGCAATCGCGCAACGGGCGGCCACTGCACCGCTACTTTCCTGAGCTGGTGTTCCCGCCCGGCCGCTATGTGCTCGACGGCGAGATCGTCGTGCGCGGCTCAGACGGCCGCGAGGACTTCGATGCGATCGGGCAGCGCATCCACCCGGCCGCCTCGCGGATCGAGTTGCTCTCGAACGAGACGCCGGCGCTGTACGTCGCCTTCGACCTGCTCGCGCGCATGGACGACTCGCTGCTGGAACGTCCGTTCTCGGAGCGCCGCGCGGAGCTGGAGCGGTTGATCGAGGGAGACGGGTTCGCCCAGGCGCCGATCGAGCTTATGCGCTCGGTCGGCTCGGTGCAGGAGGCCGAGGTGTGGCTGCGCACGGCCGAGGGCGCGATCGCCAAGGAGCGCTCAGCGCCCTACCTGCCGGGCGAGCGCAAGGGGATGGTGAAGGTCAAGCGCGTGCGTACGATAGACGCCGTCGTTGCCGGCTGGCGTCCAGGTAAGGAGGAGAACACGGTGGGCGCCTTGATCCTCGCGCTCTACGACGGCGAGCAGCTGCGCGTCGTCGGCCACTGCTCGGGCCTGACCGCGAAGGCCAAGCGCGAGCTGGTGGGGACGCTGGCGCCGTACGAGACGGGCGAGCGCGGCTCGTCCGACCCGAGCCGCTGGAGCGCCGATCGCGACCTGGAGTGGGTGGCGCTACGCCCCGAGCTGGTCGTCGAGATCGACTTCGATCACGTCTCCGCCGGCCGCATCCGCCACGGCGCAAAGCTGCGGCGCTGGCGCGATGATAAGCCGCCGCGCGAGTGCACGTTCGCTCAACTCGCCACGTAGGTAGGCTTGGACGGTGAGCGAGGAGGGTTCAAGCACCGCGACGGTGGCCGAGGAGGAGTACCTGCAGATACTCTTCTGGCTGCACGAGGCGTCGCTGCCGATGACCGCTGCCAACGTCGCCCGTGCGATGCAGGTCTCCGCCCCCACGGTTCACGAGATGGTGGGCCGTCTGGAAAGCGACGGGTACATCACGCGTGGCTCCGATCGCGCTATCTCCTTCACCGACTCGGGTGTTTCCCACGCCGAATCGGTCGTCAGTCGACACCGCCTGATCGAGCGCTTCCTCACCGACGTGCTCGGCATCCCTTGGGACGAGGTACACGAGGAGGCCGAGCGCCTGGAGCACGCGATGTCGCCGGTGCTCGAGCAGCGCATGCTGGCCGCGATCGGCGACGCCAAGACCTGTCCACACGGCCACCCGATCGTCGCCGGCGCTCGGTTGGCGGGGGTGCCGCTCGCCGACGTTCAGGTCGGCGCGAAGGTGCGCGTGCTGCGCTTCGAGAACGAGGCTGAGGACCTGCTGCACTATCTGAAGACCTCAGGCATCGAGCCAGGGATGGAGGGTACGCTCGTCGAGCACGACGACGATCAGGTTGTCATCGAAGGTCCGGACGGCGAGCGCTGCATGCTCACCCCGAGCGTGGCAGAGACGGTCTCGGTCCAGGCCGACCCCTCGCCGCCGCCGCGCACGGCGCTGCCCGAGCAGCTCGTATTGGGCCAGCGCTATGGTCGGTAGCCGCTGGCCGACCTCGCGGTAAGGGGCGAATCCGGTCCCGCAAGGGAACAGGCGGGACGTAGACCCGGTTGCGCCCGCCAGCGCTAGAGCGAGCGCAGCGCCTCGGCCAACCGCCCGACGCCCTCGTCGATCTGCTCGGGGGTGACGCCCGAGTAGGCCAGGCGCAGCGTGTTCTCGCCGCCCTCGATCAAGAAGTCGGTGCCCTTCACGAACGCCACGCCCATCTCACCGGCGAGCTCGAACAGGCGGGCGACATCGGTGCCCTTGGGCAGCTCGACCCACATGAAGTAGCCGCCTTCCGGCTCGACGAACTCGGCCTCGGGGATCTCACGGCGCAGCGCCTCGGCCAGCGTCTTGGCGCGCTTGGCCAGCGCCGTGCGCACGTTCTCGATCGAACGCTCGATCGCGCCCGAGGCGCAGAACTCGTAGACGATCGACTCGGAGACCATGCTCGGCGAGATGTAGGTGTTGGTGGCAAGCTTGGCGATCTGCGCGATCAAATCGACCGGCCCGACCAGGTAGCCGACGCGGATGCCGGGACAGACCGTCTTTGAGAAGGAGGAGGCGTACACCACGCGCTCGGGGTCGAGCTCGAGCATTCGCGGCAGCATTTGGCCGCTGAAGCGCAGGTCGACGTAGGGGTCGTCCTCGAAGATCAGGAAGCCGTACTCTGCCGCCAGGGCGACGAGCGTTTCGCGCTTAGCCAGCGACAGCGTATAGCCGGCTGGGTTCTGGAAGTTTGGGATGATGTGCGCGAGCGTCGGCTTGGTGCCGTCGCCGAGCAGGCGGCCCAGAGCGTCCGTGTCGATCCCGTCGGGCTGTAGCTCGACGGCATGCAGCTTGGCGCCGCGGGTCTGCAGCGACAGCAGCGTGCGGTCGTAAGTGGGGCGCTCGACAATCACCTCATCGCCGGCTTTTACGACCTGTTCGAACAGGAACGCGTCAGCCTGCATCGAGCCATTGGTGACGAGCACCCGCTCGGGCTCGACGCCGTGACGGTCGGCGATCCAGGCGCGCAGGCGCGGGTAACCGATCGAAGTGCCGTAAGCGGTGGTGCCGGCCGGGTCGCTCTCGAAAGCGCGCACAGCGGCGTCCTTGAGGCCGTCGACATCGACGATGTCAAGCGATGGGGCGCCGCGGGCGAAGGAGATCGTGCTCATGGCGGGGAAGGGTAAAGCAGGACGGCCTCAGACGAAGGTGTGCGCTGCTGCCGTCGCCTATGGTCAGTCACCGGAGGGTGGGCGCAGCGCGAGCAGGCGGCTGTACTCGCCGATCAGGCCCTGCAGCGTCTCCTGCATCGTCTGCTTGAAGCGGACGAGCTCGGCCAGGTCGATCGTGTCGCGCTGGTCCTTGGTCGCCGGGATCTCGCCGAAAGCGGTCTCCTGGGCCTCCATGCTGTAGCGGCGCTCAGGCTGGCGCTCGAGCGCCTCGTCGACGAGGCGCCCAGCTGCCGGGGGGGCGGGTGGTGAGGTGTGCTGCGGCGGCGCGGCAGGGTGCTGCGGTGGCAGCGGCGCGCGTGGCGGCGGCTCGGTCGCGCGGCGGCCGATCGAGGTCAGCTCGCGCTCGAGTTCGCGCAGCTTCAGCTCCAGCTCGCCGAGTGTCCGTGCGACCTCTCGATCCATGCGCCTAGCGTAGCCGCGTTTGCGCTCAGACGTTTTTTCACACTAGCTGCGCACGCCGCCGAGGATCTCGACGGCGATCTCGGCCACTTCGGTCGGGGTGCGCCCGACACGCACTCCCTTGGCTTCGAGTGCCTCGGCCTTGGCGGCGGCGGTGCCGGCCGAGCCGGAGACGATCGCGCCGGCGTGGCCCATCTGCTTGCCTTCCGGCGCGGTGAAGCCGGCGATGTAGGCGACGACCGGCTTGCTGACGTTGGCGGCGATGTACTCGGCGGCCTCCTCCTCGGCCGAGCCGCCGATCTCGCCGGAGAGCACGATCAGCTCTGTTTGCGAGTCCGCCCCGAACAACTCGATGATGTCCACGAACGAGGAGCCCGGCACGGGGTCGCCGCCGATGCCGACGATCGAGCTGCAGCCGAAGCCGGCCTGGGCGATCTCGTTGCCGATCTGATAGGTGAGTGTGCCCGAGCGCGAGACGACGCCGACGTTGCCCTGCTTGAAGAAGGAGGCCGGGATGATGCCGACGTTGGCCTTGCCGGGCGAAAGGATTCCCGGGCAGTTGGGGCCAACCAAGCGCGTGGCCGGATGGTCTCGCTTCAGCGTGTTGTAGACGCGCAGCTCGTCGTGGGCGGGGATTCCCTCGGTGATCGCGATCACCAGCTCGACGCCGGCGCGCGCGGCTTCGAGGATCGAGTCGGCGGCAAAGCGCGGCGGCACGAAGATCATCGCCGTGTTCGGCTGTGTCTCGGCCGCCGCCTGCTCCCAGGAGTCGAACACGGGGATGCCCTCGACGTCCTGGCCGCCCTTGCCGGGGGTGACGCCGCCGACGACGTTGGTGCCGTAGCGGCGGTTGTTGAGGGTGTGAAACGAACCCTCTTTGCCAGTCATGCCGGCCACGCACAGCCGCGTGTCGTTGTCCACGAGCACGCTCATCTCAGTCCCCCAGATTGCGAAGCGCTCAAGCGCGCAATGGACGAGCGTCGAGCACGAGCGCCAATCATGCCGCCGCCTCCACACTGCGAGCCGCTGCGAGCGCGACGACCTTCTCGGCCGCCTCGTTCATCGTCCGGGCGGCGTGCACGTTCGGCAGCGCGGCCTCCTGCAACAACTCGCGTCCCAGCACGTCGTTGGTGCCGTCGAGCCGGACGACGAACGGCACCGTCGGTTTGATCTCCGCGAAGGCGGCGATCAGGCCCCTGGCGACCTCGTCGCAGCGGGTGATGCCGCCGAAGATGTTGAACAGGACCGCCTTAACTTTGTCGTTGGCAAGGATCAGCTCGACGGCCTGCTTGACCTTGCCCGCGTCCGAGCCGCCGCCGGCGTCGAGGAAGTTGGCCGGTTCGCCGCCCGCTTGGGCGACGACGTCGAGCGTGCTCATCACTAGGCCGGCGCCGTTGCCGAGGATGCCGATGTCGCCGTCGAGCGCGACGTACTGCACGCCCTGTTCTTTGGCGCGCCGCTCGATCGGGTCTTCGTTCTCGCTGTCGGAGAGCCCCTGGTTGTCGGGGTGGCGGTAGAGCGCGCTTGAGTCGAGCGAGACCTTCGCGTCCAGCGCCTTGACCCTCCTGCGGGCACCCCCGCCATCA
>DATAQR010000113.1:0-6167 GCA_036264565.1 Solirubrobacteraceae bacterium | reverse complement strand
GGCTCGGTCTTGAGCGCCGTGCGAGCGGCACGCACCGGTGCCAGCGTCGTCGAGTTGACGGTCTGGGCAGCCGGGATCGCCAGCAGCACCGTCGTGCCGCCCCGAGTGGAGTCGGCGGCATGGGAGACAATCACGGCGACGACGCCCGGCACCGATTCCAAGCGCTTGCGCACCGATTGGACTTCGCCCGAATGGGCGAGCACTTCCATCGGCGTCAACACCCCGCTCGAAACCCCACCCGCCGCGAGCCGGTCATACGCTTCGCGCGCGGTGCCCGTCTTGGCGAGAGCGCTCGCGCTCGTCTGGCCGGTGGTGAGGTTGAACACGGGCACGATCAGCAGCGCCAGCGCCACAACCGCGATCCCGGCCGCCGCTCCGCGGCGTTTGACCACCGCTCGCGTCCAGGCGGTCCAGCCGCGGCTGGCCTGCGCCTCGTGGCGCAGCTTTGGCCAGTCCACGCGCGGCCCGATACCGCCAAGCATCGCCGGTAGCAGCGTCAGCGCCACCGAGGTGGAGATGAGCGGGATCAGCATGCCGGCGTAGCCGACGCTGCGCAGCCCCGGCACGGGCAGGACGACGAGCGCCAGCAGGCCGATCGCGACCGTCAGGCCGGACAGCAGCACGGCGCGGCCGGCGGTCGCCATCGCCGCTACCACCGCCTCGGAGTTCTCGCGGCCGTGGTCGCGCTCCTCTCGCCAACGCGTGACGAGCAGCAGCGAGTAGTCGATCGCGACGCCCAGGCCGACGAGCGAGACCAGGAACTGCACGACGAATGAGACTTCGGCGACGTAGGTCAGCGCCAGCACGACCAGCAGCGTCGTCAGGATCGACACCGCCGCGATCAAGAGCGGCACGAGCGCGAGCAGCGAGGCGAACACGAAGGCGAGCACGACCAGCGCACCGGCGCCCCCGATCAAAGTCTCGACGAACACACCGGGCCCTTTTTCCGAGCCGCTGTTGGCGAGCTGGCCGAGCCCGGTCAGCTGCGCCTGCGTGCCTGCCGGCAGGGTGGCGGCGACGACGCGCGTCACGTGCTCGGGGACCTTCGGTGCCCCAAACGTCTTCTCGACCGGGGTAAACACGATCGCGTAGGTGGAGCGACCGTCATTTGTGAGGAGGTGTGGGTCGTGCGTAGCGCCGTAATCGACGATGCGCACGTTCGGGACGGAGGTGCGCGCCCGCGCGAATGCTTGGTCGACCTTTCCCTGCTCGGATGCGATTGAGCGGCCGGCGGGCGCCGTCACCACGATCACGGAGGACGGGCTTTCGCCGCCGTTGCCGTATTCGTGAGCGATCCGCTTAGCGGTCTCGTAGCCGGGCTGGCCGGGCAGCGCGAAGTTGAAGGAGAGTCGTTTGGAGACGCTGCCGGCGCCCATGCCGCCGGCGAGGAAGGCGACGATCCACAACGCGATCACGATGCGCCGGTGGGCAAGCACCCAGTGCGCCAGGCGGGTGATCGCTCCAGTCGGTATCGGCGCGAGCGACGTGGAAGTGGTTTGCCGGTCGGTCTCAGACATCGGCTGCCTCCTTGTTGCTTGAACTCTTGACGCGAATTTAGTTACAATCCTGAATCATTCAATGATTGAATGATTTATACCATGAATCATTCAAAGCTGTACATTTCTCGAAACGAATCAAGAACGCACGCTCCTCGCCCCCACGCTCCTCGCCCCTGTAGACGACATGCCCACCCCAAGCTCATCGCCTGAATTTCCAACCGACGAGGAAGTCGCCGAGGTCGGCGTCGAACTGCCGCCCCGTGAGGGGAGGATCGTCGGCACGCCGGCAAGATCGGTCGGCTTCACGCTGTCGAGCCTCGGGCACGCCGTCGCCAGCGAGTTTCGCGGCGAAATGAAGATCGTGAAGCTGGAGCCGCGCGAATTCGCGCTCCTGCGCGCGATCGCGCCGGCCGAGGGTATCTCACAGCAGGCGCTCGCAGAGCATCTGCACACACAACCTAGCCGGGTCGTAACGATGGTCGACGCGCTCGAGCAACGCGGCCTGATCGAGCGGCAGCCCAATCCCGACGACCGTCGCGCCCGCGAGCTGTACATGACCGAGAAGGGCCGCAAAGTGCTCAGGAGCGCGTTCGCTCTCGCCGGCGAGTTGGAGCGTCGGCTGTGTGGCGGGCTGAGCGAGTCCGAGCGCGAGCAGTTGCTCGAGTTGCTGCACCGCGTCGAGCACCAACTCGAGCTGGTACCGGGGATCCACGCCGCAGGCATCAGAACCGATCTGGACGATTAGTAAGCTCCCCGCTCCATGTTCAGCAAGGTACTCGTAGCCAACCGCGGTGAGATCGCCGTGCGTATCTTCCGCGCGCTCGATGAGATGGGCATCGCCTCAGTTGCGGTCTACTCCGAGCTCGACCGCGACGCCCTGCATCCGCGGCGCGCGCAGGAGGCCTACAACATCGGTGAGGGCCCGGCCGCCGAGAACTATCTGAGCATCGAGAAGATCATCGACGCCGCCAAGCGCTCGGGGGCCGAGGCGATCCATCCGGGCTACGGCTTCCTGGCCGAGAACGCGCCGTTCGCGCAGGCCTGCGAGGACGCCGACATCGTCTTTATCGGCCCGCCGCCCAGCGCGATCGAGGCGATGGGCTCAAAGACGCGCGCGCGTGAGCTGATGAAGGCCGCCGGCGTCCCGATCGTCCCCGGCACGACCGAGCCGGTGGCGAGCGTCGCCGACGCGATCAAGATCGCGGGGAAGGAGATCGGCTTCCCCGTCGCGGTCAAGGCCGCGGGCGGCGGCGGCGGCAAGGGCTTTCGTGTCGCGCTGAGCGAGGACGAGCTCGAGGGCGCCTTTGAGGGCTCCAGCCGCGAAGGCGAGAAGTTCTTCTCCGACGCGACGGTGTACCTGGAGCGCTATCTGCCCGACCCGCGCCACGTCGAGGTCCAGATCCTGGCCGACCGCCACGGCAACGTCATCCACCTGGGCGAGCGCGACTGCTCGATTCAGCGTCGCCACCAGAAGGTGATCGAGGAGTCCCCCGCGCCCGAATGGGTGGTCGATGAGGCGCTGCGTGCTCGCATCGGCGAGATCGGCGTCGAGGCCGCACGCGCAGTCGGCTACGTCGGCGCCGGCACGATCGAGGGTCTGCTCGCCTCAAGCGATGGCGCTCCGGCCGAGTACTTCTTTCTGGAGATGAACACGCGCGTGCAGGTCGAGCACTGCGTCACCGAGATGACGACCGGCGTTGACATCGTCAAGGAAGGTATCCGCGCCGCCGCCGGCGAGGAGCTGGCGATCAAGCAGGAAGACGTCGCGCTGCGCGGCCACGCGATCGAGTGCCGCATCAACGCCGAGGATGCTTCCAAGAACTTCGCCCCCGCCCCCGGCAAGATCGGCGCCTACTCAGAGCCGAAAGGCCCGGGTGTGCGCGTGGACTCGGGCGTGGGCGCCGGCGGAGAAGTCTCGCCGATGTACGACCCGATGGTGGCCAAGCTGATCGTCTGGGACGCTGACCGCGCCCAGGCCACCCAGCGGATGCTGCGCGCCCTGCGCGAATACGAGATCGAGGGCCTGAAGACGCTGATTCCCTTCCACGAAGCGCTACTGCAGACCGAGCAGTGGTCCAAAGGCGAGACCTGCCGCGATCTGCTCGAGGACAAGGCGTGGCTGAAAACGCTCGCCTTCGAGAAGGCGCCGAAGGACGAGGACGACGCCGAGACCAAGGTCGAGCAGACCTACACCGTCGAGGTCTCGGGCCGCCGCTTCGACGTGAAGGTGCTCGGCGCACCATTCGCGGGCGGTGGCGCGGCGCTCAACGGCACGGCAGCGAGCGCGAGCGCACCGAAGCGCTCGGCGCGGTCTGGCAGTAAGGGCGGGGCAGGTGGGCCGGACACACTGGAGTCGCCGCTACAGGGAAATATGTGGAAGGTGCTGGTCAAACAGGGCGACACGGTGGCCGAGGGCCAGCTTCTGTGCATCATCGAGGCGATGAAGATGGAGAACGAGATCACCGCCCACAAGGCGGGCACGATCGCCGAGCTGCCGATCGCCGAAGGCGCCCCGATCGCGGCCGGTGCACCAATCGCCACGATCAAGTCAGCCGACTGACCGCCTCCACGTGCTCGTCGAGCGTGCCCAGCGCGCGCTCGCGGTCGAGCACCGGACCATGGCCGGGCACGACGTGGTCAGCCGACTCGACCAGCGGGCGCAGCCGCTCAAGCGTGGCCAGGTAGGCAGCCGGCGATCCCTCCACCTTTGGAGGCTCGACCGTCGAGAGATAATCGCCCACGACAAGAACCTTGGCCCAATCGATCCACACGGCCATGCCGTCTACGGTGTGACCGTCAGCCGGATACAGCTTTAGCTCCCGCGAGCCGATCTCACAGACACCCGGCACGGCAAGCGGCTGGATCGCGCCAAGCATCAGCGGCGCAGAGCGCACGACGTAAAGCTCCTTGTCGAACTTCCGCAGCTCACGTTGAGCCGCACCCGGTTCCGCGCTCATGCGTTCCGCTGTCGAGGGAGCGCACCCCAGAGCCGCCTGCGGGAAAGCCAGGCGAGCGAGCAGGTGATCCCAGTCGCCGTGCGTTGCCAATAGACCGACAGGCTGCGGGAACTGCGCCTGCCCGACCACTGCCGGCAACGCTTCGATCTCCTCGGGCAGGATCGGCGAGTCGATCACGAACGCCTCGTTCTCGCAGCGAACGAGGACGCAATTGGTCTGCCAGATGGCGCTTGTGGCGAGCAGGACGTCCGCATGCAGCGAGACGACCCGCACGCGTCAGGCGATCCCGAGCAGCTTGGCGGCCTCGCGCAGGTTCGGCACTTCCGCGGTCGGTTTGCGCTGCGAGGACTCGAGCACCTGCTTGTTGCGGTTGACCCAGATCACGGGAATGCGCGCCTTCACGCACGGAGACACATCGGAATGGTGGGAGGCCGCAACATGCACCCACCCCTTCTTGGAGCCCAGTCGCCGCGCGCACTCGACGAAGTGAGCGGGGTCGGGCTTGTAAGAGCGGACCTGCTGAGCGGTGACGACCAGGTCGAAATCCATCGGGATGTGCCGGCGGGTCTGCCCGAGTAGCTTGTCGTCGATGTTGGAGACCAGCCCGAGCTTGTGCTTCTTAGCCAGCTTGGTCAACTGAGTGGGCGTCTCCTTGAACGGCTTCCAGCGCTGCACCGAGTCGGGCAGGAACCCCGAGCGCGAGGGTTCGAGGTCCCACTCCAAACGCTTGGCGATCTCCATCACGGTGCGGCGGAGCACCTCGGCGTACAGCTCGTAGGAACCGGCCTCGATTTCCTGGGAGATCTCGTGGAACAGCGGGATCAGGGTATTGCGGTCGAGCTCGAATTTGTCGCGCTCGGCCTCCTTAGCGAACGCCTCCCAGATCCCTGTCTCCCAGTCGATCAGCGTCCCGTACACGTCGAAGGTGACGAACGAGATGTTCTTTGGAATCGGCACGGCGGGCATTATGCCTCGACATCGCCTCGGCGCGCGCTGCGCCTCCTGTCCGCAGGCGCACCTCGCGCGCTTTTGCGCGGCGCGCGGCCGCGCGACTTTCGGCTAGAGTCCCGCGCCGCATGGACCTGCTCGAGTACCAAGGCAAGCAGCTGTTCGCCCGCCACGGCCTGGCGGTATCGGCCGGTAAGGCGGTCACCACTGTCGACGACGCCGTCGCGGCAGCAAACGAGATCGGCTACCCAGTCGTCGTCAAGGCCCAGGTGTTGATCGGCGGCCGTGGCAAGGCCGGGGGCGTCAAGCTCGCGGCGGGTGAGGCCGAGGCGCACGAGCACGCACAGAACATTCTCGGCATGGACATCCGCGGCCACACGGTACGCACGCTGTGGATCGAGCACGCCTAAGACATCGCCACCGAGTACTACGCCTCTGTGCTGCTGGATCGCTCCGCCAAGCAGCCGCTAGTCATCTTCAGCGTCGAGGGCGGCGTCGAGATCGAGCAGGTGGCCGAGGAGTCCCCGGACAAGCTGGTGCGCCACCACGTCGATGCTCTGACGGGTCTTTCGCGCGAGGAGGCAGTCGAAATCGCCAAGCAGGGCCAGGCTGATGCGGATGTGGTCGACGGCGTCGCCGACGCGCTGGTGGCGCTGTACGAGCTGTGGCTACAGGAGGACGCGACGCTGGCGGAGATCAACCCGCTGATCGTCACGCCACCGCTTCTCGACGATGGGACTGCCCCCTCCGGGGGCAGTGATGG
>DATAQR010000084.1:0-3395 GCA_036264565.1 Solirubrobacteraceae bacterium | reverse complement strand
CTGTCAGTCGTGTCGGGCGCGCTGTCGGTCGTGTCGGGCGCGCTGTCGGTCGCGTCGGGCGCGCTGTCGGTCGCGTCCGGCGCGCTTGCGGCGGCGTCGGGCGTGGCGACAGCCTCCGCCTTCCCGTTCTGACGCCCGTTGCGGCCGCCCTTGGCGGGCAGGGCCTCGGCCTCGGCGGGCTTGTCGTCCTTCTCGCCCGCCAGCACGGCCTTGGAGGGGGCGAGCATCATGGTCATGTTGCGCCCGTCCTGCAGCGGCGTCTGCTCGACGATGGCCAGCTCCGATAGCTCGCCGGCGAGCTTCTCCAGCAGCGCGGTGCCGCGCTCGGGGTGCGTGACCTCGCGTCCGCGGAACATGATCGTCACCTTGACCCTGTCCCTGCCGAGCAGGAAGCGCTTGACGTGACCCTTCTTGGTGTCGTAGTCGTTCTGGGCGATCTTGGGCCGGAACTTGATCTCGCGGATCGTGATCTGCTGCTGATGCTTGCGCGCGGCCTTCAGCTTCTGGGCCTGCTCGTACTTGAACTTCGAGTAGTCGAGCACGCGGCACACGGGCGGGCGCGCGTCGGGAGCGACCTCGACGAGATCGAGATCGCGCTCCTGGGCGTACTCCAGCGCCTCGGACGTCTTGATGACGCCGATCTGCTTGCCGTCCTCGCCCACGAGCCGTACCTCCGGCACGCGGATGCGCTCGTTCGTCCGAGTTGTGTCCCGCTCGGGCGGGCGCCGGTCAAACCGTCTGGGAACCGGCACTAGCTGCGTGCAGCGGCCGTCTGGGTCAAGCGGGGCCGCGCCGTGTGGTGTGAAGTTGGATCAACGGGAGCGAGTATAGCGGCGATTTCAGCCCATCGAGCGGCTTTTCGTCTCCTCCAGCACCCGCTGGGCGAAGGACTGCACCGAGACCGCCCCGGTATCCCCCGCGCGATGCTCGCGCACGCTCACCTCTTGCTGCTCGGCCTCGCGGTCGCCCACGACGAGCATGTAGGGGATCTTGCGCAGCTCGCCGTCGCGGATCTTGCGCCCCACCGACTCGGTGCGGTCGTCCAGCTCCGCGCGCACTCCGGCCTCGTTGAGGCGCGCGCTGACGGTGGAGGCGTAGTCGAGATGGCGGTCGGCGATGGGCAGGACGATCGCCTGCACCGGGCTCAGCCACACCGGCAACTCGCCGCCGACGTGCTCGAGGAAGATCCCGATGAAGCGCTCGTAGGAGCCCATCAGGGCGCGATGGATCATCACCGGGCGGTGCTCGACGTTGTCGGCCCCGGTGTAGACCAGGCCGAAGCGCTCGGGCTGCAGGTAGTCGAGCTGGACGGTCCCCAGCTGCCAGGAGCGGCCCAGCGAATCGGTCATATGCATGTCGATCTTGGCGCCGTAGAACGCGCCGTCGCCCTCGTTGACGGTGTACTCCAGGCCCCGGCCCTCCAGTGCTGAGCGCAGCGCGCCCTCGCTCCGATCCCACTGCTCGTCGGTGCCCAGGCGCTTCTCCGGCCGGGTCGAGAGCTCCAGCCGCACGTCGACGCCGAAGACGTTGTAGGTGGCAAAGGCGAACTCCAGGCAGCCGGCCACCTCCTCCTGGATCTGGTCCTCGGTACAGAAAATGTGGGCGTCGTCCTGGACGAAGTTGCGCGTGCGCAGGAGGCCGTGCAGGGTGCCCGAGGGCTCGTTGCGGTGCAGCAGCCCGGGCTCTGAGTAGCGGACGGGCAGATCCCGGTAGGAGTGCGGGGTCATCGAGTACAGCTGGGCATGCCCGGGGCAGTTCATCGGCTTCAGCCCGTAGGGCGCGCCGGCCGACTCGCTGATGAACATCTCCTCTTGGAACTTCTCCCAATGCCCGGACGTCTTGAACAGGGCGCTGTCGTAGAGCTGGGGGGTCTTGACCTCGGTGTAGCCGCGCGGCTTGCCCATCTCGCGGCTGAGGCTGACGAGCTCATTGAAGACGACCGTCCCCTTCGGGTACCAGAAGGCCATCCCGGGCGCCAGCTCCGAGAACCCGAACAGGCCGAGCTGGGGGCCGAGCCGGCGATGGTCGTTGGCGCGGGCGCGCTCGACGAGCTCCAGATACGCCTGGAGGTCCTTGTGTGAGAAGAAGGCGGTCCCATACACGCGCGTGAGCATCTGGCGGTTGGCGTCACCGCGCCAGTAGGAGCCGGCGACGGACTGCAGCTTGAACGCCTTGATGCGCTTGGTGCTCGGCGCGTGCGGGCCGCGGCAGAGGTCGGTGAAGGGGCCGTTGGTGTAGAGCGAAACGGTGGTGGCCCCCTCGTTTTTGATGAGGTCCTCGATCAGCTCGACCTTGTAAGGCTGCTTCTCCTCGTGGAAGCGCTGGAGAGCGTCCTGCACGCCAAGCTCCTCACGCACGAACGGCTCGTCGGCGTCGATGTGCGCCTTCATCGCCGCCTCGATCGCCGGAAAATCGGCGTCGTTGACGGTGACCCCGTCGGGGAAGTCGAAGTCGTAGTAGAAGCCGCTGTCGATCGCCGGGCCGATGCTGATCTTCACGCCGGGATAGAGCTCGAGCATGGCCGCGGCGAGGACGTGGGCCGCGTCGTGGCGAACGAGTTGGAGGGCCTCCTCTCCGCTGCGCTCGGTGAGGATCTCGAGCGTGGGCGCGTGCGCCCCGTTCCCGTCGCTCGTCGGGAGGGGGCGCGAGAGGTCGCGAAGCTCGCCGTCGACCCTGATCGCAAGCGCTGCACGCGCAAGCCCGGCGCCGATGGCAGCGGCGGCATCGGCGCCGGTGGCGCCGTCCTCGAGGGACAACCTGGTCCCGTCTGGAAGCTCGTAATCCATCGCGAGCGGGATGCTAGTCAGGTCGAGGCGCTGCTGAGGCTCCGCGCGGGCGCGCGCACCGGTGCGCGGCGCGACTACGCGCGGGGTTTGACGCTGAAGGTGAAGCGGGCGATCGTCTGCGGCCGGATCTCGATCAGCGGGCACAGGTGCGGCGGGGCGCAGGCGAAGCGCTGGGTCTGGAGGATGCTCCCCTGGAAGGTGCCCGTACACCAGGTCCTGGTTGCGGTGGCGCTCATCCGGCGGGGCGTCAGCGACAGCCGCATGACCTGTTGCACTGCCGCCGGCTGTATCGTCAACCGGCCCGAGCTCACGCACCCGGAGTGGCGCGGCCCGCCGATCTGCACGGTCTCTGACCGCTCCAGCGACTCCTGGGTGGTGGTCTGCGCGGGATTGGCCCAGCTCAGCGTGAACGTCGTGCGCGGACCACCGGTGCCGGGGGTCACGCGTGCCTTAACCGGCGCGGCGGTTCGCAGGGGGATCGCCCCGGCGACCGAAACCGCGGCCAAGCCGGTGACCGCCGTGGCTGCGATGAGCACCATGCGCCTCATCGCTTCGAGCATACCCATGGCGGCGTTGGCGCAGCCCACGTCGCCGTCGTCGGAGATCGGA